>JAHFSZ010000002.1 GCA_023265515.1 Verrucomicrobiota bacterium
CTTTAACTTATTCTTATTATTGCCAGATTCAAGCTTCCTGATGCCCATCCATGGTGTGGTCGAGGATTCACGCGACGCAAGGAATCTCGAATATGGCCAGATAGGGAGCGCCGGTCTTCAATGAGGTCCGTTTCACCTGCGGATGAAAGAGCTTCTGATAGAGCTGCAGCTCGAAGTGGGAAAGAATCGGATAGTTGGACAGAAGCGCCCCGATGGGCGAGTGGTACTCCGTGACGATCCAGCCATCGGGGCCTGCCCCTTTCACGTCCAGCAGGTAGCCGTCCTTTTCGCGCAGTTTGCAGAACTGGTCGATCTTTTCCTCGACGAGCAGGGCGGTGAGTCTTTTCCGGTAAGACTGGATTCTCTTTTGATAGGCGGTGTAGAGAATTTTTTCGGGCGCGCTTCGGCCATAAAGGCCCGCGAGCGATTCCAAGAGCTCGTGGGTGAACGGCGTGTCATGGGAGGGAAAATAGTTTTCGGCCAGGGACGTGAGGCCGTAGGCAAGCTCCGGCCGGCCTATCCTGTTCTTGAGAGCGCGGCGCCTGTGGTCAATGACCCCGTCCTTTTCCAACTGAATGCAGTGTTGCTTCACGCCCATGTACGAGAGGCCGAGGCGGGTTTTGAGCTCGCCGACGGAGAGGGAGCCGCCTTTCTTGAGGGCCACCAGAATCCGGTATTTGGGGCTTTTCTGAAACTTTTTTAAAAATCGGTCGCGCATGAGATCACAGCGTATCTGAGAAATGCTAATTGATAAATGATAAATGAATGAATAGTCTCGGCCGATTGCATGAGCGCAAAAATCAATATCCTTGTAGCCGAACCGATCTCACCGAAGGGGATCGATCTTCTCAAGCAGAACGATCGCTTCCATGTCGAAGTCAAGTTGAACCTTCCCGAGGCCGAGCTTCACAAGATCATCCCTGAGTTCGAAGTCCTGCTGGTTCGCAGCCAGACAAAGGTCAACGCAGGCCTGATTGCCAAGGCTTCACGCCTGCGCGCGATCGGACGGGCGGGAGTCGGTGTGGATAATGTGGATGTCGACGCGGCCACGGCTCGGGGCATCATCGTCATGAACACCCCCGGCGGCAACACGGTTTCGACGTGCGAGCATTCATTTTCGATGCTTCTCGCCCTGGCACGGATGATTCCGCAGGCGCACGCCTCCATGAAAACAGGCAAGTGGGACCGAAAATCATTTGAGGGCGTTGAGGTCTACAACAAAACGCTCGGTGTCATCGGACTCGGCCGGATCGGCGCGGAAGTCGCCCGGCGGGCGATCGTTTTCGGGATGCGCGTGCTGGCTTACGACCCTTTTCTATCCGTCCACCGCGCCAAGAGCCTCCAGGTGGAACTGGCTGAACTCGATGAGATTTATGCGCGGGCGGATTTTATCACGGTCCATGTTCCGTTGACGGAGGAGACCAAGGGACTCTTGGGCGCCGCGCAATTCAAAAAAATGAAGAAGGGTGTGAGAATCATCAACTGCGCGCGCGGCGGTATCGTCGACGAAAAAGCACTGGCTGAGGCCATCCGATCGGGCCAGGTTGCCGGCGCGGCAATCGATGTGTATGAGAAAGAACCGCCGCCTGCCGATTTTCCGTTGCGCGACCTGCCGCAGGTGATCATGACGCCTCACCTGGGCGCTTCGACCATGGAGGCGCAGGAGAGCGTTGGAATCGAGATCGCCGAGGCCGTTTCCGAGCTGTTGCTCGAGGGAACGATTCGCAATGCGGTCAACGTGCCCAACGTCGATGCCAAAACACTCATCATCATCCAGCCCTACCTGGCTTTCGGCCAGAAGCTGGGAAGGATTCTGTCGCAGCTTTCGCCAAAGCGAGTGGAAAAAGTCGTCATTGATTATAGCGGCAGGATTTCAGAGGTGGACACCAAACCGGTCACGCGCGCGATCCTGGCGGGATTTCTGGAGCAGGTGGCCGGCAAGGAAGTCAACGCGGTCAACGTCATGTCGATCACGCAGAATCTTGGCATCCAGATTGAGGAACGCAAATCAAGCGACCTCAAGGATTACACCGAGCTGGTCCAGATCATCGCAATCAGCACTGAAGGGGAAAATTCGATCGCGGGGACATTCTACGGATCGCCCAACAATCCGCGCATCGTCCGGATCAATGACACTCCGGTGGAAGCGACGCCCCAAGGAGTTTTGTTCCTGATGGCGAACAAGGACCGGCCGGGCATCGTCGGCCACATCGGCACGCTCATGGGCAGGCATAAGGTCAATATCGCCAGCATGTCGCTGGCCCGCGAGAAACAGGGCGGGGAGGCGCTCACCGTGCTCAACCTCGACAGCGTTCCTGATGAGAAGTGTCTCGCCGAGATCCGGCAGGATCCGGACATTTACTGGGTCAAGGTCGCAAAGCTGTGAGTTCCTGGACGCAGATTCTTCGAGCTACTGTTTAAAAAAGTAAATGTCGGAGATGACACGCTTGAAATCCTTCCGCTGGTATTCGTAGCCGGCGCAAAGGACCATGAAGTTGGAAGGCATCGGCCGTTTGAGGATCGCCGTGCCGTCCTTCTGGGTTTTGACCGACCCTTCGTCCTCGGTCCAAATGATCGAATCCAGCGCCCCCCAATTGATGCGGGCATCCTTGACCGGTCTGCCATCCTCGTCGGAGAGGTGAAACAGAAATAGGATCCGGTTGGCTTCGTCCTTTCGCCAGGTGATGTTCAGCGCCGGCAGGGAGTTTTTTTCCGCTGTCCAGGCGTAGCGTCTTACCTCGCGCAGCAGCTTTCCCTCCTTGTCAAAAGCGCGCAGGAGGATGTCGTGCCGCTTGAGCTCCTTCCCGCTCTCCGCAATTTCAGAGCGGAACCACTCCGGCGTGGTACGCGCAAGCCGGCCAAGGTTTTTACCGTCGACGATCAGTTCCACTTGTTCGACGGCGTCGGTCAGATGAACTGAGATCGGGAATTTTCCACGGTAGATCGTCTCCGAATCGGGCTCCGTCATGATGGCCTGATTGGCCCGTTGAACCGCGTAGAACGCAGGCCGGGGGACACCGCGGGGATCCTTGTCCATCGAAAGAAGCCCTGACCATTCGATGCATTCAAGGTCGTGGACATCCTTGTTCACATAGCCTTCCTGCCTTTCCTTTCTGGCAAGGGCGGGGGAGAAAAGTTCCTGGGACATCCACCAGTTGTCCTTCCATTGCATCAACGCTCCGCCGGCGACGGCGCTTTGATAAAGCGCCTCCATGTCGTCAACGAGGAGGGCGGCCTGTTTTTCCTCGCTCGGCACGAAATGGTATTTGAAGGTATCGTTCGGGTTGAGTCTCGGAACCGGCGAGTAAAATCCGAACTCTGAGACAAAGAACGGCTTGCCAGCCGCCTTCCGCCTCCGCACGGCGTCCAGGTAACCCCGATAGCCCATCGCTTTCTGGAACTTGACCGTTGAGTTGGCGTAGACATTGTACGCGATGACGTCCCATGAATCCGAATCGATGAATCCGGCGTTGGGCCAATTGGAAATCCCGACTGGAATGCCGGGGTAATTTTCGCGCGCTGCGGCGGCGAGGCGGTCGAGGTAATTTCTAAGCTTGTTGGGCTTCACTCCGGCGAGCGGTTTGAGCTCCGGTTCATTCAGAAGAAGGAGCATGGCCGTATTGGGATGCCGGGCATAGACACGGGCCGCGGCGGCAACGGTTGCCAGCGCCTCGTTGACGGCGTTTTCGTTGTCGGGATTAATGTTTCGCTCGGTGCGAATGCCACCCACAACCCAAAGGTGATGCTTCTGCGCGAGGGTGAGGAGTTGTTCGTCAATCAGGCTCCAGGTTCGAATCGCGTTGAAACCTGCTTCGTGGATTCTTTGCAGGTCCAGATCGACCAGGTCATAGCCGAAGTCTTTGTAGGACATCGGATCGCTGTAGTCCTGCCCCGGCCGGTCGTGTGTGTAGCCGACGGAGACGAGCAGCAACTCCTCGCCGCCTGCATAGAGTTTTCCATCGTGGGCCGTGATTTTGGAGAACGGCTCTTGCGCCGACACCACGAAAACACCAAGGACCACCCAGGCCGGAAATGTTGTCCATTTGCTCAAGATTTTCCTGTTGATCATGAACGAATTCCTGGGCTTCGGCAAACGGGAAAGGCTCTCAATCAATCCGGTAAACCCGGATTTCGGGCCCGCCGACCGTTGAGGAAGGAACAAAGGCCGCCTGGAGTTTTCCATGGGAAAACAGATCCTGGTAGAAACGCGTTTCCGGGCCGTAACGTTTTGGATCGTCGAGGAAGCGGTGGTACATGTTGCTGCTGACGATCAGGTATTGGTAGCCCGATGCGTGGTAGGTTTCGAGGTTGCCTTTCGCGGGAAGGGCGTGGATTTCGACCGCCTGATACAGCTGGTTTTTTAATGGTGCGCTGTACCACTCATAAGCGATTTTGGAACCTTTTGGAATGTGTTCGCGAACCCATTCAAACGCCTGCATCCGCGTGTTGAAGGAGGCATTGCGGATGTTCTGGAAGACGAGTTGGTGAAACGGCGGCAGGAGGAGGATGGCAAGGCCGGCAACCTGGGGCCAGCGGCGCTGATGTTCGGCAAGGCGGCCGAGAATGTTGAATAATGCATGGATTGCGAGCAAGGAGAGCGCAGGCAGGATAACGGTGATCCACCGGTCCCAGTGGAGCGGCGACCACATGATTCCCAATACGTAGAGCAGGATGAATCCCGGCAGAAGTTTTTGGCCAAATGTGCCGCTCCGAAGAACAAGAATTGCACCCGCGGCGGCAAATACGGCGGCAATCCAGCCGAATGCATCCGGGATTCCCTTGAAGAGGTACCAGAAGAGGTTTCCGACTGGTGTGAGGCCGTCGGCACCCGGATGCTGGAGTGGCGTCTGCGAGGCGAGATTGGTTCGCAGAGTGTCGAGGTGAACAGGGAGGTACGGATTGAGGACGAAGAAAACGAGTCCGCAAAAGCATCCCGCCACGGCGATCTGAAGAAGGTGCCGGACGGACGGTGCAACCCGTGTTTGTTGACGGCTCACATGCCACTCCGTCCAGAGCCACAAGGGCACAAGACACGCCATTTTGTAGTGGCTGCTGATCGCGCCGGCAAGCATGGCGGCGGCCCAAAGCCGGAGTTTTTGCGAAGGGGCTCGCGAATATCGGCCGAGAAGGTCGATCGCCAGGTAACCAAAAAACAGGACCGCCGTGTCACTGCGGGTGATCTGGGCCTGCGCAACGATCAACGGCATGACGATCCACAGAACCGAGCCCCAGACGGCGGTGCGTTCGCCGAACATCCGGCGGCCCATGAAGCAAATGACGGGGACGCTGGCGACCAGGTAGGCGATCGAAAGAATCCGTCCTATGTAGAAGTACTCGTATGATGTGGCCTCAAAAGCGGCTTGGGGCGAGGAGGCGGCCGCCTGAAGAAAATCCGCGCCGTCATGGGCATAGGCGATCCAGCAGGAAAAGAGGAGGCGAAGCGGATAGATGATCGTTGTGCCGGGGTGGCCGAACCAATGCGGATCCCAGCCGCCGGTGACTGCCATCCCATAGGCGGTTAAGACAAAAGGCTGCTCATCGTAGTTATGAATGTAAGGCAGATCGCGCCGGATGCCCCAGAGATTCAAGGCCAGGGCAAGCGCGCACATCGCCGGCAGGACAAACCGCATCTTGCCGTGGGATGCTCCTTGGTTCTGGAGATTGGATGCGGGATGCTCGATGGAGGATGTTATCAGGGATCAGGCAGCGGCATCCAGTATCGATTTTTATTGAATAAAACCCGGCTGTACGGATTGATAAGCGGATGATGTGGAAGGGGCGGTTTAAAAAAAGCGCGGCGGACGCGGTGAAGAATTTCACCGAGTCGATTTCCTTTGATCAGAGGCTTTTCAGGCACGATATCCAGGGGAGCGTGGCGCACGTCACGATGCTCGCGGAGGTGGGGATCCTGACCAAGCCGGAGCGCGACGCGATCATCAAGGGGCTCCGGGAGATCCAGGGCGAGATCACCAGGGGAACCTTCAAGTTCGATCCATCGCTTGAAGACATTCACATGAACATCGAAGCGGCTCTGATCGCCAAAATCGGTGAAACAGGCGCGAAGTTGCACACGGCACGGAGCCGGAACGACCAGATCGCCCTTGATATGAGGCTTTTTGTCCGGGATGAGGTCGAGAATATCCGGCAGAAGGTACGGCTCCTGCAGAAGAGCTTGGTCGACTTCGGCCGGCGGCATGGCAAAGTCCTCATTCCCGGCTACACGCATCTTCAAAGGGCGCAGCCGGTTCCGATCGCCCACCACATGCTCGCGTACGTGGAAATGCTGGAGCGGGATTACGAACGGCTGAGTGATTCGTACCGGCGGGTGGACGTCATGCCGCTCGGCTCGGGGGCACTGGGCGGTTCGACGCTGCCCATCCGGCGGGAAATGGTCGCCGAGTTTCTCGATTTTCCAAAAGTCACGCAAAACAGCATGGACGCGGTCAGCGACCGGGATTTTGTCCTGGAGCTGCTGTTCGACTGCGCGCTGATCGGCCTGCACTGTTCGCGGCTCTCCGAAGACCTGGTGCTTTGGGCGGGCACTGAATTCGGCCTCATCGAGATCGAAGACGGCTATTGCACCGGATCGAGCCTGATGCCGCAGAAGAAGAATCCCGATCTGGCGGAGCTTTCCCGGGGCAAAACGGGCCGGCTGTTTGGAAATTTGATCTCGCTCCTGACGACCCTGAAAGGGCTGCCGCTCACTTACAACCGGGACATGCAGGAGGACAAGGAACCGCTGTTCGATTCGGTCGACACCACGAAGGCGGTCCTGCAGATTCTCGCCGAAATGCTGGATCACACCACGGTCGACGAGGATCGGGCGGCACAAATGGCTTCCGATCCGTTGCTGCTCGCCACGGATGTCGCTGATTACCTGGTGGACAAGGGCGTTGCTTTCCGGCAGGCACACGAAATCGTCGGGCGGGCCGTGAAACATTCCGAGGCGCGAAAGAAACCCTTAAACAAGCTGGGCGTCGAGGAATGGAAAAAATTCTCGCCGCATTTTGACTCGGACATTCGCGAGGTTTTCGACCTGGAAAATGCGATGGCCAAACGGGCCGCTGCCGGTGCTGCGTCGCTCAAGAACGTCCAGGCGGAGATCAAACGCTGGCAGAAGACGCTCGAAGTCAGCTGAGCCTCCCCAAGCCATGCACGACTTCCGCTACATCCGAGGCCGCCTTTATTGCGAGGGAGTTGCCGTCGAATCGCTGGCGCACCAATATGGAACGCCCCTGTACGTCTACAGTGCGCGGACCCTCCGCGATCATTTCCACAAGTTGGACCGCGCCCTTGCGCCATTGGATCATCTGGTTTGTTACGCGGTCAAGGCGAATTCCAATCTCTCGATTCTTCGCCTGCTTGCAAAGGAAGGCGCGGGTTTCGACATCGTCTCGGGCGGCGAGCTCTACCGTGTCCGGCAGGCTGGCGCAAAGACTCGCCAGTGCATCTTCGCAGGCGTGGGAAAAACCCGCGCAGAGATCGAGCAGGCATTGCGCGCCGGCATCCTTGCATTCAACGTTGAATCCGAAGAGGAATTGCAGATCATTGACCAGACCGCGCGGCGATTGAGGAAACGCGCGCCCATTTCAATCCGGGTCAATCCCGGGGTGGACGCCGGGACGCACAAAAAGATCACGACGGGCACCAAGGCCAACAAATTCGGCATGCCTTTGCGCCAGGTCCGCCGCCTTTATCAGAAGGCAGCGCGGATGAAGAACATCGACTTGCGCGGCATCCAGACCCACATCGGCTCGCAAATCACGAGCGTCGCGCCCTTTGTGCATGCGGTCCGAAAAATGCTGCCGTTGGTGCGCGAGATGCGCCGCAAGCACGGCCTGACGTTTTTCAGCATCGGCGGCGGACTGGGCATCGTTTACCGGCCTGCGCTCGAGAGCGGCCAGAGACGATGGTGGGCGGGAAGCCGTCTCGACATCATGACGGCTCAAACCTACGCGGCCGCGCTTCTTCCACTTCTTGAGCCGCTGGGCATGAAGATTCTTCTCGAGCCCGGCCGTTTCATTTCCGGCAACGCGGGCATTCTCGTGACGGAGGTTCTTTACGTCAAAAAAACGCCGGCCAGGAATTTTGTGATCGTCGATGCGGCGATGAACGACTTGATCCGGCCGGCGTTTTATGACGCGTATCACGAAATTGTCCCACTGAGAAAGAAGGGTGCGATGTTCAGCGCCGATGTGGTCGGGCCGATCTGCGAATCGGGCGATTTCTTCGCCCACGACCGCCGGATCGCGCGCGTTCGATCCGGCGACAAGCTGGCGCTGCTGAGCGCCGGCGCCTACGGCTTCACCATGGCTTCCAACTACAACACCCGGCCCCGCGCCGCGGAGGTTCTGGTGGACGGTCAAAAGTTCCGCCTGATCCGGCGACGCGAGGCGTTGCCAGACCTTTTAAAAAATGAGATGATTTAACGCTCGTTTTTCGAAGCGGGAGGCAATCCCATGGCACTGAACTTTACCAAGATGAACGGCGCCGGAAACGATTTCGTCATGATCGACAATCGCGATGGATCGGTTTGCCTGAGCCGTGAACAGATCCGCTGGATCTGCGACCGCCACCGCGGGGTGGGGGCCGACGGCCTTCTGCTGGTCGAAAAATCCGCTGGCGGCGGCGCCGATTTCAGGATGCGTTACTATAACGCAGACGGCGGCGAGGTTGAGATGTGCGGCAACGGGGCCCGTTGTTTTGCGCGCTTCGTCCAGACTCTGGGCTGGGAGAAACCCGAACTTCGATTTGCGACGCCCGCCGGTCTCATCCGGGCGCAGTTCGAGGGTGACGGGGTGAGAATCAGTCTCGGGGCGCCGCGAGACCTGAAACTGGCGCAGACCATCGATTTGGAATCGGGAGAATTGAAGATCCACTCGATCAACACGGGTGTCCCACACGTGGTCCTGTTTGTACCCGAAGCCGATGAGGCAATGGTCGGGGAGTGGGGAAGGGAGATCCGGAATCACCCGCTGTTCCAGCCGCGCGGAACGAATGTGAACTTCGTCCAGCTGAAGGAGGGCAACCTCATCCGCGTTCGGACCTACGAGCGAGGAGTCGAAAATGAGACGCTCGCGTGCGGCACCGGCGTGGTCGCCGCAGCCATCGTATCGCACCTGTTTCACCGGGTGCCAGTGCCGGTTCAGGTTCAGGTACAGGGCGGTGAGACTCTCGAGGTTGTTTTCGCGGCCAAAGGGCTTGAGATCTCCGACGTGCGCCTCAAAGGGCCCGCTGATTTCGTCTTCGAAGGGAAATTAGCGCTTCCTAAGAACTAACCATTCCGGTAAGTAAGGATAATCCATGTTCACCGGAACCTACACCGCATTAATCACGCCATTCCGCGACGGCAACGTCGATGCCCGCGCGCTTTGGGAACTGGTCGAAAGACAGATCCAGGCGGGGGTGGACGGCATCTGTCCGGTCGGCACGACGGGTGAATCGCCAACGGTGACGGTCGAGGAGCACGTCAACATCATCGAAATCTGTGTCCAGGCTGCGAAGAAAAAAATCAAGGTGATCGCGGGCACAGGCGCCAATTCCACCCAAGAGGCGATCCATCTGACGCAGGCTGCCGAACGGGCAGGCGCAGACGGCTCGCTCCAGGTGGCGCCGTATTACAACAAGCCAAGCCAGGAAGGGCTTTATCAGCATTTCCAAGCCATCGCTTCGTCAACCAGCCTTCCAATCATGCTCTATAGCATCCCAGGCCGGTGCGGCATTGAGATCGGCGTGGATACGGTGGCTCGTCTGGCGACGGCCTGCAACAATATCGTTTCCATCAAGGAGGCGGGAGGCAGCGCCGACCGCGTCAGCCAGCTTCGACAGGTCCTGCCCAAGGAGTTCACCATTCTTTCGGGTGACGACTCGCTCACGCTGCCGTTCATGGCAGTGGGGGCGCGCGGCGTCGTGAGCGTCGTTTCCAACCTGATTCCGGCCGAAATCGCGCAACTGGTGAAGGCGTTCGCGGCGGGCAGGTTGGAAACGGCGATGAACCTCCATGAAAAATATTATCCGCTGTTCAAGAACATGTTCGTCGAGACCAATCCCGTTCCGGTAAAATTCGCCATGACGCTGATGGGCTTGATCGCCGAGGAGTACCGCCTGCCGCTGGTCCCCGCAAGCGACGCGAACAAGGCGATCATCTCCGAAACCCTCAGGAACTGCGGATTGATCCAGGCAATGACCGAAATGCGCGAACGGAAGCTTCCCAGGACGGAGCCTGTTCCGTTCAAGAAATAAGAAGTGATGGCGACCAAAATTGTCATGCTCGGAGCGCTTGGCCGGATGGGTCAGCATATCCTCCGCCTCGCCAGGGAGGACAGGGAGTGCGAGGTGGTTGGCGAGGTCGACCGGGACGTGGACCTGAAGCCTAGCCTGGGGAAGGCGGACGTGGTGATCGATTTCACCATGCCCGCCGCAACCATGCACCATCTTCCCGAGATCGTCGCGGCGAAAAAGGCCCTGGTCCTCGGCACCACCGGGTTTTCTGAAGATGAGAAGAGAAAGCTCGGGGAGGCTTCCAAGACCATCCCCATGGTCTTTGCCCCCAATATGAGTCTCGGCGTGAATCTGCTTTTTTCGCTCACCCAGATCGTCGCGCAGGTTGTTGGCGACGATTTCGACGTGGAGATCGTCGAGGCGCACCACAACAAGAAGATCGACGCGCCCAGCGGAACGGCCAATCACCTCGCTGAAATTGTCGCTGCAGCGAAGCAGAAGCCGCTTTCACAAGTAGCAAAGCATGGCCGTGCCGGAATCACCGATGCCCGGCGAAGGAGCGAGATCGGCATTCACGCCATCCGGGGCGGTGACGTCGTTGGCGATCACACGGTGATGTTCCTGGGCACCGGCGAGCGCATCGAGCTGACGCACCGTGCCAGCTCCCGGGACACCTTTGCCAAGGGCGCTCTGCGCGCGGCCAAGTGGGTGGTCAACGCGGAGCCTGGCCAGTACGACATGCTCGACGTTCTCGGCCTGAAGGTTCAGCCCAACGCTGAAAATGGATGACCTACGGCATCGGATTCGGTTCGAACATGGGCGACCGTGTGGAGCATATCCGTGCGGGGATGGCTTTCCTCAACACCATCTTCAAATCCGGATGGCGGGTTTCATCGCTTTATGAGACGTCCCCCGTGGGTTGCCCTCCGGGGTCCCCGGATTTCATCAATGCCGTTGCCGAAGGGGAATTCGAAGGCAACCCGCTGGCTCTTCATCGGCTTCTCAAGGCGTTTGAACAAACTCGGGGAGACCGCCGCCCGCCGGCCGGGCGGAACGAGCCGCGCGCCCTCGACCTCGATCTGCTTTATGCCGAGGGGCCTTTTGCCAGCGCGGAACTGACGTTGCCTCATCCACGCCTCCATCTGCGACGTTTTGTTTTGCAACCGCTGGCCGAAATTCATCCGGCACTGGTCATTCCCGGACTGGGAAAGACCGTGCAGGAGTTGTTGGCGGCTTTAAAAACCGACGAAGTGGTTCGAGCCCTGTGATAAAAGCCTGAAAGGTTCTTTTTATGGAAGTGAGAGTAATAGATCGCCTCATCTCAGAAGTCTTGTAAATCCAGCGGATCCTGTCAGAAAAAACGGTCTTAACGATGATGATCTTTCCAGCCATCGATCTTAAAAACGGCAAATGTGTCCGTCTCCTGCAGGGGAAAGCGGAGGAGGTCACCGTTTATTCCGACAACCCTGTTGCGATTGCGATGCAGTGGCAGGAACAGGGCGGCCAATTCCTCCATGTGGTCGACTTGGATGGCGCTTTTTCCGGCGAACCCAAAAACCGCGAATGGGTCCGCCAGATTATCTCATCAGTGCCGATTCATATCCAGCTGGGCGGGGGTCTTCGGACACTCCTCCAGATTCGCGAGGTCCTCGAGCTCGGCGTCGATCGCGTCGTCCTGGGAACCAGGGCAGCCTCGGAAGATTTTGTGCGGAAGGCTCTGCGCGAGTTTGGCGCCGAGAAGCTGGTCGTGGGCATTGACGCCCGGGATGGCAAAGTGGCCCTGTCCGGATGGACGGAACAGACGGGTCTGAACGCCATTGATCTGGCCAAAAGGGTTTTTGAGCTCGGCATCCTCCGGATGGTGTTTACGGATATCAACACGGACGGGATGCTCATTGGCCCGCCGCTGGATTCGATCCGGCGGCTTTGCGCGGCTGTCGGCTGCTCCGTGATCGCTTCCGGGGGCGTTTCCACTCTGGAGGACATCCGCAAGTTGCGGGAGCTCAAACTTTCCAATTTGGAGGGTGTCATTGTCGGCAAGGCGCTTTACGAAAAAAAGTTCACCCTTCGCGAGGCGCTTCGTGATTGATTACGTGAAGGAATTAAACCCGCAACAACTGGAGGCTGTTCAGGCGCCGCCGGGCCCGCTCTTGATTATCGCGGGGGCGGGGAGCGGCAAAACCCGGACACTGACCTACCGTGTGGCCTTCCTGATCGAAAAGGGCCTGCCGCCAGATCGTCTGTTGCTGCTGACGTTTACCAACAAGGCCGCCAACGAGATGCTCCATCGCGTCTCATCCCTGCTTCCAGTGGACGCGTCGCGGATTCCCGGCGGAACTTTCCACAGCATCTGCAACCGGCTGCTCCGGCGCCACGCGCGCGAGGCCGGCTACGAGCCGGGCTTTTCCATTTTTGACGAGGAGGATTCCAAGGACGTGATTGCCCAGTCCGTCGCCGAGGAACAGATCGACACCAGGAAGAACCGATTTCCGAAACCCGAGGTGTTAAGCGACATCTTCAGCCTCGCGGCGAACACAGAGCGGCCCGCCGCCCAGATCGTCCGCGAACAGTACGAGCATTTCGAGGAGCTGATCAGGGAAATCGAACGCGTTCAGGAGCGCTACCAGCACCGGAAAAGAGAGATGAACGGAATGGATTACGATGACCTGCTCTCGGTGTTTCTCCGGCTGCTGAAAACCAATCCCGGAATCCGCGAAAGCTACCAGAAAATCTTTCAATATGTCCTGGTCGACGAGTACCAGGACACCAACAAAATCCAGAGTGACATCGTCGACACGCTGGTCGCTGGCCACAAAAATGTGATGGTGGTCGGCGACGACGCGCAAAGCATCTACTCGTGGCGTGGCGCCAATTTTCGCAACATCATGGAATTTCCGAAGCGCTACCCCGGCGCGAAAATCGTCCGCATCGAGCAGAACTACCGGAGCACGCCGCAGGTTCTGGAGCTGGCCAATGCCTCGATCGCGCAGAACACCGAGCAGTTCAAAAAGAATCTTCAACCGGTTCGGGCGAGGGGACCGAAGCCGGTGATCGTCCCCGCTTCCAACGGGTTCCAGCAGGCGGAATTCGTCGCCACGCAGGTGCTGGAGCTGCGCGATCAGGGGATCAATCTCAACCAGGTCGCGGTCCTTTACCGCTCGCATTATCACAGCATGGAACTGCAGATGGAATTGACGCGGCGCAACATCCCGTTCCACATCACTTCGGGAATTCGCTTTTTCGAGCAGGCCCACGTCAAGGATGTGGCGGCGCATTTAAAGCTCGTCCTCAACCCCAGCGACGAGCTTTCTTTCAAGCGCCTGCTCAAGCTAATGCCCAAGGTTGGTGCCATGACCGCCGACAAGATCTGGCGCAAGGTCGGAGCGGAACCGAGAAACTCTGATTTGAAGGGTCTCGTCGCTCGGATGATTCAGCATGGCCCATCAATCCCCAGGGCGGCGGAGAATGAATGGAAACAGTTTGCGGCAATACTCAAGCAACTTGCGTCGGATGAAATTCGAAAGCATCCCTCCGAGATGATCCATAGCGTCCTGGAATCCTGGTACTCGGCGTACCTGAAAGTAACTTATCCCAATTTTAAACATCGCCTGGAGGACCTTGCCCAGTTCGCGTCGTTTGCGGCGAAATTCAAGGACCTGGAACATTTTCTCGCGGAACTGACGCTGATGACCAACCTCGAGATTGAGCAGGAAGCCAGGGATGAGAGGCTCGACCCTTCCGAAATCCTGAGGCTCTCCACGGTTCACCAGGCCAAGGGCCTTGAATTCGAGGCCGTGTTCGTCATCGGATTGGCTGATGGTATGTTTCCCTCGAGCCGGTCGCTCCAGTCGCAGGCCAACGAGGAGGAAGAGCGCCGGCTCTTTTACGTCGCCGTAACGCGTGCGAAGGACTATTTGTTTCTCATCTATCCGCTGATCCGGTCCAATGCCGGGTATTACGGCGATGCTATGCAGAAGCCCTCCCGCTTCATTTACGAGCTGCCCGAACACTGTGCCGAACGAGCCGAGCTCCCTGAGAAAAGCTGGGCTTGGGAGAGTTGAAACGACCGGCCGTGCTTTCAGAAGGGCGGAGGGAAGATCCATGTGAACAAATCGGGCCCCTTTCCAGACTTCCTGCTCTATTCGATATAATATTTATTGTGCGACGTTGTATGGGGGGTGTGAATAACTTGCGAAGAACCTGATCCCCATGCCGGAAAGCCTGCTACGCTTGAAAAAATGGGTTGTTTTACGTTGTCAAAACGAGATGATCGCCACCCATGGCCAAGCGTTATGCACCCCGAAAATCCTCGAAAACGCGCTCCCCGGGTCTCTTCATCTCCTTTGAAGGCGTCGACGGAACGGGCAAATCGACACAGATTCGCCTTTTGGCAGCCCGCCTGGAAGGGCTCAAAAAGCGTGTGGTGGTGCTTCGCGAGCCTGGTGGAACTCGGATCGGCGAAAAAATCCGACATCTCCTTCAGTACGACCGCGGAGCCCTCCAGATGACACCGGCGACCGAAACACTTCTTTTTTGCGCCAGCAGGGCCCAGTTGACCTCCGAAAGGATCCTCCCTGCCCTTGCCGCGGGCAAAGTGGTCCTGACCGACCGCTTCATCGACTCGACGACCGTTTATCAGGGGTACGGACGAAAACTGGGGCACGATGCGATTCAAAAAATCCATGAATTTTCCATCGGCCGCGTTCGTCCTCATCTCACGTTCGTCCTCATGATGAAGCCGGAGACCTCCGTAAGGCGCGCGCGACGACGTGGCCGATTCGACCGGATGGAAGCTCAGAAAAAATCCTTCTACCGATCCATCCATCGAGGCTACCGGGCACTGGCACGCCGCGAGCCTGGCCGGATCCGATGGATCGCCGCCGACCGTTCCCGCCATGCGGTCCATTCCGACATTTGGAAGGAAACATTGAAAAAATTGAAATGACCGATGGCGTGGAGTGATTTTAAACAAAACGCGGCGACCATACGGTTCGTCCAAAAGGCGCTTCTGGCGGGGCGCCTTGGTCATGCCTACCTGATCACCGGCGAATCCCATCAGAAACTTGGCCTCGCCCGGCAAATCGCCGCAGCGCTCAATTGCGCGGGCGCAACGGGCGACGCCTGCGGTCAGTGCAATTCCTGCCGGAAAATCTTAACAGATCATCATCCGGACGTGCGACTGTTTCGCCCCGAATCCAAATCGAGGCGAATCGACATTGATACGGTTCGCGAGCTGGAGCGGGTCTCCTTTCTCAAGGCAAGCGAGGGCCGCACCAAGGTCGGCATCCTCGTCGACGCGGACCGTCTGACCCAACCCGCCCAGGACGCGTTTCTGAAAACGCTCGAGGAACCGCCCAAAAACACCCTCTTTCTGTTGATCACATCGGAGCCGGAACAGCTCAAATACACAATTCTTTCGCGCTGCCTGAGAATCAATCTTTTCCAGGAGGAGCCAGCCGAACCTTCCGAGCGTCAGAAGAACATCCTGTCGGTACTCAGGGGTTGGAAATCGGCTCCGAACCAAAGCTCCCTCTTCCAAACCTACCGGCTTGCGGACGCATTCCAGAAGGCGCTGGACGAGGCCAAAGAAGAGGCCGAAACCAAGGTGCAAGCTGATTACGAAGGCAAGGGCTATGAAAACCTCGATGCCGCACAGCGCGAAAAAATCGAGGCCGAAAAAGATGCGGCTGTGAAGGCCGAGTATCGCAGGCAGCGTGATCATCTGGTCCGCGTTTTGGAGGATCATCTCCGGGACATGAGCATCTCGGCTCCGTCGAATCGGAAACTGGTGCGCGCCTTCGATGCGGTCGAGCGGATGCACGCACGCTTCGAAAGAAACATGAACGAGGGCCTCCTCCTGGAAGTCACGCTGATGCAGTTGGCCGAAGCGCTGGAATCGCAGGGCCGTTCATGAAACCCTTTGACAGCCAACATGTTCCGGAGCATTCTGGCCCATCCATGAAGCGATGGAGCGCCATGCTGCTGGGTCTTGCCTTCCCCCTGCCCCTTCTTCTCTTGACGGGCGCGGGCGAGGATACCCCGCAACATCGGCCACAGCCTCTTCCCATGGCTTCCAGCGGCGTGATCGAAAGCTTCAAGATCCCGGAACGTGACGCCGCCGGCAACCTCCTCTGGCTGATTCAGGGCGAAAAGGCGCAAATCATCCAGGAAGGCCGCATCCAGATTTTCAATGTCCAGGTCGATACCTATCGACTGGGCGAGGTCGACCAGACCATGACGTCACCCGAGTGCCTGCTCATCCGTCAGACGGAAGGCGGCAAGGTTGTCACGCACGCCGAGAGCACCAACAAGGTTGCGATCGTCGGCAAGAACCTCCTCATCACCGCAGATGGTTTTCAATGGTTTCCCGAGCAGACGCGTCTGGTCATGCAGAAAAATGTCCAGGTGGTCTTTGAGCGCAAAAAGGGATCCCTCTTCAAGAACAGCTGATCATGAGACGCACCGCACTGTTTCTAATTTTCTTGGGTTGTTCCGCCGCGCTCGTTGCCAACCCGGAGGCACCTGCTCCGACGGAGAAAACCAAGACCACGATTCAGTCGGACTTTGGCGATTTCGACTACAAAACCAAGAAAGGGATCTTTGAAGGGAACGTCTTGGTCAATGACGTGCAGATCAAGCTGAAGTCCGAGAAGATGATCGTTTACCTGGCCGAGAAGGATAATTCCGTCACCAAGGTCGAGGCGATGGGAACCGTCGAGATCCAGCACGAAGGAAAGACCGCCTATGCGGATAATGCGGTCTACAGCAGGGACACCGGCGTCATCCTTCTCACCCCGAAGCCCGGAGGCGAGCGGCCCAGGATCAGGGATGAAAAGGGCAACATCGTCCGTGGCAATGAAATCGTCATCAACCGAAACGACAATACGATGAAAGCGGTGGGCCGAGTTGAGCTCGAATACACACCAGACGGCAAATCGGGTGATTTCTTCGGACCCAAGACCGGTACCAATCTCACCCATGATACAGCAATCCAGCCCCAAGCCCCAGCCCGATAGCACCAAGGTCCGCCGCAGGAAACAGGGTCCGCGCGTGGTCGTATCCCTGCCCGCCCCGAAGACCCGCGTCCTCGAAACCAAGATCCATCGCAAGCTGCTCCAGACGCGCGAGCTGCGAAAGGAATACCGCGGGCGCCAGGTCGTCCGCGGCGTCGAAATCGAGGTGAATCGCGGCGAGGTGGTTGGCCTGCTCGGGCCGAACGGTGCGGGCAAAACCACGACTTTTTACATGATCGTCGGGCTTGTCCGTCCTGATGGCGGCTCGGTCTATTTCAACGGCGAGGATATCACTCATGAGCCGATGTACCAGCGCGCGCGGCGCGGCATGGGTTATCTGGCCCAGGAGCCGACGGTCTTCCGCAAGCTGACGGTCGAGCAGAATGTCATGGCGATTCTCGAGACCCTCGACGTCACCGAGGAGGAACGGCGCGACCGGCTGGAAGGCCTTCTCGCCGAGCTTGGCCTCACGCACCTGGCCAAGAACAAGGCCTACACCCTGAGCGGCGGCGAAAGGCGGCGGCTGGAAATCACGCGTGCCCTCGTCACCAACCCATCCTTTATCCTCCTCGATGAGCCGTTTAGCGGGGTCGACCCCAAGGCGGTGCATGATGTCCAGGAAATCATTGAGCGCCTCAAGCAGAAGGGCCTGGGCATGCTGCTAACCGATCACAATATCCGGGAAACCCTCTCGATTGTCGACCGCGCTTATCTCATCTGCGAAGGGGAAGTGATGCGCGAAGGTTCGAGTGAATTTCTGGTGAACGACCCGGTCAGCAGGGATTTGTATTTGGGCCCCCGCTTCTCGATGTGAATCCGATGCTGGATGTTCGATGCTGGATGACGAGCAGGATTTTGTATTCTTTTTTGGACTTCTTGCAAAAGCAAGATTTCGATTTGAGATTGATTGACCGCGCGCTCAGGAGTACAACCCATCCATCCGATGCCCAACAACACCACCTTCAAGGTCACCAAACACGTTACCGTCGAAGATTTTTATACGGCCCATGCCGAGGCGTTACAGTTGAAACTGATCGCGGGCGCCACCGGCCTGCACCGCAGAATCCGTGAAGGTTCGGTCAACCGTTTGGGCCTCGCCCTCAGCGGTTTTTTTACATACTTCGCGGAAAAAAGGGTCCAGATCATGGGCAGCGCCGAAACAAGCTATCTGCGTTCCCTGAGCAAACCGACCCTTCGCACCCGCGTGCGCGCCCTCTTCAGCAAGAAAATCCCATGCATCATTTTCGCCCGCAGCATCAACCCCCCCGCCCTGTTCATTGAAGAGGCGGAGGACCATCAGATTCCCATTTTCAAGTCGCCAATGATCACGATGCGACTCGTCAACGCGGTGACGATCTACCTCGAATCCGATTTTGCGCCCCAGACCAACGAGCACGCCAGCATGGTCGACATCATGGGCATCGGTACTCTCATCCGCGGCAAGAGCGGCATTGGCAAAAGCGAGTGCGTCCTTTCCCTCGTGGAGTGCGGCTTCAGCATCGTTTCCGATGACATGACCCGGATCCGCCTGCTGGAGGGACGGGAACTGATCGGCACTTGCCCGAACAAGGTGGCCGGCTACCACATGGAGGTCCGCGGTCTTGGGATCATCCACGTCGGGCACATTTTCGGCGTGGGAAGCATCCGGGCCGAAAAGCGCGTTGATCTGGTCGTCACGCTGGTTGACTGGGCAGAGATCGAGGACAAGATCGACCGGCTTGGGATGGATCAGAACACGACCGAAATCCTGGGCATCAAGGTGCCTCAGGTGATTATCCCCGTCCGGCCGGGGCGCGACATCGCCAAACTCGTCCAGGTCGCCGCCATGGACCAGAAGTTGAAGTTGATGGGTTACAACTCGGCGCTTGAATTCAACCAGCGTCTTATTCAAACCATGAAGCATAATCATCTGTAGAAAATGCCATGACCATCATGGGAAACAAACCGAACAAGAAAGCCGGAGATACGGTCATCCAGGACTGCATCATCGTCAACAAGCTTGGCCTGCACGCCCGTCCGGCCGCCCTTTTTGTGAAGACTTCCAATCGCTTTGAATCCGATATCACTGTCGAAAAAGACGGTGAGCAGGTCAATGGCAAGAGCATCATGGGCCTGATGATGCTGGCCGCTGGCTGCGGCTCCAAGGTCCGCATCAAAGCTACAGGAGCTGACGCGAAGGAAGCGATTGGCGAGATTGGAAAATTGATTACCCGCAAGTTTGATGAGGAATAGTCCTCATTGGCCAAATGAGGCTATCCGGCCTGTTTTTCCTCCCCCTTCGCGAATTGACTTTGACCCCACTTAAAACTAGCGTTTTAGTGTGGATCACGAGACCAAAGAACGGCTTGAAACCTTCCTCACCCAGAAGGGACTAAGGCGCACCGCCCAACGCGCGGCCATCCTGGAGGCGGCCTTCGGCACCACCGAACATTTCACCGCCGAAACCCTGCTCACCATGGCTCGGGACCGGGATCCCTCCGTCTCGCGCGCCACCGTCTACCGGACGCTGGCACTTCTGACCGAGACCGGCCTGCTCAAGGAGTTGGACCTGGGCAAGGACTTCAAATTTTACGACCCCAACTATTCCAAGCACCCAAACCACCATCACATCATCTGCAACGACTGTGACAAGATCGTGGAGTTCGAGAGCAAGGACATCGAGCAGCTCGAAAGCGAGATTTCCCACAAGCTCGGCTTCACCATCGGCTCCCAGAAGATCGAAATCCGCGGCAACTGCGAGGACCTGAAGAAGAAGGGCGTTTGCTCCAATCAAACCGGTTGTGAGAAGAAGAAGACTTGACCGAATTCGACGCCTATCGGCGCAAGATCAGGTGAAGATTTTGCCGACTTCTTCGATGTCTTCCGCGTCGAACTGAAAGCCTGCCTCCTTGGAACGGGCGCGAAGCTTCGCCAGCAACTGGGCAAGCTGGCTGGTGGCGTTGACCGTGTAGAAACGGACCAGACCGACGGTCGTTTGTTCACCGAAGATCGTGATGAGGATGTTATTTTCGTCGATCGAGGTCATGAAGATGTGCGCGTCCTTACCCTGATGATAGAGGGCGCTGAACTCGATCTCACCGATCCGCCGGGCAAGCTCCTTGGTCGCCGCGAACGAACCCGCCGCCAGCGCCGCCAGGATGGTGGTATCGGCAATGTTAAAGTCTCCTTGCTGGGAAATCACGGTACCGCCTTTGTCGATGACAACGGCGAGGTTCGCCTCCGACTTCTGGAGGAAATCATTAAGAATCGCATCCAGCTGCTGGACGTCTTCCACCGACAATATTGGGATGGTCTCCATGTTGCCTTCCCTTTACCTGACGGTCGACATCAGCACCGTCGTCTTCGATCGTTTGTCCGGTGAGTAGCTTTCCTTCGTGAATTTGTAAAGCAAGAGGCGCGAGATTGCGTTGAGCGTTGAAAAAACATTTTCGCCCGTGGTCGCGCAGCCTTCGAACGACTGAACCTTCACCTTCCGGTTGTTCAAAAGGTATTCAAGGTAGTTGACTGGCGCGACATTGGGCATGTCTCTCTTGTTATACTGCAGCACGTAAGGAATCTCATCAAGATTTATGTTCATCTTGGCCAGGTTCTCCTCCATGTTGCGAAAACTTTCGACGTTCTCCTCCATCTTGTCCCACTGCGAATCGGCGACAAAGACAATGCCATCGACACTGCGAAGAACCAGCTGGCGGGTCGCGTTGTAAATCACCTGGCCAGGAACCGTGTAAAGCTGGAACTTGGTCTTGAAGCCCTTGATGACAACAGCGTGCAGTGGAAGAAAATCAAAAAAAAGCGTCCGGTCGGCGGCCGTCGCCAGCGACACCATGTCGCCACGGTTGTCAGGGGCGACCTGCGAGTGGATGTAGGTTAGGTTGGTGGTCTTGCCGCCGAGCGCGGGCCCATAGTAGACGATCTTGAATTGAATTTCTTTATTGGCGTAATTGATGATTGACATAACTTTATCCGCTCATGCCGCGCTGAGATTCTGACGGCTCAGTTCTTCCGCCAAACGTTCGACTCGCTTGAAAAACCCGCGGTTGATCTTTTCGCCGGAATGCCATAACAGCAGAAACACACCTGGTGCCCGAAAGAAGCTCACGAGGCGTTTTTCCAAAAGGATGGTAACGCGCGAAACTTTACCAGCGCCGGCGGGCTCAATTCCACGTGCCAGATGCCGGAAAATCTGTGGGATAAACGCGCTGATCATCTGCTTATCGAATCCTTCGGGGGGTCTGCCTGCGAGCACAAGTCCATCCTCCGCCACCATCATCCCGGCGACAACTTCGAACTTGGCGATCGCGGTATCAATGATTTCCTGTACTTTTAAAGTACGCTGATCTGTCAAAGTCAGCAACCGATTAAGTGCACTGACGTTCACGGCCCCGGCGGGCTCGGGCATGCTGGACAGCCGCAGAAGGCTTTTCCGGCGGACGCCGACATCCTTCAGGTCCTGCAATGACAGGGTTTTCACGCGATCCCGCTGGTCGAGGATTTTCCGCGCGACTTGGAAGGACACGCCGTTCAATTCCGTGAATTCATGCGGGTGAAAGCGGTTCACCCGCTGCATCAGAACGGCTTCGTCAAAATTTTCGGCCGTTGGGCAGATTTCCAGGTCTTTTGGCTCCGGAGACCTTTGCTGCTCCGCGGGCACATCCGCGGCTTCCTCCGGTTTGATTTCGGCGGCCGCCGGTTGGGTCTTCGCAGTCGCCGCAACAGACGCCACTCCCGCCCCCGACTTTTCTGTAAAGAGATTGGCAGGAATGCTCGAGTCATCCGGCAGCTTCACCTCCGGGGAGCCCTCAACCTTGATCATATCGGCGGGGATTTGCGCAACGATCCGGTCCAGCGGCAGTACCACTTCGGCGGATTGGTTGACGGAATTGACCGCATTGACCATGTGCGCAGGGAAAAAAGGATGAAGCGCGGAATACTCAATCGCGATCCGGCCCGAGGCAAGCTTCGGCAACACAAGCTCGATCGGAAGCTCGATGACCTGTTCACCGGCCTCTTCGAGGCATTTCTGGCGCGGGATGGCGAGGAGATCTTCGGGCAGTCGCTTGAGAAGGCTTATCAGGAAAAGCCTCACACTGGTCACCGGGCCTGAAGGGGCTTCGAGCTGCTCCGCACCAGCAGGCGGTTCAACCTCAGCAGGAGAATCGACGCGCACGGAAAGTTTGGGCGGCTCAATCGGCGCCGGCACTCCCGCCTGCGGAGGCGGCTGGGGAATCTGCGGCTCAGGCCGTGGCGGTTCCAGGATTTTGATTTCAGCGGGTGTTCCACTCTTGCCTTCCGAAAACGGCGACTCGACAAAATTGGGATCGATTTCCTGCCGGACCTGGCCCTCAACGATCAAAAGTTCCGGTGGAATACTCGCCACCACGTCCGGCAACGGCATTCGGATCGCTTCCTTTCTGTTGACGCCGGCCCGGGTGATCTCGCCACCGATTTGGTCCAGGATGAGCTCAAGCGGAACCGTAATCCGTCCGCTGGTGAGTTGCGGCAAAAGAACTCCCGCCTCGAAGGTGAATGTTTCAGGAATCTGCGCCACTGAGAGCTTGTTGGGATCGACCAGGTTACCGGGAAGGCTCTGGATGATCGGCGCCGCGGCAATTTGGATCGTCACGCCGCTTGAACTTACGGCACTCCCCGGGGATCCCTGCGAAGCTGCGGAATCGCCGCCTGCAACATCCATTCCCTTGGGTCGGAAGACCTGCGTCTGGCTCATTCGAAGCGCCTCGTGAGGATCGACCCCGGGCGGCAGAGGCTTCTTCTGCATCCCCGAAGGCCGGATGACCGGAATCGGCATCTTGGGTCGGGTTTTTGGAAAATCCGCCATGACTCGACTCTTTTAGAGATCCACCATCGTGATTGCAAGAGCCTCTTCAAGCGTGCTGAGTCCCTGCCTGGCCTTGTCGATGGCGTTGCGCCTGAGTGTCTGCATCCCCTGCTGAAGCGCGACCGTTTTGATTTCATTGGCCGCCCTGCGCTGGATCACCAAGAGGCGGATCTCCTCCGTGATCGGGATCAGCTCGAGCACGGCAAGGCGCCCGGAATAGCCTGTATTTTTGCAGTAATCGCAGCCATGGCCCTTGAAAAATTTGGTTGCCCTCGCCTCTTCCTGCGACATTTCCAATTGCTCCATCAGCTTTTGCGGCACTTGGACGGGCTCCTTGCAGTGGCCGCAGATTCGCCGCATCAGGCGCTGTGCGCAAGAGAGCGTCACACTGGAGGCGACGAGGAACGGCTCGATTTGCATGTCGATGAGCCGCGTGATGGCGCCTGCCGCGTCGTTCGTATGCAGGGTGCTCAATACCTGGTGACCGGTGAGCGCCGCTTTGACGGCGATGTCCGCAGTCTCGTTGTCCCGGATCTCACCGATCATCACGATATCCGGATCCTGGCGAAGGATGGAACGCAGAGCAGCCGCGAAGTCGAAACCAATCTCAGGTTTTACCTGGACCTGGTTGATCCCGTTGAGCTGGTACTCGACCGGGTCCTCAACAGTGACAATGTTGTAGATCGGCTGATTGAGGTGGGCCAGCGCCGAATAAAGAGTCGTGGTCTTGCCCGATCCCGTGGGCCCGGTCACGAGCATCATTCCGTGAGGCGCCTCCAGCGCCTCCATGAATTTTTTCAGGCTGTCCGAATCCATCCCGATCGAGTCGATGCTTGGCGCAAGCCCGCTCTTGTCGAGAAGACGAAGCACGACTTTTTCTCCATGGATCGTTGGCAGGAACGAGGCGCGAAAATCGAATTCCTTGCCGGACATGCTGATGCGGATGCGGCCATCCTGAGGCAGACGACGTTCAGAGATGTTGAGTTTCGCCATGATCTTGAGGCGGGAAATGAGCGCATTTTGCATCGACTTGGGCGGCGGCGGATAGTCGTAGAGGCTGCCGTCGACGCGGTAGCGGAGCTTCAGATACTTTTCATAGCATTCCATGTGGATGTCGCTTGCCTTGTCCTTCACCGAGGTGGCCAGCATCATATTGGCAATTTTGATGACCGGCGCCGCTTCGGGGTTCTCTTCGGAGACATCGGCTTTTTCATCCTCGGAGATCTCGATGCTTGTATCGTCGGCCTCCGCTTCGGCCAGGAGGTCCTGCATACCGGCGGCCGATGCCGCTTCCGCGATCGCCATGGCATCCTGAACCGCCTTTTCGGTCGAAATCATCGGAACAATTTCCATCCTGGTGATCTGTCTGAGTTCGTCGAGGGCCAGGACATTGAGAGGATCGGCCATCGCCACGTAGAGCATGTTGCCGAGCCGCGCGATGGGGATCAGCTGGTGATTCTTGGCGATATCCTTGGGAACCAGATCGAGGAGTTCCTTTGAAATCTTCATCCGCGAAAGATTGACCGGCGGGGTGCCGAGGCAACGACCCATGCTGATCATCATGTCCTGTTCGGTGACGTATTTCTTGTCGAGAAGGAGTTTGAGAAGGCGTCCGCCCTGGGTCTTTTGGATTTCAAGAATCTCCTCGAGCTGTGAGCTCTCAAGGAGGCCATCCTCGATCAGGATATCCGCAATTCTTTCACCGAATGGTTTCATGACAGGAGCCGAAACACGTCTTGTATCTTGAGCCGCAGGTCATTGGGGTGCGTGATGTACCACTGGACGTGGCACTGGGCGGCCGACTCGATCTGATGCCTGGCGTGACGGTCCATTGGGTTGACCGTCGCGGCGAAAATGGTGCGGCTGATCTTATCGAACGGAAGAACCATCCGCGAAACGCAAAGCGCAGGATCCACCAGCTCGGCCCGCCGCGCATCCACGTCGTACGTATCCATCGGCATGAACGGAATCTTGGCGGTCTGTGATAGAAAGAGCAGCGTGTTTTCAATGGCGGAGATGCCGCGGTCCGCCAGCACTTCGATGACGGTCGGCGCAGGGGTGTTGGGGTGCGATTCTGCAATTCTGGAGGCAAAATCGCTCAGGATTGAGGAGCGGTTTTTCTCCGGGAAAAGACCGTGCTGGATCATGAAATCGATCAGGATTTCGTTCGGATTTTCCTCCTCGACAGCCTGCGTATCCACCGGGGCAGGCGCGGGCGCGGGCTGAACTTCGCCTACGGCGGCGTAGCCGGGCATCTTGCTTTCAAGTTCGCCGAGAGCTGCCAGGGCCTCCCCATCATCCGGTGAGCGTTGCAGGACGCCTTCATACTCGAGGATCGCAGAGGAGATTTGTCCCAGGCGGACGTAAATTTTGGCGATCTTCTTCGAGGCTTCAATGGCGTCTTTTTCCCGACCGAGCTTGGTGTAGGCCTCCTTAAGGATTTCCATCGACTGATAGTCGTCCGGATCCGCCGCGGTGATCACTTCAAACATCTGCACCGTCTCAAGAAGCTTGGGGTCTTCCTGGATTTTTTTGTGGGAAGCCATGGAACCGACCTGGGAGCGCCTTGAGGCAACAGGCCGCCATGAAGTTCGCTCCGGCCGTTCCAATATGAGTTCATTTCAATCAATAGGCAAGGACAGTTTGAGCTTCCCGCCTGCGTAAGTCGTACAGAATCAACGAATAAGAAATTTGACTCATGGTGGCAGGTTTTTGGCAAAGCCCTGTTTTCGAGGTGCGAAAGCCGGGATCGATGAGGCCGCTTTCGTCATTCCCCCGCCCTGCCCGAATGCTCCGGAGGACATCCCGCCGAGGGCAACTCGCTCAAATCTGCATCCCCAAATAAGGGCCCCTTGGTTTCATCCAAGCAGGGGGGGCAAAAAGTTTCTTAACATCCCGGCGGAAGTCGATTAAGATACGAGCATGAGATATCTCCTGATCTTCGTTCTCGCCGTTTCCGCACTCGGTTCGTTGACCGGTTGCGGCTACAGCAAACTCTACAAGGATTACAACGACTATCAAGATCACGACGACGACAATACCATTCCCAAGAGCCGGCAGTCGCGTTAAAAGGCCGTCTCCCGCCTGCTTTGTTCGCTTCCTTCTGTCACCAACGCTCTCCTCCGTGGGGGCGTGACTCTTAACACGCTCATTTCTATGGTATGATGACACGCGAAGATAGAATCGAACTGCTTCACGAACTGCCCCGCGAGCGCATTTTGTGCATCGATGGCGCGATGGGAACCGCCCTGCAAGCGCGTGATTTGACGGCGAAAGATTTCGGCGGTGGATCGTATGAAGGATGCAACGAGTACCTGGTCATCACGCGGCCCGATGTGATTCTCGACATCCACAATAAGTACCTCGAAGCAGGCGCCGACATCCTCGAAACGGACACCTTCGGAAGCACGGCGCTGGTCCTGGCCGAGTATGGCCTGGAGGACCGGGCTCATGAGATCACCAAGCGTGCCGCCGAGCTGGCCCGCAAGGCGGCCGATGCCTTTTCGACGTCGAAGAAGCCCCGTTTTGTGGCCGGTTCGATGGGCCCTACAACGAAGGCGATCTCGGTCACCGGGGGGGTGACCTTCGACCAGCTGATCCGCCAATTCAAGGAGCAGGCGCGAGGCCTGGTTGACGGAGGCGTCGATGTCCTCCTGCTCGAAACGGCGCAGGACACCCGCAATGTGAAGGCCGGTTTGATCGGCATCCAGGACCTCTTTCATGAGACAGGCATTTCCGTACCGGTCATGGTTTCCTGTACCATCGAGCCCATGGGCACGATGCTCGCTGGGCAAACGGCGGAGGCCTTCGAAGCTTCCGTCCGTCATGCTCCTTTGCTTTCTGTTGGCCTGAACTGCGCGACGGGCCCGGAATTCATGACCGACCACATGCGTTCGTTGCACGAGGTCGCCTGCACCTACGTCTCCTGCGTGCCCAATGCCGGCCTCCCCGATGAGGAAGGCCATTACCTGGAAAGTCCTGAAAGACTGGCCGCTTCTCTCGAGCGATTCGCCAAAAACGGCTGGCTGAACTTCGTTGGCGGCTGCTGTGGCACGAACGAAAAGCACATCCGGGCCATTGCGCAGATGATCGATGGAAAGAAACCGCGGGTTCCGAAAAAAAACCGCAAGACGGTTTTCACCGGCATCGACCTGGTCGAGGCAAACGAGGACAACCGTCCGCTGATCGTCGGCGAACGGACCAACGAGGTTGGTTCCCGCCTCTTCAAGCAACTGATCACCGACGAAAAATACGAGGAGGCCAGCGAGATTGCCCGCCGTCAGGTCAAGCATGGCGCACACATCATCGACATCAACCTGCAAAACGCCGACCGCGATGAGATTCGCGACATCGATGCCTTCTATGACAAAGTCACCCGCAAAATCAAAGCGCCTTTGATGATCGATACCACCAACCCGGCTTCCATCGAGCGCTCCCTCACCTACTGCCAGGGCAAATCGATCATCAATTCGATCAACCTCGAGGATGGCGAGGAGAAGTTCGAGCAGGTATGCCCTCTCGCCCGAAAATACGGCGCCGCCCTGGTCGTCGGCTGCATCGACGAGGATAAACTTCAGGCCCAAGCCATCACCCGCGAGCGCAAACTGCAAATCGCCGAGCGTTCCTACCGGCTGCTCACCGACAAATACGGCATACCCGAGGAGGACATCATCTTCGACCCGCTCGTCTTCCCATGCGGCACCGGCGATCAAAATTATGCCGGCAGCGCGGTCGAGACGATCGAAGGCATCCAGCTGATCAAGCGAAGGTTTCCGCGCTGCAAAATGGTCCTGGGGATCAGCAACATCTCGTTCGGCCTGCCGCAGGCTGGGCGTGAGGTTCTCAATTCCGTTTTTCTCTACCATTGCACGAAAGCCGGGCTCGACCTTGCGATCGTCAACGCCGAAAAAATCGAGCGCTTCGCAAGCCTCTCCGAGGAAGACCGGAAGGTTTCCGAAGACCTGCTCTGGAACCGCGGCGAAAAGCCGGTTGAAACTTTTACCGCCCAGTTTCGGCAGGCACGCAAGAGGGACAAGAAGCTCACCGATCTGCCGCTCGACCAGCGGCTGGCCAATTACATTATCGAGGGAACCAAGGACGGGCTCATCGATGACCTTCAGCTCAAGTTGAAGGAGGACCGGCCGCTCAACATCATCAACGGTCCACTGATGTCCGGCATGGCGGAAGTCGGCCGGCTGTTCAACGCCAACGAACTCATTGTCGCTGAAGTCCTGCAAAGCGCCGAAGCGATGAAGACGGCCGTATCCTTTCTTGAACAGTTCATGGAGAAGAACGAGACCGCGGCGCGGGGCAAAATCGTGCTTGCCACCGTGAAAGGGGATGTCCACGACATCGGCAAGAATCTCGTTGAAATCATTTTGCAGAACAACGGCTACTCGGTCGTAAATCTCGGTATTAAGATCCCACCCGAGGAACTCATCAAAGCTTATCACGAACATCGGCCTGATGCGATTGGTTTGTCCGGGCTTCTCGTCAAGTCGGCCCAACAGATGGTCATCACCGCATCCGATCTGCGCAACGCTGGCATTCAGATTCCGCTTTTGGTCGGCGGCGCCGCCCTCTCCGACCGTTTTACACGGACCAAGATCGCCCCTTCCTACAACTATGTTGTCTGCTACGCGAAGGACGCGATGGAGGGCCTTCGCCTGATGGATCAGCTCGGTGATCCCAAGCTTCGGGACGAGTTGATCCGGCAGAGATCCGCAACCGAAATCGGCATGGAGTCTCGCGAAACCCGGCAACTTCCTCCTGAATCCGAACTGCGCAGCTCGCGCGTGCGGATCGACATCCCGATGCCGAAGCTCGGTGATGATATGATGCGCAAGAAGCGCACCGTCCCGGACCTCGATGAGATCTGGAGCTACATCAACCCGCAAATGCTCTACGTCCGACACATGGGATTCAAAGCCAATTACGAAAAGGCCCTCGCCCAGCGCGATCCCAAGGCGCTCGAGCTCCAGTCGCTCATGGACCAGGTCAAGGAAGAGTGCCGCGCCGGGTTGATGAAAATCCGGACTGTTTGGCAGTTCCTCGAGGCGGAGGCCGACGACAACAAAATCCATCTTTTCCAAAAGGGCGGCAAGAAACCCGCCCATACATTCCAATTCCGCCGCCAGCGCAAACCCGACGGACTCTGTCTGAGCGACTATGTCCTGTCGGCTAAGGGGGGCGAACGGGACCATATCGGCCTGTTCGTGGTTGGGGCGGGTTACGGTATTCGAGAACGATCCGAGGAGGCGAAGCACCAGGGCGAATACACGCGCTCCCATGGGCTCCAGGCGCTCGCGCTCGAAACAGCGGAAGCATGCGCCGAGTGGCTCCACCGCCGGATGCGTGAAGACTGGGGTTTCCCCGACCCGGCCGGCATGACGATGATGGAACGATTTCAGGCGCGCTATCGGGGCAAACGATATTCATTTGGCTACCCAGCCTGCCCGAACCTCGAAGACCAGGCCGGCATTTGGAAACTGCTCATGCCAGATGAGATTGGCATCCAACTGACCGAAGGATTCATGATGGAACCCGAAGCAAGCGTGTCGGCGTTGGTTTTTCATCATCCCGACGCCATTTACTTTTCGGTCGAGAGCGATGAGCGGCAATAGGCGCTGAAACTTTTCTACTTCTTCTTCATCGTTTTGCGTTCCGACGGGGCGCTCAAGTGTGGAACCTGCGTGGCGGCCGTCAGCTTGTCGATCCGCCCCTGTGCACGGATCAGAGAATCGCGGGCCGAGTCCTTGCCCGCCGAAAAGAGCAGATCTGTCTCCTCAGCGACAATCCTTTCGATTTCGGCCCAGAGAGGAGTCGTCTGCAGGGGCCTGGCATAGTAGAGGCTGTCGATGAAGGCACGGTTGTTGATGCTGAGCTTGCCTGGAAAATCCAGAAAAACGCGGGATTGTGCGGCGGAGACGCGCGCTGGGATGCTTGTGCCGCTCATCGCGAGCTTGGTCTGGCTCGTCGGTCCCGTTAAAAACCGCACCAGCTTCCACGCCTCCTCCAGATGCTGGGTAAAGCTGGAAATGCCATAGCCCTGCACCAAAAGCGTCGTCGCACGCCTGCGGTTCCTTGGCATCGGGCTGACGTCCCAACCGAGCCCCTCCTTCTTTTGCAGCTGGGCGGCCAGCGAGCGGCCGGCGAACATCATCGCCGAGAAACGTTTTTCCAACGGCGGCTCCGGTGAATCCGCCGCGGCAAGCGTGGATTTGGCCTGCGCGACGCGAGACTCATAGATCAGGTCGACGTAGAATTGCAGCGCTGCGGCGTTTCTTTCAAGCATCGCGGGAGATCCAAGCAGCCATCTTCCGGTATCCGGATCGAAGATCTCACCGCCATTCTGCCAGACGAATGGAGCCCATGCGGACATGTCCGGATCCAGATCGAGCCCATACTGGATCATTCTTTCGGATCCCTCTTCCATCAGGGTCAGCCGCTCAGCCGCTTGCTTGAGGTCGCCCCAGTCCCACGAGTCGCTTGGATACGGGATGCCCGCCCGGTCAAATTTCCGCTTATTGAAATAAAGCACCTGCGTGGAGCACGCGGCCGGCACCGCCCACAGCCTGTTATCCTGGAAAAAACACTCCGTCAGCCGCGGCTGGAAGTCGAAGAGGTCATCGGCGCGTCCGCTGATGTCGTGCAGCAATCCCTTGCTTCTCATCTGCGCGAAATCGGACAGGTCAAGGGCAAAAACATCCGGCATCGCCCCCTTGGAGACTTCCTTCAAGATTTCTTCCAGGTATGCCCGATGCGTGGCGGTCCGGATGAGTTCGACTCGGATGCCGTGGTTCTGCTCTTCAAATATCGCAGCCTGCTGCTTCATGCGGGAGAATGCGGCATCGTCCGCCCAGAACATCAACCTGAGGCGGACCGCCTCTTGTTTCGAACAGCCAAAAAGAAAGGAGGCCAGCGAAAGAAGGAAAATGAGGCGTTGAAGTTTGATCTTCAATGAAGTTGGAACTCGTACGCCGCGCATTCGAAGTTCGAAATCCGAAATCCGAAAGCAAGGATCATACCTGTACGTCCTGCATGAATTGCGCGGCGGCCTCCGGCGGCACCGGATTGATGTAAAAACCGCTTCCCACTTCAAATCCGGTGATCATCGTCACGCGGGGAATGATTTCCACGTGCCAGCGAAAATACCTTTCAAGACCGTCGAGCCGCGCCGTCGTCGTGGATGAACGAGTCGGGGCTGTGTAGAGCAGGCAGTTATAATGCGGGTGGTTGAGGGCCTTATTGAGCTTCTGAACCACCACCTTGTAACAATCGGCGATCTGGATAAACTCGTTCTTTTCGGCGGAGTAGAAATCGCTCATCTGCCTGCGAGGAAAAATCGAGACTTCGAATGGAAACCTTGAAGCATAAGGGCAGAACGCAATGAAGCCGGAATTCTGGTAGACAACCCGCTGATTGTCACGGAGCTCCTGCTGAAGAATATCCTCGAAAATCGATCGCTCTTTCTCCGTGTAATAAGAGCGCGCATGGTCAAGTTTGTTCTGTACAATGCTGGGTACCACCGGAGTTGCGATCAGCTGGGAGTGTGCGTGGCTCAGCGAAGCGCCGGCCATCCTGCCGACATTCTTGAACACCAGCAAATAACGAAACCGGAGGTCCTTTTCCAAATCGATCATGCGCAACTTGTAAGTCTTGAATACCTCCGCGATCTCCTCCACCGCAAGCGTCTCGAGGGGATGGCCGGTCAGCGGAGTCTCAACAATGATTTCGTGAGCACCGACCGCGTCCATCATATCGTAAATCCCGACCCCCTCGGCGCGGTTCTGTCCTTCAATCCGCAGGACAGGATAGGTGTTTGGAATGACCCTCACTTTCCAGCCGCCCGTATTGGCCAGTCCGGCCTTGGGACGCAGCGCATAGATTTCGGGAGGGGTCATCTTCTCGTTGCCCTCCGCGAGCGGATCGTTTTTCCCTGACTCCGCTTCCGAAGAACAGCTCGAGGAGATGAATTCGGCGGGGCTTTTCGTGCGCTCGGTCGAAACGATGACCCATCGGTATGTGAGAGGATCCTTTCGCAGTTCAGCCATGGTTCCCGGCTAACATAGTTGTTGCCGGCAGGCAAGGCCGGATGCAGCAAGCCGTATTTTTCATTTTCAGCGGCGCATGTTTTTGTTATAGGCAGCCATGGTTAAAAACTTCCCCCTTCTTGTCGCCATCAGCTCGGCCGTCCTTTTCGGCTGTGAACCCCAGAAACAGCCGCAAGCCGAAGTCGAACCGGAACAGGTTCCTGCCGTCGGCTTTCCAGCAGCAAAGAACCGAACCGCCAGCGCCGCTGTTCAAACCGGCCTTCAGACCTATGTCTGCACGCAGCAGGTCGCGGCATACGACCCGGCGAATCCTTCCAAACAGCTCGGTTTTTTCAAAACGGGCAGCGAACTGCAGCTCACCCTGACGCCAACGGGTCCCGGGATGGTGGTGGTGACCTATCAGGACCCAAGCGGCACGCTCATCACAGCGGTTTGCCGTGCCGAGGATGTCGGCGTGGCGCCTCCCGGGCAATCCGCGTCCGCTCCCTCGCAAGAGCCGCAAAAACCGAAGGGGCTTTCAGGCGGCGTGAAGACCCAAGGCAATCCGAAGTACAAGCCGCTGGGTGGTGGGCTCTAAACGCCTCTTTTTGGCCTGACTTGGCGATGGTGCCGTGGTAAATTTAAGCTGATTCTATGTTGAGAAACCTGATGAGCATCGCCGTGGTGGCCGGTCTCGTCTACGGCGCCTACGTCGTCAACCTGAAGTACTTCGGAGGCAATTCGTCTACCCAGCAGAAACAAACGGAGTTCAAGATGGTTCCGTTTGTCTGCCCGCGGGACATCCAGGCTTTTGATCCGGCCTCTCCCAAAAAACTCATCGGCCAGTTCAATAAAGGCACACAGATCGACGTGGGCATCAATATCTTTGACGGGATGAAAAACGTTTCCTACCAGCAGCCGAATGGACAGACCGTCCGGGCCCTCTGCCGCGCCAAGGATCTGACGGGTCAGCCCGCTGACGCGCCACTCGAAAAGATGCAGGTGAAAACGAAACTGGCGGGCAATCCCGCGCTGAAAGACAACCCCGACGCGACGTGGCTCGGTAATGGCCAGATGACCATCCAACAGGGAGAAAATGGAGGTGTTCCGGGCACCGGTGTCGCCGGCAGCTTCATTCCACTCGGCAAAAGCGGCGCCAAAGAAGGCAGGACCCTCAGTGGTTCCTTTGAAGGTCAGCAGGACTCGACGCCTCCCCCGTCGCCGTCTCTGAGCCCCGAGCAGGGAATCAAGCAGAGGGCCAAGGACTTGGGCACCAATCAGGGTTCGGCTTCTCCATAACCCTGCACACAGAAGTAGTTATCCTCCTATCGTGCGACTGTCCACCCGGTGAGAATGTTCGTCGCCATTGATCTGTCTGAGGAGGCGCGTTCCGAGATAGCGGCACTGGTCCTCTCGTTGCGAAAACACGGCGCGGATGTCAAGTGGGTGGAATTGCAGAACCTTCACCTCACGCTGAAGTTCCTGCCTGATGTCGAGGACTCAAAACAGGATGCGCTTCACAAAGCATTCTCACCGCTCGCACGATCCTTCACGCCTTTCCAACTGCGTCTTGTCGGCGTCGGTGGTTTTCCCGACGGCGATCGCCCTAGGATTCTCTGGGTGGGCGCCGCTGAAGGTAGCGAGCATGTAAAGCAGCTCGCCGCGTCTATCGAATCGGTCCTTGAGCTCGCTGGCTTCGCGCGGGAATCGCGCCCTTTCCAAGTCCACCTGACGGTCGGAAGGGTCCGGAGCGCCAAAAAACTCGCCCCACTCATGGATCAGATCAAGAAGATGCCTTTCTCGTCGGTCCACGGCTTCCAAGTGAACAGCCTCACTCTGTACCGAAGTACTCTGACTTCGGCACAGCCGGTTTATGAAGTCATCGGGAAATTTCCCTTGGGGACTCGAGAAACTCCATCGCCTGACCCAGAACAGTGGCGCTAAAAGTCCCTTGGGGTGAACTGGGCACCTCAAAGAGCTTTGCCTGAAAACCGTTCTTGGCAAAGCCGCCATAATAAAGGTCGAGGATCTCGTCGCGGTGCACATCGGTCTCACCCGCGATCAGGGCAAACCGGATGTTCCTCTTGGCGGCGGCGACCATTTCCGCGGAATGCGCGAAAACACCGTAGCCGCTGCCGCCCCATTTGACAGCCTGGTAAAACTCGGCACCTGAGCATGGGATAGATCCACGGATCAGTTCCGGGTGCTGGAAGGCAACTCGCGCCGCCATCCGGCCTCCCTCGCCGAGGCCGGCGACATAGACACGGGACGGGTCAATCTTGTATTCCTCCATCATTTTGAGGATGCCCACCACCGTGAGGCCGACACGCCGTGCCTCGGCATCCTGATCGCCGACATTCTGCGCGGCGATGAACAGAAGGTTTCGCTCGTTCAGCACGGCATCCCAGCCCCATGGGATCTCCACTGTATCCCTTGAATTGATGAAAGCCACCAAACCGAAGGGCTTGGACCCGTCATATTTTGTCGGGACGTAGATGTAAAATTTTTCCTTGTCCATCTGGTAGCTATAGTCAACGTCGGGGTTTCGATGGGGGATCTTCGGGGGCTGGCTGAAACTGTAAAAAAAACCTCCCGCCTGCTTGATCGGAGAAACTGACGTCGAGGAAGAGGTTAACGGCATTGGGCGGGCCGGCGCGGGATCGAGACTCTCAAGCGGCTTCGGCTTGATAGGCGCGGGCGGATTTTGGGCGGGTTGCGGCGCTGGCGTGGAACTGAAAACCGGCGGCTTGGCTGGCTGCGTTGCGTGCACCGCCAGTTCCGGAAAATATCGAGATTTTTCCTCGGCGGCAAGTTGGTCCGGTGTCAGGTAGATCATTCCCTCGGGAAGCTGGCACTCCAGCCGGCCCGGCTTCACCACAACGGTTTCGAACCTCATCGTATTGCCGTTGTTGAGCTTGACCGCCACTTCGGCATTCGAAACCGATTCCATCAAAAAAAAGCAGATCAGCGCGAGGAAGCCCCCGCGGACGACATGGCTCGTTCGCCGAAATCGCTGCTGAAACTTGTCAATCCTTTTAGGCATCTTGTTGTAAAAAATATAACACAAATCAACTGGTTTGCTGAGTGAAATGTTACAGGGTTGGCGCGTGCCTGAAAGCAGAAAAAAGCCCGTTTTAGGAGCAACAGGGGGTTATTTTGGCTCCCTTGAGGCCCAGGAGAGGATTGCCAAACCGGCTGCCGCCCGCTAAATTCTGTTACGCCGAAACCGTTCCGGCGCCCTGGCACGAGATCCGATCATCGAAGAAAAAAACTTTCTGCCCCGCAATACAATGGATGACGGCCAAATATTACAGCAAGTCCGGGCGATCTATGTGCGCAATGCGGTGGACACGCAGTTTCTCCAGATCGATGTCACCAGCAAGGCCGTATTTGTAAAAGGCGTCTTCACCGTTACCATCTACAAACCCAAAAAGAGCGGTCCGGAAAGTGCGGCGGATGTCACGAAGCTCAAGGACGAAGTTCGGCGGACTTTGCGAAATATTGAACAACAGATCATTGCCATCGGCGAAATCAAATCTTTGAACTTTGAATACGACAACTGGATGAGAAGCCCGACGGGATGGGTGGAAAAGAGGGTCTGAAACCCCGGGGTCTCCGCCCTGGAAGGCGAGCACGGATCAAAATTCACCGCTGGCTGGATTCCTTCGGGGCCCTCCAAAGCTGGCGATAAATGTCGTACGTCTTGCGAGGTTCGCGAAGAAACGGGCTGGATCTGCCCTCCCCTTGACCAGCGATTCCGAGCCATTCCTCCTGACTCCAACCGTCAGGGAAGGCCATCTCAATGGTTGGATCGGTGTCGTGAATACCATCCCGGTCCTTGACCGAAGTATCCTTCCACCACTCATCGAGCCATTCGAAGACAATGCCGCCGATGGACGTTCCCGTTCCCGGCTTCCCCGTCCGGTTGAACACGATATCCTGCCAATTGTTCCGGTGATACTCGGCCTGTGCCTCTTCGTCGACCCCCCTGCCGGTTCGATAGGCGTCACAGCCGAACTCCACGATTAAAACGGGCCGGTCGAAAATAGCCTTGGCTGCTTCCCACAAGGCACCGAAGCCTTCCTTGCCCGCATATTCATTGATGCCAATAAAATCCAGCTCGGGCGCCTTCTGGGCGTAAACATCGAGCAGGTTGAGGCCCATGTTGCCGACTCCCACGGGGTGATCCGGGTCGAGCTTGTGAATCAACGCCGCCGCTTCGTTCAACAGACTCGCATACGCTTCGGGATAAACCGCGGCGTTGGTTCGGCTGGCGTTCACTCCCGAAAAATTCGCCGGCATGTTATTTTCATTCCCCAAGACATACGCGAGAAGCCACGGTTCATTCTTGGACTGCTCGACCATGCTTCGGACCGCTTCAAGCATCTTGTTGCGCTGCTGTGGATCCCGGTAGTCGGTACCCTGTTCCCAGCTCGCGCCCGAATGAACCGTGTAAGCGCCCAGCGGCTCATTGAGGATGCCATAGATTCCGAAGTTCTGGCGCATTTCCCGCAGCAACGGGAGATTGAGCGGATGATCGGTGAACATGCGAATCGCATTGCAGCCCATCTCCTGGAGCAATTTGAAGTCCCCCACCACCGGCTCGTCGGCGTCCTGCACACCGTTTTTGTTTTTATCGATCCACGTTTCGTAGGCGACGTCGTTCTTGCCATTTTTGTTCTCGTCGGCGTCCATCCAGTTCCAATCCTTGATATGAAAACCCACCTTGGTCGGCAGGTACGAGACCCCTTGGACGAAAAACGGCTTGCCGTCCATTTGCAGCCCCCACTGTCCGTTGTCGTATTGGACACAGGCGACCTTTCCGCCGCGCCGCGAGACGATCTTCAAGCGGCTTAGATCGGCCCGGCTGCGTTCGCGGTCCTGCGGCGTGTACTGGATAAAGCGGCCCGGTGTGACAGCAACATCGTTGCGCGTTGGGTCGCCGCCGACATTCGCATGCACCTTCACCAGCGCATCAACCAGTTTCAGATTCATCTCCGGGTGGCTTTGCGTCAGACGGATGATCGAGCCCCACGCCACCGGGGCAACGGGCCAGGTATAGACTCGCTTCCGGCTCCAGCAAAAAGACTTTGGATAGAGGATCATCGACGCCCGGTAAGCTTTGAGTGCATGGTCGTAGTGGCCCGCCTCCTCGAGGGCCCTGCCCGTGAAAAGCAGGCGCAATCCCGGATCTTCGGAACACATGGCCCATGCATAAAAATCCGCTTGGGAGTCGCCGGACTGGACATAGTTCCATGGGGCCTTGGTGAGCCTCTCCTTCGCCTTGTACTCCTTGAATGCAGGATCCTTCCAGAGGGACCGATTCGGATCGACCCCCTCGCCTGAGGCTTTGGCAAGCCCCTCTCGGTCCTTGATCATGTACTGATAATCGAAGGTGCCGGCATTTTTGAATTCGCCATATTTCTCGTAGTCGACCTCACGCTCGGATCCGGGATCGAAGAGTTTGAACGGTTCGGCCTGAGCGATCGGTGCCGGTACGAAAAATGCCAGGATAGCGAGGGTGAAAAACCCTGAGGATCGGGAAAACATGCGGGTGATTTACACAAAAAGGCTTGATGAATGGAACACAAAACGCCGAAATGAGAGCGGGAAAACGGGCGGACTTATTTTACGAGACCCGGTTTTTCCGGCTGTTCTCCAGCATTCCCCTTGTTGGCCGGAAAAGGCAGGGGCTTTCGGTTCCACAACTCCTTGAGCATCCCATAGGCAACTCGCAACTCGCGAAGAAAGGGGCTCGATGTGCCGTCGCCCTGTGACGTGATACCGAGCCATTCCTCCTGGCTCCAGCCGTCGGGAAAGGCCGCCTCGATGGTTGGCTCGCGGTTCTGCCGGTTGAGTGAGTCTCCCGTCGTGTCCTTCCACCATTCATCGGCCCATTCGAAGACAACGCCCCCGATCGAGTTGCCCACCCCGGGTTCACCGGCGGAGTTGTAAGCAATGTCTTCCCAGCAATGGCGTATGTAGTTGGCCTGCGTGGTCTCGTCGGGCCCCTTGCCCGTCCAGTAGGCGTCGCATCCGAACTCGGTGACGACCACTGGCCGGTCGAACGTCGTATGCGCCTCGAACCAGAGCGATCCGAAGCCGCCCATGGCCGGATAGGCGTTGACGCCGATAAAATCGATCTCGGGCGCAAACTTGCCATAGACGTCGGCCAGGCCCAGACCCATGTTACCGATCCCAGCCGGATGGTTCGGATCAATCTGATGGATCATCCTGGCAGCCTCATTGAGGAACCTGGCATATGCCTCGGGGTAGACGCTCGCATTGGTCCGCGTCGCGTTCACACCCGAATAATCGGCAGTCATGTTGTTTTCATTTCCAAGGATGTAGCAGAGCAGCCACGGCTCATCCTTGCATCTTTCGACGGTGGCGCGGAGCGCAGCAAGCATACTTTTGCATTGCTCCGGATCGCGGTAATCCGTTCCTTTGTCCCAACTTGCGCCGGAGTTGATCGTGTAGGCGCCGATCGGGTTCATCAGCATGACGTAGATCCCATAGTCTTGATGCATTTCGCGCAGCAGCTCGATGTTCAACGGAAGGTTGTCGAGCACACGGATCGCATTGCAACCCATCTCCTGGAGCAGCTTGAAGTCTCCGACCGCGGGCTCATCAGGATCGTGGGTGCCATTGCGGTTGGCGTCGACCCATGTTTCGTAAGCGACGTCGTTTTTGCCGTTTTTGTTTTCGTCGGCCTCCATCCAGTTCCAGTTGTAATCCCGGCCCACCTTGGTCGGCGTGTAGGTCATTCCGCGGATGAAAAACGGCTTGCCTTCCACCTGAAGGCCCCACTGCCCGTTGTCGTATTTTACACAGCTGACCTTCGCCCCGCGCCGCTCGACAACTGGAAGCAAACTCACGTCACGGCGGGCTTCATTTCGCTGCTGGGCGCTGTATGGAACGAATTTCCCGGGAGTGACCGCCACTTTGTTCTTTGTGGGATCGCCGCCAATCGTGGTCTGGATCCGGATCAAGGCGCCGTCCAGCTTCAGGCCAAGTTCCGGGTGAAGGCGCGTCAGGTTGATGATTGAGTTCCAGGCTGCAGGCCCGATCAGCCAGGTCCATGTTTTTTTTCGGTTCCAGACATACGTATTCGGATGGAGGACCATGGCCGCCCGATACGCCTTGAGCGCGTGGATGTAATGGCCACCCTCTTCGAGCGCTCTTGCGGTGAAGAAAAGTCTCAGGCCCGGATCGAGCTTCGGCGCCGTCGCCCAGACAAAAAAGTCAGCCTGCGGATCGCCAGAATTGATGTGCGACCAAATGTCGCCCTTGAGTCTTCCCTCCTTCTCCAGCCTCGCATAGCCAGGGTCGCGCTTCACGCTGAGGTTGGGATCGATTCCCTCCCCGGACGCCCTTGCGAGGCCCTCCTGGGAAATGATCGTGTATTGATAATCGAAGGTTCCGATACCCTTAAATGAACCATATTTGGAGTAATCGATGGTTGGATCGCTTCCCGGATCGGCCAGCGGGAAAGCGGGGTTCCAGGCCCGGACGACCAGTGGAACCGCGCAAAATCCCACAAGGAGCAGAATGCGTTTGAAAATCATCATCATTCGGGTCCGTCAGTATCGGGATAAGAGACGCAAGAATGTAAGCCTAGCCCGCAGCGGGACGAAAATCAACGCAAACGCAGCCCACTCAATGGCGGCAGCTCATGGTCAACCGGAACCCGGGTCTCTGTTTGATCCGAAGCTGGTCGATGCCGGACCATTCCCGATAATTGAGCGCGTCGGCCTCGCGGAATCCCCGCCTTACGGAGAGTTTAGCATCGTGAAACAGCACGGGATCAAAACTCAGTGCCGTGAGCAACGCGACGACGCAGTAGGCGATCGGGTGCCGGTAAAGGTCATTGACGAGAAAGCCACGGCGGCAATTCTGGAACATTTTCTCAAGAAGCTCGACAATCCTTTCGTCCGGCAAATGGTGGAAAAACATCGAGGCGGTGATGTAGTCGAATAACCCGAGCTGCTCGAGCTGGAACGCCGAATGGCACAGATAACGGATGTGAGGATGAGCGGAGTGCTTTTGGGCGTACTCGATCAGGCGGGGATTCGAGTCGATCGCGGTGATCTGGACCGTCCTTTTTCGTTTTTTTGCCCATCTTTGGATGGCCAATGGGATATCGCCTGAACCGGTCCCAAGATCGAGCACCGTGAATTCGCGCCCAAGTCCAGGAGTGTGATCGAAGCAATCGAGGACCGCGTCCGCACCACCCAGCCATCGGTTCACCCATCGCATGAACCGGAGCGAGGGAATGATCTTCTCGATCCCGACGTTTTGCTCGTCGAGCACTTCGCGTTGCAGGGATCGTTGGTCCATCCAGCCCATCACGGTTTCAGCAGAAGGAGTTCGTCGCCGGCAAGGGTCAGGACAGGGCAATAGAGTCCTCTTCTTTGCCGGGTCCACCAGGTTCCCTCGCTGCGGAGGGTTGAGAGATCAGTGAAGTGATAATCATAGATGACGGCACGAAGGTAGCGTGGAGGCCCCTCCGGAAACGGATTTTTTCCCAGCAGGGCGAGCACGTCCGGCGAGCCCTGGAGCAGCTTCAGGCAAAATCGGCCGAACCATGGGTTTTGCCGGACAGAGCCGAGCGCGGCGAACCACATCTGCCAATCGAGGCGCGGCTGATGAGGCTGAACCCAGAGAGGATGCCGTTTGAGGTCGCCCGGCTTGTATTTGAACTCGTACGGCAGCCAGTCGACGCCGTTATTGCTCCCCTCGATGATGATTTCTAGCCGCGCGGTGGTCATGACCCGGAAGAGGCCGTAACCATTGACGGAGCGGAAAGGAACGAACAGAGCGTACGTTCTTTCGACCCAGTTCGGCCAGGCGAAGCGGACGCGGAACGCTCCGATCAAAGCGAGGTTCGACATGAAAAGAATGACTATGGAAAGCGGGACGAGAACCCAACGCGGCCAACGCAGGCCGGTATTGCCCGTTCCGCCAAAAGTCCACCGACTCACGACCTCGGCGAGCTTCTCCCGCCAGGAACCTGGCCAGGCGGAGTCATCCAGCAGGCAAAGGCAAAGGAGCGCGGCGAGCATATTGAAGAAACAGTAATTTCCCGTCAGGAAAATCAGCATTTGAAGGAAGAGGAATGCTCCGCATGCGAAGGCGCGGAGACGCCTCGGCCCGAAAATCAAGAACGGAACGATCAGCTCGATCGCAAACATGGCGCCGGCGGAAAACTGCTGACACCATCCGGGAAAATGATGCGCAAACCATCCAATCCATGTCGGCAGTGGCTGGGTTTCATAGTGGTAGGTCAGCGCGGTGAAATGATGCCACGTCGGATCTCCACTGGAGAGCTTGACGACTCCGGACATGAAGATGAGCCGGAAAACCAGCCAGCGGTAGAGCCACACCACGGCCAGGCTGGGAGCAGCCTCGTGTCGAAAGTTGGGAAGCCATTGGAGGGGTGCAAAAAAGATCGCAAGAAAGCCGGTTTCCAAAAGGAGGATGTCCCATTGAAAACTCAGGAACTCCTGCCCGACGACGGCGAGCGACAGATAGAACGCCCAGAGCAGAAACAAAACCAACACGGGCGCAAACCCCAGAATCAGGAGCAGGGAAAGAAGCGTCCCACCAAAACAGAGGAAGTGCAGGAAGTTGTCGCTCGCGTCAAACCAACAGAGCGTCGGAAGGTACTGCACGGCCTCGTACCCGAAACGCCCCTTGACTGCCTCGATCAATTCCGAGGCCGGTAGAATGCCGTTGCGGCCGACAAGCCCGCTGATCTGGGTCCAGAGCGAAAGGAACGCGATCAGGTAAATCACACCGAGGCCTCTGAGGAAAAACCACCGGGTGAGGTTATATTCAGGGGGCTCATAGCGCCGCCCCCAGAGAAAGCGGGAAACCGACGAGAACAAGCCGCGGTTCCGCGCCACGCGACGGTAGATGAATTCGGTGGCGCGGGCAAAGCCCGGAGCTCTTTTATAGAGCCAAAGCGGAGCTCTTGCGATCCAGGCGGGAGTCGTCGCCAGCGTCCGAAACACCGCCTCGGCGGCGCTGAAGACCCGGCCGTCCGGCAGGCAGAGCTTCACCGCCTTTTCGAACGCCTCCTTCGGCACACCGGCAAATGGTATCTCGAGCGACTGGTAAGGGACATAGTCCACTTTTTCGCGCGTCCAATGTTTCCACCGCGCGATCCAGTAGCCGCAGAATCCGCAATCGCCGTCGTAAACCAGAAGGGGGTTTTTCACATTCATAAGATCCGGCAAACCGACGCATCTTATCAATTCGGCGGGGCGAGCAAAACCATTTTGAGCCTAAAAAGCCGACATTGAGTCCTCACCGGCGCGCTCGCAGAGTGCGGCCCACCAGACGGATGAAACGGAGGGTGTCGATCACTGGGTTGATATGGCTTGATTCTCCCCGGTAGATCGTTTTGATCGGGCATGAGCCGATCCGGTGGCCCGCGCAGGCCAATTGAAAGAGAATTTCGCTCTCCAGATCGAAGTGGCTTGTGGTCAGCCGCCAATCAAGCGATCCAAGAAGCCGGCGCGAAAAGAGCCTAAATCCGCACTGCGTATCCGGCATCCACTGCCCCGCAATCCGGCTGATCAGCCATGACATGAAGCGGTTCGTCGCGATCCGAATCCAAGGCATCTTCCTTGTATCCCTCATCCGGTTGCCCAGCACCAGATCATAAGAACCTCGCTGTGCACACTCGTAAAGCATCGGGATGTCGGCGGGATCATGCTGGCCGTCGGAATCGAGCAGAACCAGCCATGGCAGGTCTTCCTTCGCGAACGTTTCAAAAGCCGTCTGGATCGCCACGCCCTTACCGCGATTCTTCGGGTGGCGCACCGCGACGGCCCCCGCCGCCTCCGCCGCCTCGGCAGTGCCGTCCTTCGACCCGTCATCCACGACCACGACTTTTTCGACAAACTGCAGGCATGACTTCACCACCGGCACGATCCGGACAGCTTCGTTGTACGCGGGAAGGATGGCGACGATGGGCAATTTCATTTCTAATTTCGGATTTCTAATTTCTAATCAAAACTGTGACCAAAGCTGACAAACGTTAGAAATAAGAAATTAGGAATTAGAAATTTTCAATTCATCCGCATGATAGGAGCTGCGAACGAGGGGCCCGGAAAAAACTTCGCGGAAGCCGAGTGCGAGCGCAATGCTGCGATACCAGTCGAAGCGCTCCGGCGGCACAAATTCGACCGCCGGCAGATGCCGCAGCGTGGGCTGAAGATACTGCCCCAGCGTCAGCACGTCGCAACCCGCAGTACGCAGGTCCAAAAACGCCTGTTTTAACTCCCCCTCCGTCTCGCCAAGGCCAAGCATCAGCCCGGACTTGATCACGACGGAGCCTGAAAGCTCCCGCGCTTTTTTCAGGACGGAAAGCGAACGCCGATAGCGCGCCCGCGAGCGGACTTGCGGCGTGAGGCGCTCAACAGTTTCGAGATTGTGGTTGAACACTTCCGGCCCTGCCTCGAGCACAGTCTTCAGGCTCTCCCCGGATCCGTTGAAATCGGTCGTGAGGACCTCCACAACAATCGGGCCGCACGATTCCTTGATGGCCTGGACCGTTTTGGCAACATGTCCCGCCGCCCCATCCTCCAGATCATCCCTCGCCACCATCGTGATGACCACGTGACGCAAACCGAGGCGCAGGCATGCGCCGGCAACGCGCCGGGGTTCGTCGTCCTCCAGCGGCAGCGGCCTGGCGGTCTCCACCGCGCAAAAGCCGCAGGCCCGCGTACACCGGCTGCCCGCCACCATGAAGGTCGCGGTGGCCCGCGACCAGCATTCCCAGCGGTTCGGACAGCGGGCGCTTTCGCAAACCGTATTGAGGCGCAGGTCCTCGATAAGCCGGCTCGTGCGTCCAAAGACGGGGTTGGATGGCAGCTGGACGCGAATCCAATCGGGGATTCGGGGCCGGCGTGCTGCTTCTGGCGTGGAAACGTCCATATTGTCAACAGGGCCCGTTTAGAGTAGGAGACTACACCTTGCCGTGAAAAGAATATTATTCGTGACTCAGGGTGACCAGGCAACCGCATCCAGCCGCCACCGGGTTTATCAATTCGTCCCGCTTTTGGAAAAGGCCGGCTGGGATGTCGTCATCAGCCCGGCGATGACGGCGGCTGAATACAGGATCATGTCGATCAAGGCCGACCCGCTGACCCGGGGTCGCCAGTATTGGAGGATCATGACGCGACGTTTCCGCGATCTGCACCATATTCAGGAGTTCGACCGCGTGGTCATCCAGCGGCCGATCCTGCCGGCGCCATGGCCTTTCATGGAGAAAAGTTTTGCCCGCCACAAGCCGTTCATCTTCGACTATGAGGAGGCCTTTTATCTGCCTGCGGAGACAACCGCCAACATCTGGGGCGAGCACCGGCAGACCCAGAGAATCAGCGACATCTGCCAACTGGCGAAGAAAGTCTTGGGCGCCAATGAAATTCTGGCGGATTTTGCCCGCGGCCACGGCACCGAAGCGCATGTTGTACCCATGGCGATCGACTTTGAAAAAGCCTCCGATGCCATGGCGCGCCGGCATCCAAACCCGACGTTCACGATCGGCTGGTTTGGAAGCGGCCTGGCTCAGCCGAGCCTCGAAAAGGTGATCCCCGTCCTCAAGAGCCTCCACCAGAAGGCCCCCTTCGCCCTCAAGATCATCGGCGGCATGCCGCATGCGGTCAACTATGCGTTTCCCGTGGAGTGGCTCCCCTGGGAAATTGAGAAGGAGAACGATCACCTGGCTTCCTTCGACATGGCGATCGCCCCGATCCCGGACACGCCCCGCAACAGAACCCGCACGAGCTTCCGCATCCTTCAATACCTCGCTCACCAGGTCCCCGTACTGGCCTCCCCGGTCGGCATCCAGGCCGGCGAGTTGAAGGAAGGCGAGCATATCGTCTACGCCCGGACACCCGAAGAATGGTCCGACAAAATCGTTATGCTGATGAAGGATGAATCCCTCCGGAACCGGCTGGCAGTGGCTGGAAAAGACTGCGTCCGCCAGAGTCACGATCTCAACAATGTCTTCAAAAAATTGTTCCAGGTGCTGGACGCCGAGTGAGGGTCAGAACCCAGAACTCAGGACTCAGAATGAAGGGGCAGAATTTAGGGGTCAGGAGTCGGAAGAACAGCTGGATAAGATGATCACAATGAATTCTGGATTCTGGATTCCGAGTTCTGTATTCTGGAAATAATGATCCGCATCGACCGAAATTTTTTCAAGCCCTCGAAGAGTTTTTTCCTCATCGCAGGCCCGTGTGTCATCGAGTCGTACAAGCAGATCTTCACGACGGCGAAGACCCTTAAAACAATCTGCCAGAAGCTTAAAATCCGGTTCGTCTTCAAGACATCGTACGACAAGGCCAATCGGAGCTCCTTTCTTTCGTTCCGTGGGCAGGGCGTCGAGCAGGGCTTGAAGATGCTGGGACAGCTTCGCAAGGAGCTCAACATCCCGATCCTCACCGATGTCCACAGCATCGAAGAGGCTTTCCTCGCCGCCGCAGTTGCCGATGTCCTCCAGATTCCCGCCTTTCTCTGCCGCCAGACCGATCTGTTGATCGCGGCGGGCAAGACTGGCAAATGGGTCAACATCAAAAAAGGCCAGTTTCTTTCGCCGCGCGACATGGAGAAGGCGATCGAAAAGATCGAGCGCGGCGCCAAGTCCCAGCGCATCCTCCTGACGGAGCGCGGCACCAGCTTCGGCTACCACAATCTGGTCGTTGACTTTCGCAGCATCCCGATCATGAAGCGGACCGGCTATCCCGTCATTTTCGACGCCACCCACAGCGTCCAGCTGCCGGGTGCCGAGGGCGACCGCTCGGGCGGTGAACGCCAGTTCGTCGCCCCCCTGGCGCGCGCCGCCATTGCCGCGGGCGCCGACGGGTTGTTCATCGAAACCCATCCCAACCCGGACGAAGCCCTCTCTGACGGCGCCAACATGGTCCCGTTGGCCGAGATGGAGAGTCTGCTGAAGGGGTTGCTGAAGATTCGAAAGAGTTTGGGTTGAGCCAAAGACTCTTTGTGGTCCGAAATCAGGGGTTTGGAATTTCGAGCAGTGCCACTGCGAATGCCACGATCCCCTCTTCCCGGCCGGTGAAGCCCAGCCTCTCCGTGGTGGTGGCCTTGATGGAGATTGCTTCGTCGGAAATCTTCAGGACCTCAGCCAGTTTAAGTCTCATGAGAGGGACATGAGGCGAGAGTTTGGGTTGCTCGGCAAGAATCGTGCAGTCCAGATTGTTGATCCGCGCCTTTTTCTCACCGAGGAGCCTGCGGACATGTTCGAGCAGTTTCAGGCTGTCGGCTCCGCGATAGGCATCGTCGGTATTGGGGAAGAGCACACCAATGTCGCGCTCCCCGGCAGCGCCGAGCAATGCGTCCATGATGGCATGCGTCAACACGTCCGCGTCGGAATGCCCGTCCAAGCCATGCGTGTGCGGAATTTCGACGCCGCCGAGAATCAACTTCCGTCCTCTCGCAAACCTGTGAACGTCAATCCCCTGGCCGATCCTGATCATTTTTTCGGTCTTGAATGTTGAATTTTAAATTTTGAGCTTAAGCAGCGCTTCCGCAAACCGAATATCCTGCTTTCTCGTGATCTTCGGGTTGGGGCCGTCGTATTCGTACAAATAAACTTTCCCGCCCCAGGCCTCGACGGCCGCCGCGTCGTCCGTAACGCCCAGTTTCTTCTTACAGACATGTCGATAGGCATTCAAAATCAACGATCGGCGGAAAACCTGAGGCGTCTGGACCGCAAAGAGATGGTTTCGGTCGACGGTGGCATGGACACGGCACCGGCCATTGACCTTTTTGATCGTGTCAACCACCTTGGAGCCGATCACGGCCGACCCGCGCTGGCGCGCCACCCGGAGGCCCTCGCGAATCATCGCTTCATTCAAGAAAGGCCGGGCCCCATCGTGAATGATCACCCACCCGCTCTCCTTGCCGATTTTTTCGAGAGCCAGGCTGACGGAATCGGAGCGCTCAGCACCGCCACGGATCATTTTCTTGACCTTGGTGAAACGGTGGCGTCGGACGAGCGACTGGAGCTTGCTTCTATTGCGCTCGTTGCAGGTGAGAAAAACCTGGTGGATGGACGGTGAACGCTGAAGCGCGCGCAACGAGTAAAACAAGACCGGCCTGCCCGCGAGCGGGAGGAAAAGCTTGTCGATCCGCCGGCCCATGCGGCGGCTCCGGCCCGCGGCCAGAAGGATGGCGGTGGCAAGGCCGTTTTTAGCTCTTGGCATGTTTTAAATCCGCGAAGACCATTCGGCCCGCGGGCGTTTGAAGAATGCTGGCGACTTCCGCCTGGACAACCTGGCCAAGATGCGGTTTGCCCATGTTTACGACGATCATGGTGCCGTCGCTCAGATAACCGACCGCCTGGCCCGAATCACGGCCTTCCTTGACCAGTTTCACGTCGATCAGTTCACCCGGGAGCGCGAGGGGTCTCGTGGCCTTGGAAAGCTCGTGAACGTTCAAGAGTTTGACTTCCTGCAATTCGGCGATCTTCTGAAGGTTATAGTCCGTCGTGATGATGCGGGCGTTCAAAAGCCGGGCCATGTGAATCAGCCTCGCGTCAACCTCGCCGCCCTCCGGCAGACTTCCCTCCGGAATGTGGAAATTGATCATCGAGCTCGACTTCAACGCTTCGAGCGTCTCCTGCCCCCGCCGGCCCTTGGCCCGGCGTGTCACATCCGCGGAATCGGCAAGGCGCTTGACCTCCTCGAGCACATACGGGGACACGCTGAGCGTCCCCTCGATGAAGCCGGCTTTGACCAGGTCCACAATCCTCCCATCAATGATAGCGCTCGTGTCCACGACCCAGTTGGTTTCGCGCGAATCGGATCGCTGGAAACGGATGTAGGGGATGATCAGGCTGAACTCGTCCTTGTTGCTGCGAAGCGCAAGCATCATGCCGAGATAGCCGGCTACCAGGTAGACAAACAGGTGGATGAGCCATTGGGTATCTTTGCTGGTGTACTCAAAGATCCCGGATGCCAACAGCAGCCAAGCCAGGATGCAGCCGATCGCCAGGCCGAACGTCGCCGACGAAAACGCCCGCAGTGAAACCCCCTTCAAAAGCCGGTCGGCGAGGATGACCATAAGGCCGGCCACCATGCCAAGACAGAAACCAACCCAGTGCGGCCAGTGCGTCCAGCCCTGCTTGCCCAGCATGTCGGTAAACGCCTCCGCGACATAGTAGCCCCCGACACCGCATGCAACGAGGAACAAAACCCTGAAAATGTTGACTGTCCGCTCCATGTTGAATTCCGATCGTTGGTTGGGGTTTTAGCGCGATTTTGGATTCATGAACTTTCGCCGTTCTTCGTTCTTCTCCGCCTCTTTTTGGCTATCCGTCTTGTTCTTATCCTGTTCGTAGCGGTCTTTATAGCCTAAAATGCCGCCTTTTCTCAGATTGTAGGAAAGCGCCCGGACATTTTCGTAAATTTCCTCTTTCTGGAAGAGCCTGCCGATGGTGCCCCGGCCCTTGTTGATGTCATCCAGGATCTTGTTCATGCGCGTGCTGGTCGTATTCATATTCGCCGTCAGCTCCTTGAGATTTTTCGCGCTCGACCGCAGGTCGCTCAGAGTGGCGTCGTCCAGAAAACCGGAGGAAAGCTTGTCGACGGAGGCGTTGAGCTTCTGCAAGAACTCCTCGGCACTCTCCGCCATATGACCCAGGCTCGCCGGCTCCTTCCCATGGAGGATCTCCCCTGGTTTGGCCGCCGCCGCCGTCTGACTGCCCGGATCGATCGTGATATAAACGTCGCCGAGCAGACCGGATTGCTTGATGGCGAATGTCGCATCCTCTTTGATGATGTACTTCCACTTCTTGAAATGGAACATGCCGAGGACCACGTCAACATGATGGCCTTCAGGATCCAGGCTGATCTCCTTCACCTTGCCAACCTCGACGCCAGCATAAAGAACCTTCGAGCCGTTGATCAGGCCCGAGGCATTCTGGAAACGGACGGTGAGCTCGTAGTCGCCCCGCTCGCCAAACTTGCCGAAGAAAAGAATCAGGCCGGCAACGACGGAAAGACCCATGAGGACAAAGAGTCCGACCTTCCATTCCAAGTGCTTGGATTCCATATCTTCGTCAACCTAGATGTCCACCAGCACATCGCTCCGGCCCTGGATGAACTTCTGGACCACTGGGTTTTGTGAGTTTTGTATCTCAGCGGGGGTGCCCGACTCAAGGATTTTGCCCTCGTAAAGCATGCCGATGCGATCCGCCACCTTGTATGCGCTCACCATGTCGTGCGTGACGACGATCGATGTCACATGAAATTGTTCGGAAAGCTTGAGGATCAGGTTGTTGATGCTGTCGGCGATGACCGGGTCGAGGCCCGCAGTGGGTTCATCATAGAGGACGATGCTCGGCCGGTCAATGATGGCTCGGGCAAGACCCGCCCGCTTGCGCATCCCGCCGCTGATCTCCCCGGGCTTCTTGTGGCCGTGCCCCTCGAGCGACACCAGTTTGAGCGCCTCTTCGACACGCCCGCGGATATCGCGTTTTGAATTCCTGCCCGAAATGGCCAGTGGAAATGCGACGTTCTCGTAAACCGTCATGGAATCGAACAGGGCGGCATTTTGGAAAAGGATCCCGATTTTCTTGCGAAGGGGAGTCAGTGTGCGCTCCTCGAGAGGCACCCAGTCCTGCCTATCGATGAAGATTCGGCCGCGCCTTGGCTTGGCGAGCGAGGCAATCAGCCTCAAGAGCTGGCTTTTGCCTCCGCCGCTCCGGCCGATGATGACGAGCGTCTCGGCGGACTCCACCCGCAGGTTGACGCCGCGCAGAATGTCGGTCCCTTTGAATCCGTGGTGGAGATCTTCGACTTGGATCATGGGGTGAGCAGCTTGCTGAAGATAATGGTGATGAAAAAATTCGCGATGAGGATCGCCACCGAAGAAACCACCACGGCTTCCATCGTCGCCTTCCCCACGCCCTCGGCGCCTTCTTCGCAGGTTAAACCCTTGTTGCAGCTGACTGTGACGATGATCCATGCGAAGGCCAGCGCTTTCATGAGCCCCGCCACCACGTCTTTGTATTTGGTGTATTTCTCCATATTGTTGAGAAAATAGCCTCCGTCGATGCCGAGCAACTGAGTCCCCACCAGGTATGCCGCGACAATGCCAACCAGGATCGCCTCCGCCGTGAGCATAGGCATCGACACCACCAAGCCTATGGTCCGTGGAACCACCAGGTAGTCCACCGGGTGCACCGCCAGCGCCCGCAGAGCATCCACCTGCTCGGTCACCCGCATCGTGCCGAGCTCCGCGGCAATGGCCGCGCCAACCCGGCCCGCCAGGATCAGGCCGGTGATGATCGGCGCCAGCTCCCGCGCCAGGGCGATCGAGACAGCAGGCCCGGTGCCGGAATCCATCTGAACCTTGTGAAACTGGTAGAAGATCTGGGCGCAAAAGACCATGCCGATGAAGGCGCCTGTAAAACAAACCACCATCTGGGAGCGGGCCCCAATCAGGTAAATTTGCGTGAAGATTTCCCGGAAATACGGCCGTCGCGTGAAAAGCGAACGCAGCGTCTCGAGGGTCAACGACCACCATTCGCCGAGCTCGCTGAGAAACCGAAAGGCGGTGTTCGCGATCGGGTCCAACAGCATGTTCATGCGGGCAAAACTAGGCATCTGAGACCTGAATTGCAATACTGTTGCCAAATGTCGTCGGCCCGATTATCTAGGAGATATGAGCCTTTCCGAACAGATTGACGGACAGATCATGGATGCGATGAAGAAGAGCGAAGCCGCACGGCTTTCGGTCATGCGCCTGCTCAAGTCGGCCGTCAAATATTACCAGGTGGAAAAAAAGCTTGCTGAGGTAAACGATAACGATTTTCTCGCGGTCGTCCGCAAGCAGATCAAGCAGCGACAGGACTCCGTGGAGGCCTACAAACAGGGCGGCCGTGACGAATTGGCCGCCAGGGAACAGGAAGAGCTCAAGATCCTGGAGGAATTTCTCCCGCCGTCAATGTCCGAGTCCGATCTTGAACAACTTATCAAGGAAACCATCCAGCAGCTCGGTGTCAGCTCCAGGAAGGAGATGGGCCGCGTCATGAAGGCCGTGAACGAAAAGATCGCCGGCCGCGCCGACGGCAAAACCGTCAGCCAGCTCGTTCAAAAAAACCTGGTCTGACTTCCCCCGCCCTGACGCTCACCGCGCCGGGTAGAGGTGATAAAGCATCACGTAGATCACCACGCCCGTCACCGAGACATACATCCAGATCGGGAAGGTCCACCGCGCCAGGGCCGCATGATGTTTAAACCGGCGCTTCAAGGCCAGCCTCAGGGTAAGGATCGCAAGCACGGGTACTGCCGCCGCGAGCAGCGTATGAGAAATCAGGATGGTGAAATACACTGTCCGCAACACCTCCCCTTCGCCCATGAATTTTTTCGAGCCGACCTGCGCGTGGTAAGTGAGATACGAGACCAAAAAAGCCACCGAAACCAGAAACGCGACGCCCATGCAGAGGCGGTGGGCCCGGACATTCGTCGTCTTGATGAAGTAAAGTCCCAGGAGCAGCAACACCGCGCTGGTCCCATTGAGCAGGGCGTTGAGCGAAGGCAGAAATTGGATCATGGCCGGGAAGCGTGTTTCAACGCGGCGATATCCGAGACAATCTTTTCCAGCACATCCTCGCGGGCCTTCTTCTTGGTGACGGCGCTCTCGATTGCAGGCACGGGTTCCGGTTCCAGCGTCGTGTCAGCAACGCCGTAATAACCGCGAATCTGCCCGTTGCCGTCAACCAGCACGAAATGGGTGCCATGGATGATCGGCTGCTCGGCTGGATTCCGTCCCGCCTCCGACACGCCCAATTTGAAGTCCTTGGTGATCATCTCGAAAATCTGCTTCCGGTCGCCGGTCAAAAAAATCCAGACGCCGGGGCGCGCGCCGTAGCGCTTCGCATAATGCCGGAGAAGCTCGGGCCGGTCGTATTCGGGATCAACTGAGACGCTGACGAGCCTCACTCCATCGACTCCCTCCAGGGACTTTTGCAGCTCGGCCATCCGCGACGACATGATCGGGCACGGGCCGGCGCAGCGGGTAAAGACGAAGTCCGCCACCCACACGGAGCCCAGCAGATCCTTCAGCGTGACATTTTTGCCGTCCTGGTCGATCAGCTTGAAATCTGTAATACGCCCATAAACCGGCGGCATCGCGGCCCTTCTCTGGGCGATGCTTTTGACGAGTACCGAGACCCAAATTACCGAGCCAACGATGAGGCCGAGGAAAAAAATCAGCCAGACCCATGCCACCACCTTTCGGGAGGACGCCGTCATACCGCATCCGTGCGTTTCCTGCGGAGAGCCGCTGTCCAGGAAAGAACGAACATCGCCAGTCCGAAGAGTATGATCACCGCAAGACAGAGCGGCAATGATGCGACCTGGGCGGGATAGGCATCGCCGAGAAGGACGCGCTGAAAGGCGCTAACCCCGTAAGTCAGCGGGTTGACCACCATGATCCATTTCAACCAGGATGCCGCTCCCGAAAGCGGAAAAAGCGACCCGGATAAGAGCCACATTGGCATCAAAAAAAGATTCATGATGCCGTGGAATCCCTGCGTCGATTGCATTCTCCACGCGATAAGGAATCCAAGGCCGGTCAAAGCGAACGCGATTCCGAACATCACTCCGACCAGTGCCACGCCCTGGACAACACCGATCGGGATGCCGGCCACGGGAGCCAGCAGAACGAAGATCAGCCCCTGCAACAGCGCCACCGAACTGCCCCCCAGAATTTTGCCAAGCACGATCGCCCCGCGTGAAACCGGCGCCACCAGCACCGACTGCATGAACCCTTCGCGCCGGTCCTCGATGATCGAGATCGTGGAAAAAATGGCGGTGAACAGGACAATCAGCACCGCAGTACCCGAAAAAAGGAACCGCAGGTAGCCGACTTTCGACGCGCCCGGCGACTGGAAGGATCCGCCAAGTCCGAAGCCGATCATGACCCAAAACAGCACCGGTGGCGCCAGCGAACCGATGACGCGGCTCCGATCACGATAAAACCGGATGATCTCCCTCCACCAGAGCGTGAAAGCCGGGAGCCAGAAGGCGTTCATTTTTTTACCTCTTCCCCGGCACCCTCGACTGCGCCGTTCGCGTAAATGAAACGGTGGCCGGTGTGATGCACGAAAACATCTTCGAGCGTCGGCTTGCCGAGCCGGATCGACTGGATTCTTCCCGGAAATGTCTCGACGAGCTGGGTGATGAACTCGTGCCCACGTTCCTTTTCGATACGGAGCGTGTCATCGACGAGAGTGGCCTCGACGCCAAAACGCTCATGAATTTGCTTTTGAAGCTCGCCTGGATGGTCGGACACCGCCGTGATCACATCGCCGCCGATTGCGGCCTTCAGCCGCTCCGGGCGGTCAAGCGCGATCAGCCTGCCCCCGTCCAGAATTCCGATCCGGTCGCACTTCTCAGCCTCCTCCATCAAATGTGTCGTCAGGACAACGGTGGTCCCTTCCGCCTTTCGGATGGACTCAAGGTAGTTCCAGACGTCCCGGCGTGCGTTCGGGTCGAGCCCCGTGCTCGGCTCATCCAGCAGCAGCAAGTCAGGATGGTGGAGAAAACCCTTCGCCAGCTCCGTGCGCCGGCGTAAACCGCCTGAAAGTTCTTCGACACGCGTCCGGCGCCTCTCCCAAATGCCGACGCGCTCCAGCTTTTCGCGAATGCGGTCTGTCAAATCGGATCCACTCATCCCATAGAGGTGTCCCTGGTGCCAGAGGTTCTCCTCGACCGTCAATTTTTTGTCCAGTGCCGGCGCCTGAAAGACGACGCCCATGCGCATTCGCGCCTCGGCGGGCCGCGCCGACACGTCGACGCCAAAGATTTCCGCAATTCCCTCCTGCGGCTCAAGAAGCGTCGACAGAATCTTGAAGAGCGTCGTTTTGCCGCCGCCATTCGGGCCGAGAAGGCCGAATAATTCGCCGCGTGTGACCTCAAAACTCACCGACTGAAGCGCCTGCCGCTGGCCATAACGATGGCTGAGTCCGTCAATCCGGATGGCGGGTGAATCACTCACAGTTGGAAAGGGATGGGCACATGCGTGTGTGAGATGCCGATGCTCACTGTTGGAAAGTGAAATTGACCGGGGTTTCGGTCCCTGAAACCGTCACTTCTGCGGTCCGGGCCGGCAGCGCCTCGTGCCAGGCCTCGACCGTGTAGGTACCTGCGGGAATATTGGAGATGGCAAAGGAACCGTCCTCTCCAGTCACTGCGAACCACGGGTGTTCGAGGACCGCCACATGCGCACCCATCCATGGGTGCACATCGCATTTGAACCGAACTGTGACTTCCGCGCTGTTGAAGATCTTGTCTGCGAACATCCCCTTGACCGGCTGGCCCAGGTTGAACTCCCTGTTCGCCACGCCCATCGCATGGACATTGTGGAGTGTCCCGTCGCTATTGCGAATCGTGAAGGCCTGGCCCACCCGGACCGCCATCACATGGGGGACATAATGACAATCGACCTGATCCAACAAAGGCTTGTCCGCGGACACGGGCGGGATGGGCTTCCCCTGATAACCCTTCTTTAAATAGACAAGCACGTTTTTGAGGCCGCCTCCGGAACCGATCACCACCGTCTCGCTGACGGCCGACGGGGCATGTGCCTTGCAATAAGGATCGGCATCCATCTTGATCGGCTCAGCCGAGGGTGGCGTCCCGGAAAAGATCGCCTTGCCGGTGATCTTCCCCAGTCCGACTGCCGGCGTCGACGACGCTTCAGCCTTGGCGATCGGTGCGGAAGCTTCCGCAACGGGCTTGGAGGAGCCCGGTTTTTTTCCGCAACTCATGATAAAAAGAAGCAAAAAGATGCCGAATATATTGGCGATTTTCACCATGAACACATCCGCTTGCGGTCGACCCCGCGCTTACTCGTACTCGCCGCCCTGACTTTGGCCAGCCCCGGCAGATGCCTCCCTGGCCTGCTTGGCCTGTTCGGCGATCCAGGCATCATACTGCTCCTGGGTTTCCACCGTCACGAATCCTCGCATCCGGTAATGGCCAAGGCCGCAAAGCTGGGCACACATGATCTCATACTCAAATTTATCGTTGCCGAGCTTCTTGCGCATGTCTTCGGTCGTAACCGTCGGTTTGAACCAGATGGGAACACGCATGCCAGGGATTGCGTCCTGACACGCACGCATCTCCCGAAGCGCGAAGCTGTGAATGACATCCTTGGACGTGATCAAAATAGTGGCATCGCGATTGACCGGCAAATGGAGCTGATTCATCATGACAATGTCGTCTTGGGCGGCCGGATCGGTCCGGTCGAGACCAATCGGATTGTCGGGATTCACGAGCTTGAGTTCCTGACGCCCGAATTTTCCGTCAGGACCAGGATATTGGATGTTCCAGGCAAACTGCTCCGCGATGACGTGGATTTGAACCGACTGGTCCCCCGGCGGAAACTCGTTGACGCGCTTGGCCCAAAGAGGAAAGGCCAGGAAGAGCAGCAACACGGCCTCCGTGACGATGACACCCACCTCCACGAATGTCGGATGATGACCCCGGAAACCGATGTAATCCGCTTTGGGGTGCTTCGAACGGCGGAAACGCCACAGAATGGTCAAAAAGAAAAACGTCCAGCCGACGAACAGCGCCAGCATGAACAGGTGGACATAGTTAAGCAATGAATCGATGCTGGCGGCATGCTCCGAAGCCGCGGGAGCGATTCCGATCCACTGATTCACATCCAATAAATCTTTTAACTTATCAATCATCGACTCTCCTCACTCTCTTCTCCTTTTCAAAATATCAATCATATCATGGAATCCTCACGTTTTTCATCCGCAGGATGCCGAGCTCCTTGGGACCACCGATGATGAACATTTTGGACCGCTTGAAAAGATAGAAAAAGAATACGCCGATGGCGCTCAGAACCATGCCGGAAACCATCAGCAGTGCGATGATCCCGACATTCATCCCCTGCGTCATGGAGGAGTTCGGATCGCCAAAGCAGACTGCGCACGCCACCAACTTGCTCGGCCAGGCCGCCAGAAACATCGCCGTAATCATTGCCGCTCTCATGCTTTTCTTTAAATTTATCACATCCATGGCATATTTTTAAGCTTTCGATAAACCACGATCCCATACCGGATCAGGCCTGCACCCGCACCGAATGCTACAACACCCGCCAGAAGGTAAAGCCCTCCCCGCTTGTCCAAAAACTGCCCGACGCTCCAAATGCCGAAGCCGAATGTCAGGAGCGTCGAGCAGGCAATGAACACGAGGTGGAGGGTTTTGAGGGACATGGTTCAATGGCCATGCTCTTCGGCCGGCGCCGGAGCGCTCTGCCGGAACAATGGACCCGGGGTTGAGGATGAGGTCCTGATTTCGTCCTTCAGCGACCAGAGCGTCAGCGCCATCAAGCCCGTGAAAAAGATCGCCGTGAAAATCATCACCTTGAAAATGACGGCCATCTTTACAAACATGTCCCAGAACAGATGCATGAAGATGCTGGCCACCAACGCGGCCTTCAACGTCGCGATGATCAAGGCAACAACAATGTTTCCCGAGTGTCCGAAATGGATGTAGGACACTCCCACTGTCACGCCGGTCAGGACGATCAACGACACCCCGACGATCATGTACCATGAAACGTGTTTTTTGATGGCTTTAACCGTATCGCTCATATTTTCTCCTATCTCACAGCAGATAAAGGACTGGGAAAAGAAAAATCCAGACCAGATCGACGAAATGCCAGAAGAGTCCGGACACCTCAACGCGATTGGTTAGTCGCTCCGGGTTGCTCTTCCACATTTCCGCGGAATTGTTGTTCTTCCATATCAGGACCGCCAGGAAAAAGATTCCGAGCGGCAGGCCAAAGATCCCCAGCCAGGCGGCGCCCGCAATGAAAGCCGCGCCTCCCCCCGTAGCCGTGTCGTGCATGGGTCCAAAAATGGCCATGTACAAAATCGTCAACGCAACGGTCACCAGCGCCGTGCATGCGCCACGCCCAAACAGGTATGCGTTGACAACCATTCCCCCGAACACGTGCAAGGCGTGCAAACCGGTGAGTGTGAAATAAATCGCATAAAACGTATGCGTCTCCGGGAAGTGATGGTGGTGGAACTTGCCATAGTATTCGAAGGACTTCACGCCGAGGAAGATCAGCCCGCAGAGAATGGTCAACCCCAGGAAAATCCGGAACCAGTCGAAGTGGTCGATCTTGAGGTTGAACATCGTGAAGTTCGGTATCTTCAGCGCGGCCCAGGCCATCACCATCGTCATTGAAGAGAGAATCAGCACAGCCGTGTTAAACGTCCCGATCGGGATGTTCAGGTCGAAATCACGACCCGGCATCCAGTTGAACGACCCGACACGAAGCACAATGTACGTTGAAAAAAGGGCGCCAAAAAGCATGACTTCGGAAGCCAGGAAAAGCCAGATTCCGACCTTCGCGTTATAGAGGCCGGTGTCCGGCCGTTCCTGAATGGTGTAGGGTATATCCATAATGATTTCCGATCACTCCTAAGCCGTGTGGCGTATATCCATGATGATTCCTGATCACTCCTGAGGTTGTGTCTGAGGTGTAAAATCCCTGGCGGCGCCCGGCACGCTGTATTCATAAGCGGTCCTGTAAACCGTCGGCAGCGTGGGCCAGTTGCCATGCGGCGGCGGGGTGGCCGTCGACCACTCCAATGTCGTGGCCTCCCATGGGTTGTCCGATGCCTTCTCGCCCAGCTTCATCGAGACGATAAAGTTGATCAGGAACGGAATCTGGAACAGCGCCAGAGTCCATGCCGCCATCGACATGAAAATGTTCCAGTGCAGGGTCGGCTCCGCCAGCAGGTACGTTGCGCCGCCATCGTAGAGGCGCCGCGAGACGCCTTGCATTCCCTGGATCATCATCGGCGCGAAAATGCAGTTCATGCAGACAAACGATCCCCAGAAGTGGAGCTTGCCGAGCGATTCGTTCATCTTACGGCCTGTCGCCTTTGGATACCAATGGTAGAGCCCGGCGAAGAGGGCGAAGATCGTGCCCGGCGCGACCACGTAGTGGAAATGGCCGATCACGTAATAAGTATCGTGCAGGAACAAGTCGATGGCATTGAACGCAAGCGGCAGTCCCGTCAGACCCCCGATCCCGAACATCGGCAGGAAGCCCACCGCGAACAGCATCGAACTCGTGAACCGGATCGACCCGCCCCAAAGCGACAGGATGAGGCATGTCAGCAGAAGGACCGACGGCACTGAGATCAGGACGGTCGTCGTTTGAAAGAAGACGCTGATCCTCGATCCCATACCCGTCATGTACATGTGGTGCGCCCAAACGATGAACGAGAGAAAACCAATGGTGAGAGTCGAAAAAACCAGCGCCCGGTACCCCCAGATCGGCCTGCGCGCGTTCGCAGCGATGACTTCAGCGACAATTCCCATGGCCGGAAGGATCAACACGTACACCTCGGGGTGGCCGAGAAACCAGAAAAGGTGCTGCCAGAGAAGCGACGTGCCTCCCCCACTCCGCGCATAGCCCGCGATCACGTTCGATTTTGCCGCCACCACGAGACCTTCCGGCAGAAAGAAGCTCGTCCCCGCCAGACGGTCCATCAACTGCATGATACCGGCCGCTTCGAGCGGTGGGAATGCGAGCACCAGCAAAAACGACGTCATGAGTTGCGCCCAGACAAAGTACGGAAGCCGCATCCATGTCATCCCGGGTGCGCGGCACTGGATGATCGTACTGATGAAATTAATCGCGCCCAGCAGCGACGAAGTGATCAGGAAGACCATTCCAATGATCCAGAGCGTCTGGCCGGTCGGGGCAATCACCGCCAGCGGTGTGTAGGATGTCCAGCCCGACTGGGCGGCGCCGCCCGGAGCCCAGAAGCTGGCCAGCATCACCACGCCCCCGACGAAATACGACCAGTAACTGGCGGCGTTGATCTTTGGAAACACCATGTCCGGTGAGCCGATCTGCAGTGGAATGACAAAGTTGCCGAATGCCGCAAAGGCCAGCGGCACAATCCCGAGGAAGATCATGATCGTGCCGTGCATGGCCCCGAGCGCGTTGTAGAACTCGGGCACCATGATGCCGCCCGGCATGCTGCTGTCCCCCAGCACCGAAGCAATCAACTTGCCCAGGACGGGAAGAGGCCTGCCGGGATAGGCAAGCTGCCAGCGCATCAGCATCACCAGGCCGAAGCCGAAGAGCAGGAAAAAGAAGGCGGTGAACATGTACTGGTAGCCGATCACCTTGTGGTCTGTCGCGAAGATGTATTTGCGCCAAAACGGCATTGGATCGTGATGCGCGTCCTTTGCGTCGTGATGCGGCTGTTCTTTCGTGATCGTATCCATGTGCTTCTTTTTCCTTTTCTTTTTGAAACGCCCTTCTCTAAAAAATCCTTTTGCTTCTAAGGTCGAATCTTGTCGAATACCATCAGGCTCAGCAGGACGGGCAGGTAAACGATCGAGGCACCGAAAAGCCACCAGGCACTCGAGTTCGTCTTCTTCCGGTTGAACCGGACTGCAAACCCCAGAAACACCGAGCTCAGGACCAGGGCGGACAGAAAATAAACAGCCCCCGAAAGTCCCAGGATGCTCGGCATCAGGCTGATCGGCAGCAACATCATCGCATGAAAAACCGACAGCCTGCCCGTGCTGGCCCCGTCCGGATCGACCACCGGCAGCATCGAAAACCCGCCCGCCTTGTAGTCCTCCTGATAGATCCACGCAATCGAAAAAAAGTGCGGCATCTGCCAGAAGAATATGATCGCGAAAAGGATCCATCCCTCCGGCGTCAGCTCACCACGCGCGCCGGCCCAGCCGATGATCGGCGGCAGCGCGCCCGGCACCGCACCCACAATGGTGTTGAGCCAGGTCAAGCGCTTCAGGGGCGTGTAGATAAATAGGTAGCTAACCAACGTGAAGCCGGCCAGGAGACTGGCCAGGGCGTTCACCGAGACGGCCAAGTAGATCACTCCGATCAGAGAGACCGCCGCGCCGAAAACAAAAGCCTCCTGCGGCTGCATCCGCCCTGAGGGCAGCGGCCGGTTCTTGGTCCGCGGCATTTTCGCGTCCGCGTCGCGCTCCAGCCATTGGTTGAGAGCCGCCGCCCCGCTGGCAACGAGCGCAGTGGCGAACAGAGTATGGATCATCAGGCCGACATCGATAACGCCCCGGGAGCCCATATAGAAACCGACCAGCGTCGTCATCAGGACCAGAAACGTGAGCCGTGCCTTCACCAGCTCGGAATAGTCCGCCGCGAGGCCCCTCAGGAGCATGCCAAGTTTGGCGTCGGTAACCGCGGCTGCTTTCATCCGGCCATCCCCATTTTTTGTATTTCCGCTTCTGAATTCTGGATCCCCAAGGCCCACGCCGGATTTCCTTCCCGGGATGCCACGCAGCAAACCAGAATGATGGAGAGGAGCGAGCCCGCCAGCAGGGTCAGGGAGCCAACGACAACATGGGCCGTGGCGATGTCGGCCGCTTTATTGGTCCAGATGGTCGAAGCCCCGAGAACGATCTGCGCTGCCACCAGGCCCACCCAGATCACGGAAAGCCCGCGCAGGACAGGATTCAGACCGTTGGTCTTGCAGATCCGCCGTGCACTCCAGACGACTCCGGCCAGAATCAGGAATGCCGCGATTCGATGGACAAATTGAAGGGCAATTTGAAAGGCCGTGGTCGCCGGCAAATCCATCCATTGGATCCGCTCCAAGTTGATGCGCGCAAGCGATACGGCGTCCATCGGCGGGATGAGCCGGCCATAAGCGAGCGGGAAATCGTTGATCGACAGGCCGGTATGCTGGTGCCGCATCGACGCCCCCAAAATCAATTGAATGAAGATCAAGATTGTCGTGCCAAGAGCCAGCCGCCTGAGCGCATGGCAACCCGCGATCGGATGTTTCCGCAAGGAAAATCGCGACCACCAGCGCGTCGTGAAGAGGCCGATGGCGCCAACCAGCACGAAGAACCCTTGGGCGAGGCATGCGTGGACAATCCCGATCTCATCCTTAAGCCAAACCACACGCAGACCGCCGAGCACCCCCTGCAACACAACGGCCAGAAACGCAATCCAGCCGAGCTTTCGCATCCAGGGCCGCCGGTCTTTCCACGCGATCCAGCCGGCCAGCACCGCCGTCAAAAGGCCTACCGTCGAGGCGACCAAGCGGTGCGAATGTTCATAAAAAACGCCGCCCACCATCTTGGAAAAAGGAAAAAGGAACATGTTATAGCCGTAGGTGGTCGGCCAATCCGGAACCGCCAAACCGACGCCCTTGCTCGTCACCACTCCGCCAACGCCGATCAAAACCAGCGTCACGCCCGCCGTGAAAACGGCGAACCGGTTGAGCCATGGATGATATTCCGCACTGCCCATTTCTGAGTTTGAAACCTCCGCAAAAACGAAAACCTTATACCGTGCCATCGGACGGGGGCAATCACTTTGTGGAGCCCCACGGCCTGACGGTTATGGCTCCTTTTGTTACGGCGAGGCGAACACCTCGCCGAAGCGCCGCGCCTTACACTCCGCCCTTACCCACCAGGCTTCGCCGGCGAGGCGAGCGGACGGGGCTTGCGTGGAGGCGGGTGAAACGTTTCACAAAGTCGCGGACTTCCTTGGTCGCAAACTTTTGGGTATTTCCAACTCTCTCGGCAGTCCGGCGAAGCCGGACTGCTCTGGGAGGTTGCCAGCTCTTAAGGCCCTGCCTTCGAGCGGGAGTTAGGTCTTAGGTTTAAAGATAAAATCGGGGGCCTTGGCCTCACCCGCCTCGACCTTGATCTTCTGGGTCAACGTGCCGCCCTTGTGGTGCCACGCCTCAAGCGTGTACTCACCCGGCGGCAGGCCCGTGATGGTGAAACTGCCATCCTCCTTCGTCACCGCATAGAATGGATGATCCAACACACCCACGTAGGCAAACATCCATGGATGGACGTCGCATTTGAACTGGACCATCACTTCCGGCTTCGTAAAGACCTTCTCGCTTTTCATTCCCTTGACCGGCTGGCCGAGATTAAATTCCGGATTGTTCTTTGCCATGCAATGCACGTTATGCAGCGTGCTGTCGTCGTTCTGAATCTGCAGCAGCTGGCCCACCTGGATGCCCATGACGTACGGCACGTAGAGGCAGTTTTGCTGATCAAGCAGTTTTGCCTCCTTGGGAACGGGAAAGGTTTTGCCTGCGAGACCATCCTTGACGTAGACGAACACGTTCGCCAGGCCGCCTCCGGGTCCGACGATGTAATGCTTCGTGGTAACCCCTGTCGCGTGGGTCTTGGCACAATAAGGATCGGCGTCCATCTTGATCGCTTTCTCGGCCGGAGCCGCCCCCTGAAGAATCGCCTTGCCGCTAATCGACCCTTGGGCAAATGCCATCCCGCTTGTCACCAACAATGCTCCTGTTGCAATCCATATTCCTGTCTTTTTCATATCATGACCTCTTTTTTCCTTATCTTTTTTGGTTCAGTTTGATGTTTCAGTTAAAAAAACAGCTTTAATGAGGCGGCCCTTCGTAGGTCATCAGGTAGTCGCGTACCGCCTCGATTTGGGTTTGGACATTGCCATCCAAAACGTTCGTGAACGGACTGGGTCCCTGGTCCGGCCAGTTGGGCGGCATGAGGCCGAAGCCTGGCGTCACGGGGTTCGGTCTGGATGTGTCGCCTGGGTTATTGAGCCATGGGATGATCCCGTCGGGCCGCATCCGGTCCTTCACCATCATGAGATTCGGCGCCGCCTTGCCATTCTCCCGCGCCTTTTCCGGGGTCACGACCGCGTGGCAGGAAAGGCACTTGAAATCGATCAACAGCCTTTCGCCGGCCGGAACGAGAGCCTGTGAGGGATGAAATCCCGCCATGGTCGCCTTCTCAAATGGATACGGCTGCTTGTCGAGCAGGGCGAAGTACCGGATCAACGCATTCATCTGCGTATCGGTGAGATTGAATGTCGGCATCCGGGCGTTTAACCAGTAACGATACTTATGGTCCCCCGGCTGCTTGATGAAATGATAAAGCCAGTCGGGGCGGACCCTGATGCCGACGCCGGCGAGGATTGGCGGCCGCATGAACGGCTGCTCGATCTTGGCATAGATTGCCCCGCCCCGCCCCTCGACGACATGACAGCCGGCGCAGTTCAGTTCCTTGATCAACCAGCGGCCATTCTCGATTTGCCATTGGCTGTCGTCCAGATGGGCGGCCGAGGCGGGAGTCGGTTTTTCCGACGTCAGTGACATGATCGCCGTCATAATCAGGTCAATTTGTTCTTCGTTGAAATTGTACTGCGGCATCTTCAGGTACTCCTGCGGGCGCTTCGCGGAAATCCGGTCGAAGGAGCGCGGGTTGGACAACTTCTGGTGGAGGAACCCGTAGTGGTTCTTCTCTTGCATGTGGATGAATCCAAAATCGAACTGTGTTACCTTTTTGCCCGCCCAGTCCGAGAGCTCGATGCTCACCGGCTTTTCCGTCTCCAGGCCCCGGATCTGATGACAGCTGTAGCATCCGTATCGGCGGACCAGTTTTTCGCCGGCAAACTGATTCTTCTCATCAGCCGACATCCCCTTGCATTTCTCCTGCGCCTCGTTCAGCGGCATTTTCGTCTGCAGGTAGTCCACCACCATGTCGTCGACGACCCCGGGTTTGACATCAGGAATCTTCTTTTCGTCGAACACATGGTTCTTATCCTGCAAGAGATAGCTCGCGATGTCGGCCGCGTCGCTGTCGGAGAGTCTGAGATTCGGCATCCGGGTCGCCTCGTGGTATTGCGACGGGTCCTTCAGCCACGCATAGAGCCAGCCCGGCGAGTATTTGCTGCCGCCGCCGCTCAGCATCGGTCCGCGGGTCCGGAACATCCTGTCCTTGGCGGGAATCTGCTCCCAAGTCTCCTTCTCGACATGGCAGCCATAACAGCCGACCTCAGCGACGAGTTTTTTGCCGTTTTCCGGGTTGCCCGGCGGCGGAGCCGGTGAATCGACCGTCGCGTCAGCCCGGTGAAAGACAAACTCCGTGATCGCATGGATTTCGGCGATATTGCGGTCCGCCCAGTCGAAGGTCTGTTTGCCGTCCTGGCTGGTGTACTTCATTCCCGCCCGGTTGTTGTCGAGCCCCCAAAACTGGGGCATGTAGGTGTTCGCACGAAACTCCTTCGGGTTGAGCAGCCACTTCTCCATCCACTCCTGGGTCACTTTGGCCGGGATCTTGGCCAGCGTCGGCGCGGCACGATCGGTCGGGACGCGGATTGGCACGGTGATGTCGCGGCCGATTTTCAGATCCTCGGGTTTGGTCAGGCCATTGGACGCGAGGATCATCTGCGGCTCGGAGCTGTAGCGGTTGGCGATCGCCTGCAAGGTCTCTCCGGCCTCCACCTTGTGCTTGGCGGTGGTCTCAAGCTGTTGAATGCGATGGCAGGCGTAGCATCCTGCCTGTTCGACGAGCCGGATCGCCTGGTTGATCTTATCGCCCGTGTTTGGCCCGTTCGTTCCCTCCGGCAAGGGCTTCTGCGGAATCCACGTCACATTCAGGTGGCACTTCAAGCAGGAGGACTCAACGAACTCCTTCGGGCGCATCGGGTCCTCCTTATGGTGTATCGGATGCCAGCCATATTGGTCATGCCAGATGCGCGCCTGCGTCGAAGACTCCTTCTTGGCCTTTTCCACATTTTCGACCGGCGGCAGCGATGCCAGGATCCGGCTCACTTGCCCGAGATCCTGCTTCACGCGCACCAGATCGTCCTTCTTGACCGCCAGATCCGGTTGCGACGTGTCCTTGCCGGAAATTTCACGAGCGAGCTTGTCGCGCCGCTCCTCGAGCGATGTTTTCCAGGAACCGAGCGCGTCGTGCGAGGACTGGTAATTCTGCTCGAGTCCCGAAAAGGTCGACGGCTCCATCCAGCGCTTCAAACCGTCGCAATAGACGTACTCCTTTTCGACGGGATAAAATTGCGGTGTGTGAGCCGCGCTCATAAAACCGACGCCCCGATCCCATCCGAGGTGGCAGGTGGAACATCCGAATTTCTGGACTGGATGCGGCGAATCCGGACTGAGGAAAACGTCGAGCCGCGGGTGCGAGCGCCATGGATGCGGAAGCCCGGAGTATCGGAATCCCTGCTGGCCGGGCTCGAGGCCGTCCTTTTTCTCGATGAAGGCATGGCATGTCGAGCAGCGGTCCATCCGCGACACCTGCGTGAAATTAAGGTCGTATTTCTGGTCTTCGGTGATCACCTGCTGGATCCTCGTGAATGGCGCCGCGAACTCCAGCATCGGAATCCGGTCGACGAGGTTGAGCCTGACATTGGTCAGCTTGTCCAATTTGCTTCCGGCCAGATCGCGTTCCTTCGTCAGTTTCCTGACTTGCTTGTCGAGATCGATTTCCGCTTCCTTTGCCTTCGCCAGCTGCGCATCAGCCGTGTCGTGGTTGGTCTTGGCGGCGTCCATCACCGCCTTCTTCTGGAGAAGCATTTCGCGCTGGCGCTTGATCTGCTCCATTTTTTTGGAGAGGAGCGGATCATCGGGGTTCAACTCCACCATTGCGTCATACTGCGAAACCAGCTGGTCAAGGTTGGATTTTTGCGCCTGGTATTCGCTGGTGGCAACACCCAGGGCCGTTTTAAGAAGAGACTCCGTGACCGCAAGTTGAGCAACGATTCCGTGCTCCTCATCCAGCTTCTGCCGGGTCTCCCTGAGCTGGAGCAGAAGCTGATCGATGTTCGCTTCCTGGGCCTTGGTTTCGGCGCCCTTGACGTCAAGGATCAGCTTGAGCTTCTCAAACTCCTGCGACTTGTTCTGATAGGTTTTCCATTCGCGCGTGTAATCGCGGTAAACCATCCAGACTACGGAGCCGAGCAATAGGAGAGATGTGACGACAAAAATGACGTTCAGCCGGGGTATGTTGTATTCGTGGACGGTCTCGGGGACGTTGCGCATGAGAAGGGCCGACTAAAAGTTGATCCAAGGGGATGCGAAGATGTATTTCAGCGCGATCGTCCACCGGAGGTACATCTTGATCGGAACGATGGCCATGACCAGAAACAGGAAGATGGCGACAGCATAGCGCCCCATGCCGAGACGTTCGTAGAAATTCTTCAGTTTTGTTTTCGCCAGGATGACGGGCAGGACCAGGAAGTAAAAGCCAAGCAGAAGAATGCCGAGGAATTCCTTTTTCAACAGCTTTAGCCAGTTGCCGGGATCCGCGTAGTTCGGCCCGACGTCGGGAACCCCCTGCTTGAGCCAGTCGATATTCAGCGCGTTGCCAATCGGATAAAGCGTCTTGATCCAGACGAGCTCCGACAGGTTCACGTTGTTGGCGGCGACCACCTTGTGTGGATTCCATTCCTCGAATGGCCCGAAGTAGTTCCAGCCCGGCCCCCGCAAAATCGTTCCGAGCACGATCATGTAGTCCCACATCACGAAAAAGCCGATACAGAAGGTCAGGATCGCCAGCCGGCGGTCCTTGAAACTATAGTAGCCGTTGCCCTTCGGATTCACGTCAATGTAGGGAATCGCCATCAGACCAAATATGATGATGCTCGGCAGAACAACGCCGGCCATCCATGGATCGAAGTAAACCAGCAACTCTTGCAGTCCGAGAAAGTACCACGGCGCCTTCGACGGGTTCGGCGTGTTGCCGGGATTGGCGGGCTCCTCGAGCGGCGCAGGGATCACCAACGACCAGACCACCAGGACGACGGTCCAGATGATCATGCAGATGAATTCGATATAGACAAGGTCGGGCCAGACCCATGTCTTCTGATTGGAAGTCTCCTTCTCCTCGGGCGGCAGCATCTCCTCCATCCGGCGGTCGTTGTTGTGGGCCTGCCACATCGAAATCCAGAGGAAAAAACTGAAGAAGAAAATCATCAGGAAGATCGGCGCGTTGTCGGGCTTCAGCAGATTGTGCGCAAAGTTCTTGTCCAATAGCATGATCCCAAGCGTGAGGGTGATTCCCGTCATCGCCAGCAACGTGCCGGTCCGTGTCCAAACCGGGCGTTGGAACAGCGCCCAGATGAACACGATCGCGAACAGCGTGAAGGAAATCTGCGGCTGTCCGAGGTAATCCAGCACGTTTTTGAGGCCGTAATGGACCGCCGCCGAGATGAAGAGGGCGGCAGCGGCGGCGAGGAACGCCTTCAGCATCCATCGCCTGTTCGCCGCACCCAGTGTGTTTGTGAGTAATCCCATTGAAAGAGCGGGGTCACATCGGTCCACTGATACCGCCATCCTTGCGGATTCTCCAGAAGTGGACCGCCATGAAAACAATGGCGACCAGCGGCAGAAGGATGCAATGTAAAACGTAAAACCGGTTCAGTGTGATCCCGCCGATTTCCTTGGAGCCCAGCAGAAGGAATCGCGCATCGTCACTCGAATGAATCAGGGGGATGCCGCCAATCTGCAGCAACTCGGACCCCGGCCCGCCCGCCCCCAGAAACGGCGTTGCCTTCGCCATGTTGGAGCCGACCGTGATGGCCCAGATGGCCAGCTGGTCCCAAGGCAGGAGATAGCCCGTGAAGCTCAGCAGGAACGTCAACACCAGCAGAACGACTCCGATCACCCAGTTGAACTCGCGCGGCGGCTTGTAGGAGCCGGTCATGAAGACCCGGAACATGTGGAGCATCACCATGATCACCATCGCATGGGCGGCCCACCGGTGCATTTCGCGCATGATCCCAAACGGCACCTCCTCACGGATGTCGACCATGTCAGTATAGGCGAAATCGACCGTCGGCCGGTAATAGAACATCAGCAAGACCCCCGTCAGGGTCAGCACAAGAAAAAGGAAAAAACTCAAACCGCCCGCGCACCAGGTGTAGCGCAACTTCACGCCGCTCGTCTTCACCTTCGTGGGATGCAGATGAAGGAAGACGTTGCCAAGCATGATCAGGACCCGCTTGCGGTCGGTGTTCGGAATGCCGACGCGGAAGATCGATTTGGTGATCTGCGACTCCTCGATGTTCTTCTTAAGATTGCGAAGTGGGTTCAGCATAAAATTAAACCGCGACGAAGGATTCCGGATTGCTCCACTCCCCCTTTTCCTTGAAAAACATCTGGCTCTTGTCGACGGTTAATTGACCGTCGTCGGCCAGCGTGATCTTGAAACGGGGCAGCGGCGTCGGAGCAGGGCCTTCAAAATTAACGCCCGGCTCCACACCCGGCCTCGGCCCATAGAAACCGCTGCCGTGGCACGGGCATTTGAACTTCATTTCATTCTCCGACCAGTTGGGCGTGCAGCCCAGGTGGGTGCAAACAGTCGAAATCGCCAGGATCTTTTCGGTGGTGCGGACAATCCAGACCTTCTCGGTGTTTTTGAACTGCTCGCTCACGCTGTCATTCGAATATTCATCGGGAACCCCGGCCCGAAACTTCTGGGCCTTCGTGAAATCCAGGCGCGGCGCCATGAAGGCGGCCAGTATCGCGCTCAGTCCGCCGAATGCCGCGGCGAAAATCACCCAACCCGCCGCGGCAGTGGTGATAAATTTCCTGCGGTCCAGCGGAGCCTTCCAGACCCCGTCGGCCTTGAGCTGGGCAATCGCCTGCTCGCGCTGGCTGGGTTGTTTGCCCGCATCGTTCTCTTGCTGAGCCTGAGCCATAGGTTCGTTTTGCTGCTACTCCTGCTTGACCGGAAAATCCATCCCTTCGGCGGGGGTCCTGCGTCCCCGCAACACATCAATCGCCGCCTGCCGCACACCAAGCTGCGGATCCCTGTCTGCCACCTTTTGCAGATCGGCCCTCAAATTGTCATCCAAAAAAATGCCCAGAAGCTGAACCGCGCGGATGCGATACAATTCAATCTGCGCCTGGCTCAGCATCGGGCCCTTCGACCCGCCGCCTCGCGCGGACTCTCTTGCCGCCACCCGCCCGACGAATTCGGGGTCCAACAGCCGCTTCAGCACGGGCACGGCCTCCCCATGCATGATACTGCCCTGACCGTCCTTCGCCCCGCTCTCGCGCGCCAGGGAAAACGCCGCGTTCCAGTCCGCCAGCGGGTCCGGATCGTTCAACGCCCGCTTCAGTGCCTCGACCGCGCTTGTATCATCGAAGAAACCGAGCGAAAAAAGCGCTGCGTACTTTACGCCCGCATCATCGCTCTCCACACGATTGAGGATCAATGGCACTGCCCGCGCCTCGCGCATCTTGCCGAGCGCGATCATTACAAAAATATCCTGCTCGGCTGGACCGCCCTGCTTCAGCGTTTCCAACAATGTAACCGACGCCTCCGGCCCGCCGACCAGTGAGAGGACTTGTGAGACATACTGCACAACCTTCGGATCGCGCCCCCGCGCTTCGTTGAACAACTCGATCAGCTTCGGGACAAACTCCGGATTTTCCCCGAGAAACTTCTCACGATCGAAACGAAGCCGGTCGTTGAGATCGCTCAGACTCTGCCAGCGCTTTGCTTCCTGGATGTAGTTCAGAAGCGCGAAGGCGGCCTCCTGCCGGCTCGATGCGGATTTCGCGCTGAGCGCACCCAGGTAATCGTTGACGTCACGGCGCTCAAACGTCAGCCACCGGAAAATAAAATACAGGCCGACGCAGAACAAGACAATCAACAGCGGGATGACAAAGAACTGAAGGGCAAGGACGACCAGCGGGGATCTCTCCCCGCTCGGTTCCTCACCCCTGAAAACTGTTTTCGGCGGCAACGGAGACGGAATTTCAGCCATGGCACGCGCCCAACGGCCTTACGCCGCCTCTTCGTGTGCCGCGCTCGGACGCTGCTGCGGCGTCACGGCATCGTATTTGATTTGCTGCGGCAGCATCGCCGCGAGGTTCGTCACCGGATTCGGCACCCAGATGGCGTCCTTGTCGCAAACAATTTCGCAAAGCCGGCAGCTGACACACGTCTTTTCGTTGACCACGGCCACCTTGAAATGCAAATCGGGATTGCGCGGATCAGGTTCCAGCGTAATGCAATCAAAGGGGCAGATGTCCACGCAGTACTCGCAAGCAGTGCAATTATCAGGATCGACGACCGCCCTGGGGATCTCCTTGAGTGGGACACGCTGGACCAGCTCCCCCTTTTCATTTTGAATGCACGAAACCGGGCAGAAAATCGCGCAGACGCCGCACTCGATGCAACCTCCGGGATGGATTTGAAAGACTTCCTTTTTGGCGCCGCTGATGGTGTCCGTCGGGCATTTTTGCTCGCAGATGCCGCAGCTGATGCATGTATCGGTAATGAAATACGCCATAATATGGATTGTTCCGGGGAATTCAACATAACCACAGCGTTCTGAGAGGCGCAATCCCTTTGTGAAATGTTTCACAAGCGACTGCGGCGCTTACTGTTTGGTCAAATCAACCGAAACGGAAATGGGCGTCCAGGCCGACGGGTTAGGAGCGCATTTTCTTGAGGGCGTGTTCCAGATTCCAGCCGGTTTTTTTCAGCGCCGCCCACGCCTCCTCGTAGGAAAAACCGGTCAACTCCTTCATGATCCGGGTCATCCGATCCTGCAATTTCTCGCACGAGGGTTGCAGGTCGGTCATCAGATTGTCCTTCACTTTCCCGAGGCGGATCATCGAGATCGTCGTCAACATGTTCAACATCAGTTTCGTCGCCGTTCCTGCCTTCAGTCTTGTTGAGCCCGCCACCACCTCGGGCCCCGTGTCCACCAGCAACGTGAGAAAGCGGTTGTTGCCCTTGAACTCCACAGGCGCCGCCGGATTGCATGTCAAGAGGATGCTCCTCGCCCCCGCGCTCAGCGCTGCCTGCAGCGCTCCGATGACAAACGGGGTCGATCCCGAAGCGGTGATGCCGACAACGACGTCCTTGCGGCCGACATGCCGGTTCCGAATGGATTCGGCTCCGTACACCCCATCATCTTCCGCGGTTTCGATCGCCTGGTAGAGCGCGCGAAAACCTCCCGCGATGATTCCCTGCACCATCGAGGGAGGCGTGCCGAAGGTCGGCGGGCACTCCGCCGCATCGAGCACACCGAGCCGTCCGCTCGTGCCGGCACCCACGTAAAAGAGCCTTCCGCCTGCCCGCAAAGCGGACGTGATCCACTGGATCGCCCGGTCGATGGATTCGCTGCGTTGCAAAATCTGCGGGATCACGGTCTTTTCCTCGGACATCATTAAATCGATGATTTCCTTGATCGACGCCTTTTCGAGATGGCGCGCACGGGGATTCGGTTGCTCGGTGGGTGAATGAGCAAGGTTGCGCGATTCAATCGAGCCCCGGTAAAGATCGCCCCGGTCGCGCGGCGGCTTGATCCATCGATAAAGTTTCGTAGCGGGTTTAGCTTCGATGAACCGCGAGCGGCAAAGCAACGCGGCGCCGTAAGCTCCCTCCTCGCGGCTCACGTTGACCCGAGCGTGCGGCAGTTTCATGAGGATCGCCTCCCGAAGTTTGAGCACATAGTAGGGCTGCCCCGCGGCGAGACCTCCGGTAAGCACCACGCGAGGCGTCTTGAGCTGGACCAGCTCCGCAGCCCGCACGACCTGCTGTGACAGCCGGAATGTTCCCTCCCGGATCACGTCCCGCGAAAGCTCCTTGTGCTTGAAGACCAGCGGCGCAAGGCTGGCGATGTCCTCCTTGGAGGCCGCAAGCGTCCAGGTCACCAGTTCTTCCATGGTGTTGAGGCTGAGCTGGCGCAGCACGTCGCGGCCGAAGACGCTTGTCTGCCGGTCCTCGTCATACTCCAGAAATGTTCGTTGCAACATCAGCCTGGCCAGATCATAACCGCCGCCGACATCCCCCACGACATGGCCCCATCCGCCGAGCTTGCAGGCACGCGATCCGTTCCGCGCCAGCACGTTGGACCCGGTGCCGCAGATCACCATCACACCGGGCTTGTCCCCCAAAGCCGCCGCAAACCCCGAATCGGTGTCCCTGCCAACCAGGTGCCTCGACTCCGGCCAGACCTTTTGGGCAAGCCGCTTGACACGGGCCTCATCGCTCGGAGACACACACCCGGCCACGAACATGCCGATGAATGATGATGCCGGCCGTTTCAAGCGCTCGCGGATTCCCTCCCAAAGATGGACGATCTGCCGGTCGTCCAGGAGCTTGATGTTGCAGGGCAAGGTCTTGATCCGTTGAACCACTCGCCCGCCACCATCGATCAAAATCGCAACCGTCTTGGTCGAGCCGCCCTCAATACCGCAGTAGAAGCATTTTTTCGAATTTCGAATTTCGAATTTCGAATGTCGATTTTTTGGAGTAGGCCGCATCCGAATCGCCATTCTTGGCGTCTTTGCGGCTTTGCGCGAGAAAAAATAAGCCGGTTTCGGCTAATATTTATTGATCTGGTCAATCAGCATCCGCAGGCGGCCATAATCACGCCGGTTGAACAGCATCTTGATCCTCGGCAGCGCCTTGCTCAGCGGGTCCTCCCTCTCGATAGGAATGTCGTCCTGCTCATGAGGAAAGGGATCGCACTTTTCGATCCTGCCGGTCTTTCCGTTGATCAGGATGTCGTTGAATTCTTCATTCCACTTTTGAATGACTTCGTCGGGCACGTCTCGAAGCATGCGGACCACCAACCACTGTTTCACATAACGAGCGGAATGAAAATTGTGGTAAAAATTCGATATCTCCTCGTACGCCTGCCTTTCATCCCGCACAATCCGGAAAAGACTCACGTCCTCTTGCGATATCATCCCGCAGTCGAGAAGATGCGATTTGACGAATTTCATCCAGTCCGTCCAGTAGGGCGCTCCGCCTTCCACCATCACCACCGGAACGATCGGGGATTTGCCCGTCTGGATGAGCGTCAGCGTCTCGAAACATTCGTCCTGGGTGCCGAAGCCGCCGGGGAAGAAAATGATTGCATGCGATGACTTCACAAACATCAGCTTGCGGGTGAAAAAATATTTGAATGTCATCACCCGCTCTGTTCCCTCGATGACAGGATTGACGCTCTGCTCCCAGGGCAACTGGATGTTCAGGCCGATGCTGTTTTCGGAGCCCGCGCCCGTGTGGCCGGCCTCCATGATGCCTGAGCCTGCTCCCGTGATCACCATCCATCCATGCTGGGCGAGGAGCCTGCCGAGCTTCTCGGCAGTGCGGCACTCTTCGCAGTCGCTCCTGAGCCGGGCGGAGCCAAAAATCGTCGCCTTCCGGCGGTTGATGTGCTTGGCGAAGAGGCGGAACGCGAAGCGAATTTCTCGAAGCGTGCGCGCGGCGATTTTCATGTCGAGGCGAGGCGCGTATTCCCGGTCCATTTTCCAGGCGGCGCAGAGCATCTCCAGAAGAAGGTCGGAGTTCCGGCTGACGGAATATTTCTTGATCAGCCGGTTGAGCTCGGCGTCGAGCTCCTCGCTATAAGTCGTTTGGTGCCTGGGGCGCGTGGAACGCATGGGAAACGGATGAGTGGATTTATGGAAGGACTGCTGTCTTAATTTAGCATCAATCCCCCAATAATCCACCCAGAGAGCAATTAGTGCCTGAAGTGCCGCCGATAAGTGAAGACCATGGCCACGTTGTGCTTGTTGCAGGCGTCGATGACTTCCTGGTCGCGAACGGATCCCCCCGGTTGGACAACCGCGGTCGCCCCCGCCTTGGCGGCTGCAATGACTCCGTCGGAAAACGGGAAGAACGCGTCCGAAGCGACGACACTTCCTTCAAGCGTGAGTCCGGCCTCCTCCGCCTTCCACGCGGAGATCTTGGCCGAATCGACACGGGACATCTGGCCCGCGCCGATGCCGAGGGTCCGGTCATTGCTCGCGTAGACGATGGCGTTGGACTTCACATGCTTGACGACGCGCCAGCCAAACCAGAGTGCAATAGCCTCCTGCTCGGTCGGCGCGCGCTTGGTCACCACCTTCCAATCCTTCGGAGAGGCCATTCCGGTGTCGCGCTCCTGCAAGACGATTCCGCCCACGCAGTAGCGGAATTCCAGGTCCGAGGTCGAGTGCACGGTTGGAAGTTTTTGCTTCAACAGGCGAAGGTTCTTTTTCTTTTTCAAAAGCTCCAGCGCGTTGTCCTGGTAGTGCGGCGCGACGATCACTTCGCTGAAGATCTCCGAAATATTTTCCGCAAGCTCCAGGTCGAGCGCTCGGTTGATGATGATGATCCCACCAAAGGGCGCCTGCCGGTCGGTGGCGAGAGCCTTTTCCCAGGCATCGGCAAGTTTCTCGGCAAGCCCGACGCCGCATGGATTGTTGTGCTTGAGGATCGCGACGGTCGGCTCGCCGAATTCGCCGATCAACTCGGCGGCCGCGGTGACGTCGAGGATATTGTTGTAGGAAAGTTCCTTGCCGTGAAGCTGGTCATAAAAACGGAAGAACTCTCCGTACATTGCCGCCTTCTGGTGCGGATTCTCGCCATAGCGCAGATCCATCGCCTTCGGGACGGAGATCTCGAACTTCTCCGGCATACCGTCTTTCGAACGCTTCGGCTCCCGCTGCGTCCCGCTGCCGAGGTAAAGTGATATCGTGCTGTCATACTGGGCCGTCGTCTCGAACACCTTGACCGCCAACCGGCGCCGTGTCTCCAGCGTCGTGTTGCCATGCTTTTTGAGTTCTTCCAGCACAGGGGCATAATCCTCCGGATCGACGATCACGGTGACGCTCTCGTGGTTTTTGGCTGCGCTGCGAAGCATGGACGGACCGCCAATGTCGATCTGCTCGATCGCCTCCTCCAGCGTCACACCCTGCTTCTGGATCGTTTCCTTGAAAGGATAAAGATTGACGACGACCAGGTCGATCGCCCGGATTCCGTGCTCCGCGATCGCCTGCTCATGGGATTTGACGCCCCGCCGGTAAAGCAGGCCGCCGTGAACCTTTGGATGCAGTGTCTTGACCCGGCCCTGGAGTATTTCGGGAAAACCGGTGTATTCGGAGATTTCGACGGCCCTGATACCAGCTTGCGACAACAGCTTCGCCGTCCCGCCCGTCGAAATGATTTCGATGCCTAACGCGGCCAGTCCTTTGGCAAAGTCCGTCAGCCCCTCTTTTTCCGAAACGCTTATGAGTGCTCGCTGAATTTTCATTGTTCAATCCACCAACTTCACATTTTCTGACTGGCCGTCGACGATTTCGCCGATCAGGTGCGGCTCGAATCCGCCCGAGCGGATTTTCCGCATGACGGACCCTTCTTCTCCCCTGTCCGCCACAAGAATCATGCCAGCTCCCATATTGAAAACCTCGAACATTTCCCGCTCGGAGATCCTGCCCTTCTCCTGAAGAAATTGAAACACCGGAGACACCGGCCATGAGCCGCGATGAATCCTGGCCTGCAACCCCTCCGGCACCACACGCGGGATATTTCCCCAAAAGCCGCCGCCGGTGATATGAACCGCTCCGTGAAGACTCCCGGCCAGTTTCATAAGCAATGGCGCGTAATTGACGTGGACCTTCAGCAATTCTTCGCCCACCGTGCGGCCGAGCTCCTTGATCTTGCTGCCGGGCTGCAACC
>JAHFSZ010000098.1 GCA_023265515.1 Verrucomicrobiota bacterium
TTCTGACGCCCGAAACCCTTCACCTCAGTGACGGTCATTCCCTGGATCCCGATTTCCGAAAGGGCGTCCTTCACTTCTTCGAGCTTGAACGGTTTGATGATCGCTTCGATTTTTTTCATGGTGGAATACTCCGAATCAGTTTCTTTTTAAGATAGATTTAGTTTCTTTATCTGCCTCGGGGCGTTTCAGTGTCTTTGTCCCACATGGGGCGTCTCTGCATCTTTATCCAACATCATGCCGGAGTAGCCTGGGATGCCCATTTCGGGGACATCCAAGCCTTCGATTTCCACATCGAGCGACACGCGGTTACCACCCGCAAGCACCTCTGCGATGTAATAAACGATCAGCGAGAGGATTGTGAGTGTGACAAAGCACGCGCTCACGCCGATGAGTTCAGCCCAGAACTGGTTCATGCCGCCGCCGTAGAAGAGCCCCCTGACGGTGCCTGAAACCCCGTTCCAGCCCTCGCCGTAAGTGCCATCGGCGAACAGACCCAGCGAGAGGCAGCCCCAGGCTCCATTGACGCCGTGCACCGAAATGGCGCCCACTGGATCGTCGATGCCGATCTTATCGAAGAAGAACACCGACTCGACCACGATGATGCCGGCAACGGCGCCGAGGATGGAAGCGCCGCCGGCGCTGACAAAGGCACAGGGTGCCGTGATGGCCACCAAACCCGCGAGCATGCCATTGCACATCATCGACGGATCAGGCTTTTTGGTGCGCACCCACCACATCCACAGCGTCGCTGCCAAGGCACCCGTTGCCGAGGCAAGCATCGTGTTGACCGCGACCACCGCGATGCGCAGATCCGTTCCGGCCAGGGTGGAGCCCGGATTGAACCCAAACCAGCCGAAGGCCAGGATGAACGTGCCGAGCATCGCCATGGGGATGCTGTGCGGAACAATCGGGTGAACGATCTTGCCCTCCTTGTTGTACTTGCCGTAACGAGGTCCAATCAACCAGGCGAAGATCAGCGCGATCACACCGCCTTGCATGTGCACAACCGAAGAACCGGCAAAGTCAACATGCCCGTGACCGATGCCAAAGTTCGAGCCCAGGGTTGCAAGCCAGCCGCCGCCCCAAACCCAGTTGCCGAAGAGCGGATACATGATCGTGCCGATGCAAGCCCCGTAGATCATGAATGCCGAAAATTTCCATCGTTCGGCGGCGCCGCCGGTCGGGATCGTGGCCGTCGTGTCCATGAACACCATCTGGAAAAGGAACAGCGCAAAGGCGGCGCTGTCATAACCGGCGCCCTGTAGCAAAAAGCCCTTCCAACCCAGCAGACCGATAAACTTGTCGCCAATGTGAAACCCCAGCTCTTTGTTCAATCCCGCGTAACCGCCCATCGTGCCGATGGGGCCAAGGCCTCCGAACATGAAAGCGAAACCGCACAGGTAGAAGCCCAGCATGCCCAGCGGATAGATCATGAAGTTCATGGACATGGTGTGGCCCGCGTTCTTGGCGCGGCACAGGCCCGTCTCGACCAGAGCGAAACCCGCCTGCATGAACATGACCAGAAAGCCGGTGATCAACGTCCAGACGAAGTTGATCGACACGCGGTTGTGGCCAACCGAGTCGGAAAGCTTGACCGCCAGGGGCTCGAGCTTGGCCTGGGCCGTGTACTCGTCGAAAGCCTTCTTGGCGTCCGTGTAGGCTTTGACCTTGTCGGGATCCTTCTGATCGTCGGCGCTGAGCTCGGCCGGAGCAGAAGTGACAAATGTGCCGCTGGGTGATTGGGCATCAACGGACAGTCCGGTCGCTATCCCGGCAGGATCCGGCTTGGGCTCGTCGGCCATCGCTCGCGTCGAAAGGCTGATAAAAGAGGTGAACAAAAGTAGAAGTAGGGTTGTGAACGGAACTGCAATTTGCTTTCTCATAATTTTTCTCATTGGTTTTGGCCGGGATGTTGAGTTGATTGAATCTATCGATCCTTGTTGCGGTGCGTGTGTTCCTGTTTGTTAGAGTGCGTGCTTTCCCACTTCTGCGGTGCGAATACGAATGACCTGGTCGAGAGTTGAGACGAATATTTTTCCATCCCCAATCTTGCCGGTACGCGAGGCCTTCACGACAGTTTCCAGCGCCACATCCGCAAGATCGTCATCGACGATGACCTCGATCTTGATTTTCGGCAGGAAATCCACGGTGTACTCGCTGCCTCGATAAGTCTCGGTGTGGCCCTTTTGCCGGCCAAAGCCCTTGCATTCGAGCACGGTCATGCCGTTGACGCCGATTTCGGCCAGGGCGTCTTTCACTTCCTCGAGTTTGAATGGTTTGATGATCGCTTCTATTTTTTTCACAGACAGACCTTCCTTTTCATCTGTTCTGCTGACTGAGGCGGTGCTGGAACTGCCGCAACAACATGAATCCGTATCCGGTGATGACGCCCCCTGAAACCCACCACTGGCAGTCGGTTTCAAAGAGCACAGGGCAAAGGATCTGCACCAGTGCCAGCGCTCCCAGCAGGTATGCCACGCGCCGCATTGAACCCGGCATGACGGCCCAGCCACTGTTCAATTTGCCGCGTTGCTGAAGGTTTTGATGACGGCGCCATGCCAACTCCTGGAGCATCCCAAAACCCAAACCGATCACGGTACCCATTACGACGCCTATCAAGTGAAGATACATAGATTGTGCTTTCTGTTTGTTTGAGTTTGAATTCCCACCGCTGCGCGAAAGGGTATTCCCTTTGCACGACGGCCTTGTCGTTAAGTTCCAATCAATGATTCTGATTCATCCGCGATTCGCCCGTGCCTTAAGTGACTTGGCTTCGATGCCCCGGGCGTCTCTGCATCTTTATCCAACATCATGCCGGAGTAGCCTGGGATGCCCATTTCGGGGACATCCAAGCCTTCGATTTCCACATCGAGCGACACGCGGTTACCACCCGCAAGCACCTCT
>JAHFSZ010000099.1 GCA_023265515.1 Verrucomicrobiota bacterium
GATCAGCCCGTTCTTGGGAATCCGTCGTAAGCGGGAGACTTCGGAAAAGGCGCAAATGTCGCCCCCGCGCAAGATCAAGACCATCACGGTCGCCTGCGATTTGCTCAATGTGATCTTTTGTCCACTCGTAAGTTCTGACTGGTGCGAAGCTATTCCACCTTTAAGTGATGATCGTGTCGCAGAGCGGTGGGATCTGCGGACGTGACCAACGACTCGCATAACCCGAGCGTCAATCCAGCGAAAAATTCGTAGGGTTAGGGAATTTGGGAAGTCTTTCAAGAAGTCTGAAAGAAGACTCTTGCGTTCCGCGTGAGGAGTTGCTAGGGTAGCGAGTCATGGACATGGTGCTGAGGTACCGCGGCCGGGTGATTCGCGAATCGGATCTGGCCGTGATCCGAGCCCTGATCGAACAGTATCCAACATCGAGCCGGCGCAGACTGTCGCGGGAGCTATGCGCAATCTGGAACTGGGTTCAACCCAATGGTGCGGCGTGCGACATGATATGCCGGGGCTTGATGCTGGCGCTGGAACGTGCGGGACATATTGCGCTGCCGCCGGCAAAGTCGAAACCAGTTAATCCCTTGGTGTCGCGGCCCAGGCCGCCATTGATCGAGATCGATGCCACGCCCATCGAGTGCGGCTTGAAAGATTTGGGTCCGTTGCAGTTCCGTCTCGTGCGCCGGACACCGGAAGAACCGCTGTTCAACTCGCTGATCGAGCACCATCATTATCTTCACTACACGCATCCGGTCGGCGAAAACGTCAAGTACATGATCTTCGCCGGAGAACGGCCCGTGGCGTGTCTGGCATGGTCTTCAGCGGCGCGGCACTTGGGACCCCGCGACCGGTTTATTGGCTGGAGCCGGGAAGCGCGTCGGCGCAACATCCGGTTTCTCGCCTATAACTCGCGATTCCTCGTGTTGCCCTGGGTCCGGGTCAAATTCCTTGCGTCTCACATTCTGGGTCGGATGGCGGCGCGGGTGCCGCGCGATTGGCAATGCGTTTATGGCCACCCGGTCTATTACCTGGAAACATTCATCGACCCGGAGCGCTCACGCGGAACCTGCTACCGGGCGGCGAACTGGATCGCGCTGGGATTGACGACCGGGCGCGGGAAAGCCGACATGAGCAACCGGCCCAACCGCCCCCTCAAGCAAGTGCTGGCCTACCCGCTCGACAAACGCTTCCGGCGTTTACTGGAAGCATCATGAGCGCCGGCCGGATGAAAGTACTGGCCGCATGACGGTCTATACCTCCGCCACGCTGCAGCCTTTCCTGGAACAAGTGCGCGCCTCGAACCTGACGGCGAGCGCGAAGACGGCCGCCGGGCAATTGGCCGCCGATGCCGTCGCGCTCAGCGCCAAGGTCCAGGCCTTAGAGGCCGAACTCGCCAAGCTCCAGCAACAGCGCGTCAACGAAACCGTCAACCAGCCCTCCAGCAAAAAACCCGAATGGGATAAGGGAAACGGCGCCGACCCCGACAAGCCACCGCGCAAGCGCAAGCTCGGCGGTCGCCGCCCGGGCTCCGGCAACCGGCCCAAGCCGAATCCCGAGCCAGACCGTTCTGTCCATAACCTGCTCGAGCAATGTCCGAAGTGTCAGACCGATTTAACCGGCGTCCCACCCGCTGGTGACGTCAATGAACGGATTATCGAGGATATTGAGCCACCCGCCCAAAAGACTGTCGTGACGGAGGAAACCTCCGAACGGAAATGGTGTCCGAGTTGTCAGCAGATCGTCTCCGCGAAATCGGAACTTGCCTTGCCACGATCCGACATTGGACTTCACGCCACCGTCCGCATCGTCTACCTCTGGGTGGTGGCGGCGCTATCGCTTCCCAACATTGAGAAGTATCTGTCCGGCTTCATGCGGCTCCGCATCTCCACCTCCGGAATTTCCAACCTCCTGATCCGGGTGGCCACCATCCTGGCTCCCGTCGCCGAAGAAATCCTTCGGGATGTCCGCCAAGGTTTCCAAGTCTGGGCCGATGAAACCGGCTGGCGCGTCCGCGGAATCAACTGGTGGCTTTGGGCCTTCGCCAATGAAACATCGGCCTACTATTACGCTGCGCCCAATCGTGGCTCGCCCGTCGTCGTCCAAATTCTTGGCGCTGTTTTCGCGGGCGTCCTCATCACCGATGCTTGGGCGGCCTATAATGCCGTGGACTGTCTGTTCCGGCAGACCTGCATGGCCCACGTGTTCCGTAAGATCCGCCGCTTGGTGCAGGACAATCCCGATGCCCGCTCCATCCTCCGTTTCTATTTGCGGTTCAAACGCATTCTGCGCGATGGCGAACGGCTGCAGCAACGCGCTGTCCACCTCGATGAAGATGCCTTGCTCCGTTCTTATGAAAGCCTCGAAGCCCGCCTCGATCAACTCCTGGCCTGGAAAAAACCCAATCCCATACTCGCCGCAATCATCGCGTCAGTTCAGCGCCTGCGGGGCCGCATCCTGACCTTCTCCGTGCTGCCTGGCTGCCCCAGCCATAACAACTACGGCGAGTACATCATTCGCAAAGGCGTCCTCAAGCGCAAGATCTCCGGCGGCAGCATGGCCCCAAGAGGTGCCCAAGCCTACGCCATCCTCATCTCCATTGCCCAGACTTGCCATCTCCGAAAAATCTCATTCCCTTCATTCCTTCTGGCTTCGCTTCGTCACTATTGCCTCACTGGTAAGCCCCTTCTATTATCCGAATACACCTCTTTCAGCGACCACGAGAAAGCGGCGGCCTAAGCTCCCTTCCTACGATCCGGCATGTGCGGAGTAGCTCCGCGCCAGTCAGAACTTACGAAAATTCATATCTGGCCTATCGGTACTTTAAAACTCGTTCAAAGGTCAGGTTACCTTTTGCGTACGGGGAGTCATATCGCCGCTGCTCAGCAACATCGTGCTCGACGAACTCG
>JAHFSZ010000042.1 GCA_023265515.1 Verrucomicrobiota bacterium
GTCGGGCTTGAGTGGCAACTCGCCGCCTTGTTCGGGTTTCTGCTCAATATGTTTCAAGTGATTGAAATACTGCTCGACGCTCGGCAACGACGAAATCAGAAGCCCGTAGGAACGCCCCGCTTGAAGAATATAAGGAACCAGCCGCAGGACTCCGAAGATGAACGTAATGAAAATCGAAAGATTGAAAACCTCGGAGTTGGACTTCATAAACGCAAACCCGACCATGGCGGTCGAAAACATCATAATCACGACCAAATCCAAACACCGTTGAGGCAAAATACTCCACCACCGGTGTATGGCCACCTGGCCCGCGTAAGATTCCGCGCGTTCTCGAAAACAATCCTCCCATTGCTTTTGCAGATGGAACACCCGAATCTGTCGCACGCCCGCGAGCGCTTCATGGCTTGTTTCCGACAGTTCCCTGCCGAGACGGTCCAGCGTGCCGCTGGAAATGTAATAGATGCGGTGCGAGACCTTTTTCATGAAAAAACCGTATGCGCAGCCGAGCACAGCCGCCGCGGTCAGCATCTTCCACGAGAGAAACGCGAGAAGGATCGAGATCACCCCGACCATCACCAGCCCGGAGATCAGCGTCGGGATATTGTAGACGAACTCCTGGACACGGTTTGGAAGATAATTGATATGGAACTGAAGCTCCCCGCCCTTCGTCCGCCAAAAAACCGAAAAAGGCGCTTCCAAGTGCGCGTGCATCGATCGGGCCTGCAAATCGGCGGTCGCGCGGGCTCCGAGACGCGTTGCGCCGCTCTCCAGGCTGACGGTCAAAACAAAACGCAGCACACCGACCAACAGCAGAACAAGGCCCACGACCATCACCACTTTCGGCGATGATTTGAGCACCCAATCCCATTTTTGAATCTTCAGTTGCCCGTCCAGGACCAGTCGGATTGAGGGATAGAAAAGTGCCAAGAGACCCGCTTCCACCAGCGAGGCCGCAATCGCCAGCAGTGTGAGCCGGGCCATCGTCCTGCGATAAGGACGAACCAACTCGACGGCCGCTTGTTTCCAGATTTCCTTCATGCCACCAGCGATGCCTCTGTTGGGGCCTGCACCCGTGTCGTTGCTGTCCGCGCCGTCTTCGAGCCGTCCAGCGCCCAGTTCGACAAATCTTTCAAAAGAGTCTCCTGCGGGTTTTCCATGGGAACAGGACTAACATACGAAACCATCTCCCGAGGCAGGTTGACCACCCTGCCCATTTGCTTGTCTTGCCGCACCTCTTGTACGAGGGCATTCAGGGCTTGGTAACTTTTGCAAAAGTATCGGCCCATTTCGCTGTAAAGATGTGAGCCTACTATGCCGAATGGATCGTAAAAAATCCCGATTCGATTAAAATGCCAGGCAGCGAAAATCGGCGATGTCAGAGGCATGCCGATGGCGATATCCGCTTTTGCGATTGCCAGGTAAGGATCAGCGTCGTCCTCGATCAGCTCCACCCTGCCCAAGGAACCCCATTCTCGACCTTCCAGGATCTCGAAAAAAGCGGGTGAAAAAGCGTGATGGCGGCTCTGGACGGAGCGCTTCGGTTTCACCACCAGAACGGTGTCTTGAAAATCTTGGAGAAGTCGCTGCATGTGCTTCCAAAAAGAATCGTGATACTCGGCTGGGATGTAGAGCGAACCCACTTTTTTCTCCAATTCACCGCTGACACGACTGACATCGAAAATAACGATTCGAAATTTTCCATCGGAGTGCCATCCCTTCTCCAGGCAAAGGCGAGCGTTGCCGCACATCACGGGTCCGACCGGCACAAGCTGATTGCGTGGATTGTGGCAGAGATTCTCCGCATTCCACTCCGCCAGGTGCGGGCTCCAGACGTAGATCCGTTCCGCTTCATGCACCGCCCGATGTCCTCCGTGGTTATGATGAGGCTTGCCACCGTGGTGATGGAACGGAACAGCAAACGCCGAATAGTCCCAGATCGCTGTTTTCACGCCTGCCGCTCGCAACGCCGTCAAGATGGGATGCGTCGACGTCCAGGTGCTGCAAGTAGTAACCGCAGCTTTTACCGGCAATGCACGGGCGATCTCGTCCCAAATAATCGAATCGAAGTGCAGACCACAAAAACGTGCTCGGAGTGTCCAGGAGCCTCGCCATGGAAACGGCAAAACGGCGAGGGCCCGGAACAATTTCCAAGTGACCCGCACGAGCTGGCTTTTGTTCAAAAACCGCAGGACATGAAATTGCGAAACCCAGCGGACCTTTTCTTCGGCAAGCACGCAAGCGAACTTTGCGTCTGGCGCGTAAGAAAGCACATAAAGAATATTCAGACCGGAAGAAACCCGTTCTGGCCAGTAGAAGGACCTTTTTTCCCCATATTTTCCGTACTCATTGGTGCACACACCAAACCAGAGCGTGTTGATCCGACCGAAATCACAACGCCCGCCCTTCAACGCAAAAAACAATCGAGCACCCTGCAAACCAAGTCGCAACACCGCATAACGGAACTCTTCGCACCAAACCAGAAACCGCTGGAGAATCCGGACCTGCCAAGCGCGGGACAAAATCTTGTCCCCTCCTTTCGGCCAAAGCAGCCTTCCGAGGTAAACCGGCCGAGGCAAAGCAAGCCTTCGCGCCACGGCGCGGATGCTGACCAGCGTGATGAGTTCATCCTCGATGTCTTTCAACAGCAACGGCGAATAATCCAGCCTGAGTCTGGCGCTTTCATAAGTAACAGGGCTGAGGGTCCCGATCTTGAAATGTCTCCTGAGAAATCGCCATCCGATGTGCGGATACGACATCTTTTCGATGCACGGTGGCAAATCGGTCGTCTTGCAACCGCGGTACCAGAGATCCACTGCAGAGCCCGCCCAAACTCCACCCCCACTTCGCCGGCCGATCAACACGGGGCAGATCCATGAGCACAACCTCAGGAACCATGAATTCCACCGATCCATGTGCTGAAAGGCCAGAACAAGTTTTGGACGGGCGCTCATAATGCGATCTTCTCCGTCAATTTTCCGGGCTCCGGCGAACGGCTTCTTTCCACGACATGGTCGCGGACCAGACCAAGCAAAGAAAAGTCAACTTCCCAACTCAGCTCTCCGTTTTTCAAATCCTTGATGCCTCGGACAATGTGCCCGCAGATATTATCACCGATGCGATACGGATTATCCGTATAGATGGCCTTTACCGTGATGCCCAGCTCCAGGCAGCAAATGCATCCGATTTCCAGGAGGAAAGGGTCGCCGCAGATCGCGAGCTCGCGAACCCCCTTCTCCCTCATTCCACTCGCCTGCTCGAAAAGCTGTACGCGGATCTGCTGGTAGTCGTGCTGGACCGTCCGAAAGACTCGAAGCAGTAACGCTGTCTTTTCGGCAAAGCCCTGCGGCGTGAGATAATACAACAATCTCCGGCGCGGAACCTGGCGGATCTTGATCATCCCCCGTTTGCCCAGGTCCTTCACGATCGCATTGACCAGGCCCAGCGAGATCCCGGTCTGCGAGGCAATCTGCCGCTGGGTCGCTTCTGAGGATTGTTCCATCGTTTCCAGAACCGCGAGGGTCTGGCGTGCCGACGAGGTGGAATCCCCGTTCTTAGGTTTGAGGACCATGGAAAAACGTGAGTACAGGAGTGTTGTGTTTCAGCTACCAGCTACCAGATACCGCCGCAGGCACGGCTCCGCCCCGTCGATGGCACAGGCCATTCGAGTGTTCACGGCCTGAACATTTAACCGAAGAACGGCCATTTTCAACCCAAAAAATTGCCTTATTTCAGCAACTTTTTGCCCTTTCGGGCCCCCTCTTAGGCGGGATTGAACCCATAAAATTTGGGTTCAACCTTTGTTTTGGTGGGGTTTTCTGATTCCCATGGGCCTGTCCTATGAACTCCGAAGACCTCTTTTTTGCCACCTCCACCCGCCAGCAGGAAACCTGGAAATACTACGCAATCCGAACCAAGCCCCGCCGCGAAAAACAGCTCCATGGTGCTCTGTCAAAAGTCGATGCCGCCTGCTACCTACCCACCTATTTTATAGAGAAGGAGCGAAGGGCCGGCAAAAACCGGATCCGGAAATATCGCTCCGAGCTGGTCCTCTTCCCCGGCTATGTTTTCGCCGCGGTCCCGGCGCGGACGAAGTCTCTGCCGCTGGTCGCCGGCAAGGTAGCCCATTGGATTGAGGTGAAAAATGCGGAAGTGGAAAATTTCCTGCGAAATCTGGAATCGATCCACACCGCGCTTTCGATGAAAATTTCGCTCACGCCCTATGAGGGCTTGAAACCCGGAAAAACCGTCCAACTTTCCTCCGGCTTGCTTCGCGGCGTCGAAGGAAAAATCGTCGAGTATCGGGGCCAACTCCTCTTCGCCGTCGAGATCGAACTTCTCGGCCGCGGTGTCCTCATGGAACTCGAAGCGTCGGCTTTGAAGGCGGTGGACTGATGAACGCACCCGACTCATCCATTCGGCGCATCCTGGTGATTCAACTGAAACACCTCGGTGACGTCCTATTGACGACTCCCGTGATCGATGCGCTGGCGAAGGCTTTCTCCGAAGCAAAGATTTCCATTCTTCTGAACAGCGGCATGGAAGAGATGGTCACGGGGCATCCGCGACTCCACGAAATTCTTTCGCTGCCTCCTCGGATCCGCGACCAGTCGGGCTGGCAACGTTTCCGTCAAGAATGGAAGCTGATGAGAACCATTCGTGAACGCTGTTTTGATCTGGCAATCAACCTGTCGCGCGGCGACCGGGGCGGCTGGATCAGCGTCTTTTCCGGCGCCCGGTACCGCCTCGGCTACAAGGTCGCCTCCCAGGAACCCTCGTACAAAAACTGGTTTTACAACATCGCGGTCGATCACCCGGTCGAGTCGATCCATGAGGTGGAAAAGAACCTCCGACTGCTGACCGGCCTTGGCTTCGAGCCGGAACTCGCACCGCTCACTTACTGTATTCCCAAGCCAATCGCCGAATGGGCGGATGCGGAACTTGCTCAACTCAGTGACCAGCCTATGGTTCACATCCACCCGACCTCACGCTGGATGTTCAAGTGTTGGAATCCCAGCCACATGGCCGCTGTCATCACCCAGCTTCAGGCGCAGGGACACGGCGTCGTGCTCACCTGCGGCCCTCATCCTGACGAAAATCGCCACTGCGAGGCGATCCTTCAAAACGCCAAGCCTGATCTCAAGCATCTCGGAACGTTAAACTTGAAACAGGTCGGCGCGCTGATCGCCCGGGCGCGGGTTTTTCTCGGCGTCGACTCCGCCCCGATGCACATCGCCGCCGCGGTCCGGACGCCGACCGTGGCGCTCTTCGGACCCACTGGCGCGGAAAACTGGTCGCCGTGGCAGGTTCGCGCGGCCGTTCTTCAAAAACCGTGTCCGTGCCAGGAAGCGCGCGCCGAGAGGTGCGACTGGAAGAAGGATAGCGTTCGGGCCTGCCTCGCCGCCATCACGGTCGAAGAAGTGCTCGCGGCCGTCCGGCGGTTGGCCGTCTCACGCCGCTAAACGGGGGAAATCAGAGGCGCACTCTTTTTCCAGACGTTGCCGACCGCCGGAGCGCTTCGCAAACCTCCAGAACCTTGAGCGCGCCGCCGCCGTCGGAAAGAAGGTGCGCACGCCGCGACAAATGATCGCCGAGATTGGCGACGGCAAGCCCCATCGCCGAGTCGATCCCCTTGCCCGGGTTTGAAAACCGGTGGAGCACGCGGACGCTCTTGCCACGCCAAACGAGGCACTCGCCCGCGTAACCGTAGCGCGTGATCCTGACCAGCCCTCGATCAAAGAGAAGCGCGAGCGCAAACCGGTCGCGCGGGCTTTGCTCCAGGAAACCTGAAACACCGCCTCTTAAAACCAGTTCGCCGGCCCGTCCGCCCCGCTTCGCCCGGACGGCCTTGATCTCGCCGGCAAGAAAGAACACGAGGTCAATGAGATGAGAACCAATGTTCGACAGGCTTCTGTGATAAACCGCGTCGAACGAACGAAGTTTGCCCAGCTTTCCCGAATCAATGATGCTCTTGATTCTCCGATGGTTCGGACACCAGCGGCGCAGGTAGTTGACCGCAACCGAAATTTTTTGGGCCTTTAACTTCTTCAGAACGAGCTTCGCGTCCCGCGCGCTTCCGGTAAACGGTTTCTCGGCAAAGACAAGCCGGACGGGATGATGGCTAATGATTTCGAGAATCCGCCGATGCGCCAGTGTCGGAGCACAGATGCTTACCACTTCCGGCTTCTCCCGCTGGAGCATCGTTTCCAGGCGGCGGTATGCGCCGGAGATGTCCCAATGTCCGCAAAAGCGTTTCAGTCTCCGGGCATTGGGATCGCATGCCGCAACCACTTCGAACCGCGAATCGGCCCGGTAGGCCTTGATATGGGTCCGGATCTTTCCGCGCGAGCGCGGCATGTCGTAACCGCCCGCGATCTTCCCGCAGCCGACGATGGCAACGCGGTATCTTTTGGATCGGCGCTTCAAAGTGAATCGCGGGAAGATTGCGCCGCAGTGCGCTCACGCAGGATTCTCGCCGGCACGCCGGCGACGATTACATCGTCGGGAACATCCTTGGTCACCACGGAATTGGCGCCGACCGTCACGTCGTCGCCCACCCGGATTCCGCCCAACACCTTGCAACCGGTGCCGAGGTAGGCGTTGTCGCCGATCTCGGGATAGCCATCCTCGTTCTGTTCGCCCTTCCAGTCCTCGATCCGGCGCTTCTGGCCAAGCGTCACGCCGTTGAGGATCGTCAGATTCCGGCCCGCGCGCACGCCGCTGCCAATGACAATGTTCACTCCGTGGGAAATGTACAAGCCTGGACCGATCCTTGCCTTCCAGGAGATGTCGGAGCCAAAATAAATCCGCGATAAGTAACCAAAGAACCGGGCAGACGTTCTCCACTTGTTGCGGTTCAGAAAACTGCACCAGCGATAGGCGATCGCCTGGTGCCAGTCGAAATTGAAAAGCCAAAGGTATATCCTGGAGCGAAAGCCCTCAGGTCGATAGCGCGCGTAGTCGCTTTTCAGGAGTTGGAACATCAGGTAACCGTTTTAGGACTTCTTCGGCGATTCTGCGAGCGGAATTTCCATCTACTTTGAAGCAAAGCTCCCCTCGGACCGCATCCCGTCCCTCCGAATCGGCCTTCGGATCATCGAGGTAACAATTGAAAAATTGGAGAAATGCGTCTTTCGTTTCGGCCACACGGAAACACCTGAACCTCAGGATGTCCTGCATCAGCTCGAATTTGAAAATTCGCCGGTGCGACAGGTAAAAGTCCAGGTCTTCATGGTGTCCGTCGAACGCGATCGCGACCACCGGCTTGTCGCAGACGATGGCATCGACGATGATCGTCGACGACGGGCAGATCACGACGTCGCTATGGCGGATCGTCGCGGCCAACTCGGCCATGTCGTCGTGGGAGGGATTCCACCCGTCCGCCAATCCCGCGGGACGACCGGGTCGCTGTACGAAAACACCGGGGCGCCTTCCATACTTTTCGTAGTTGGCGAAGTCGCAACGCGGATGCGGACGCAGGATGAACTGGCACTTTTTCGGAAATTGCCCCGCCTCGTTCATCCTGAGAACAATCTCGATGACTTCGTGGTTGTAGGGAAAATCCTGGTCGGAAGTGGTCGCGAACAAAACCAGCGGGACATTCACATCCAGACGGTGCTGATGGAAGAAGGTTGCCCGATCGGGCAGCTTCCCATTCACGTAGATGTCAAACTGCGGAACGCCGACCATGGCGATTGTTTCGCGGGACACTTGGTGATGGCGGACGCAAAGGTCGCGGACGGCAGGGCCCCAGACGAGCAGCTCATCGTGGACCATATTGGAAGGCCACTGGTAGAGATGATCCCAGTTCTCGCAGAAATAAAGCGTTCGGATGCCGAGCTTCTGCGCTTCCTTGACCAAGCTGTTCTCTCGCTGGTTGTGGTTGACATAAAAAACAAGGTCGGGTTTCTCGCGCAGGAGCAGCTCGCGGCTCGCGGCGTCATTCGAGGCGCGGTTGATCCATGTTTTCCAGACCCGCTCCGGGATGAACATCAGCATGGCGCCGAGCAGAAACTCGGCCCCGTGCAGAAGCCACGCCTTAGGCCGCTTGTTAATGCGTTCCGACCAGTAACTCCGCAGCCGGCTGCGAGACGCCCAGCTGTTCCGGTGAAGTTGGATGATTTTTTTCTCGAAGGAGCTCTCGCGATATTCCGGCATCGGATGGAGGCGGACCCGCGGATGGCTCGCCTCGGCCTGCAAGGCCGGGTCGTTCCAGAGCGGCGTGAAAACATGAACTTCCAGATCCGGCCGGGCAAGCAGCATAGGCAGAAAGTCGGTCTTGAGAAAGTTTCTCAAGGCCGTCCCGTGTTTCAACAAAAGGAATACTTTTTTCCGTTCAGTCATGTGTCAATTGCTCGATCTGCCGAGCGATGCGAGCGCTCGAGTTTGCAGGGAGCCGTGGTTTTTCCCCCTGGCTGAAACTTCTTCCGATTGCGCGCCGCGTCCGGACAAATTTGGAAACGGCTTCTATAAAGCAGCCCTTCGAGCGGATGCGAGGCAAAAAACACAAGATGTCGTCGGGAATGGTGCCGTGGGTGTGTTCCGTCTGAAGGCTCAGGACTGACGCGCCCATCAGCAGCGCCTGCAGAAGAGCGATCGAGGTGATCCCCAGGACAACACGGGAGCAGGCAAAGTCCTTTTCCAAAGACCGGCCCCGGTCGATTGTCACTCGCAGATCGCGCGGCGCGTGCTCACGGAGGATTTTCTTAAGCCGCAACAAGGGTTCCAGCGGATGCGGCCGGATGCGAAGAGGATGGCGGCGCAGCTCCGAACACCTCGCAAACACCATCAGGAGGTTCTTGAGGATCGTCAGCTCATTGTGCCGCCGGTAGCGGACTACCTTTGGGTTCAGTTTGCCGTCCCAACTGATTGGCTCGGAAAGGAATAAAACCTGTTTTTTGGCGAGAGACGCCCGCCTTCGTTTCTTCATGAACGGTTCCAATACCGGATGGCCGATCACGGCAAGCTTGCGGCGGGGAATTCCAGCCCGAACCATCTTCTCCGTCGCAAGACCATCCATCACGCCGATGACATCGGGAAGAATCAGTTTGCGGCCAATTTCATAGCGGTGCCGGTAATTGCACCAGTGATCAAGCGCCGAAAAGGAAGGGATCGACGTTTCAAGCGCCGCCTGCCGAAACCACGATTCGGTGGAGTTTTCAAAACTCGTGCCGGTAACGAGAATGTTCGGCGCCGCATCCAGCAGGATGTTCCGGCATGTCACCCGGCCCAATCGGAGAGCGGGCCATGGCTGGGCTCGGAATCCCGATGCGCTCCAGAGCGGCGCGCTGTTCGGACCGGCCAAAACCTTGAAACGCCACCGCGGCTGCCGGCGCTTGAGTTCTCGGATCCCGGGAATCAGGACGCGCGCTCCACCTGGATCGCCGGTGACGACAAGAACAAGCGTGGAGCGTGACTGCCTGTGCGCGGTAGCGCACGAGTCATTATGTATGTAACCTCTCCGCAGAGGCGGCTCCCGCCGCCAACCGTGGAGCATGCAAGAGAATGCCGGTGCCCTTTTTCCGGATTTTGACATGCTGTTTCCCATTGCTCAACGCTCTAGGCTATCCGCTCAACGCTAATATGTTGCCTCGGCAAGTTTCAAAAGCTCCGGGTCCGACCGAATGGTCCTGATCACGTCATCGACATCGAAGTCGTTCTTCGCCGGATAAAGCTTCTCGAAGACCGATTTGAGCAGCCGGTAGTCCTGCTCATAGTCGAGCATGAGACGCCACCGCGGAAACCGGTGTTGATTCGGAGCTTCCATAGAGCGAATCCTGTACCTTCGAGGATTCTGATAAAAGTAGAGCGACACATGCTCTCTCTGCTCCACTGAGGCGTGCGGATACGCCTCCTTTAAAAGCCGAAGCGGATAGACCTGGACGTCCATTCCCTGCGGGTAGCTCACCTTGCCGTCCATCACATTGGTGACCACGTCGGCGCTGCCCTCGAAAAACAGGTCGATTCCCCGCTCCAGGAGCTTTGGATCAAGCAAAAGGCAGTCGCCGGTCACTTCCACAATGACATCGGCCTTGGAGGATTCGCCCGCGCCGATAACGCGCGACATGACATCCTCCTCGCTGCCGCGGAAGCAGCCGACGCCGAATTGCAGGGCGCGATCCTCAAGGATGTTGTCTTTGGAGTTCACCGTCGTCGCGATGACAATTCCGTCGGCGTTTCGCACTTTTTTGAGCCTCTCGACCAAAATCCCCGTCGATGTCGTATGGAGAATCGGCAGGTCGCATTTGCCCGGCAGGCGGGTCGAACCCATGCGAGCCTCTACTGTTATTACTACTCTTCTTTTTGCGGTCATGTTGATCCTACAGATACGGTCTGACATTGACACCGGCCGTTTTCAGGAAAGCGCGCGCCTTGATCACACTCTGGTCGGTAAAGTGGAAGATGCTGCCCGCCGACACCGCCGAAACGTTCGCCGTCTGAAACGCGTCGGCCAGATGCTGCAGGCTCCCCGCGCCGCCCGCCGCGATCACGGGAACGGAGACAGCATCGACCACACATTTGGTTGTTTCCAGGTCGTAACCCTCGCGCGTTCCTTCGCGGTCGAACGACGTTAGCACGATTTCACCCGCCCCCAGCTCCGTCACTCTCCGGGCCCAACGAGCCGGATCCTTCTCCGGCACCGGAGCGCCCGCGTGTGAAATGACTTCGGCTTGCCCATTCCGCCCACGCACAAAATCGATTCCCACGACAATGCATTGGTCGCCGAACTGGGTTGCTCCCTGGCAGATCAGTTCGGAGTCGCTCAACGCCGCCGTGTTGATCAGCACCTTGTCGGCCCCCGCCAGAAGCAGGCATCGAATATCCTCGAGCGTCTTCACCCCGCCACCCACGGTCAGCGGCATGAAGCAATTTTCGGCGGTTTCCTCAACGACATGAAACAGCGTGTCTCTTTTCTCACGGCTGGCGGTGATGTCGAGGAAGAGCAGCTCATCAGCGCCCTGGGCGTCGTACACCTTCGCCGCCGTCACCGGGTTGCCGACATCGCGGTGGTCGGCAAACTTTACTCCTTTGACACACCTGCCCTCTTTCAACAACAGGGAGGGTATGATTCTCTTTCTTAACATTCAGGGTTTCCACGCCAGGAAGTTCCGAATCATGCGCAATCCGCTCTCCTGGCTCTTTTCCGGGTGGAACTGCGTGGCGAAAATATTCTCGTGCAGGACCGCGGCGGTGAAGTCGATGCCATAGTTACATGTGGCCGCCACGTCGGATGCGTTCTTCGGCTCAAAGTGAAAACTGTGGACGAAATAAAAATCGAGCTTCCGGCCCAGGCCCGCCCAAAGAGGTCCGTCTTTGACCACTTTGATGTCGTTCCAGCCGATATGCGGGACCTTGAGCTGCGGGTCGGGCAGCTGAAACATCACGGTCCTGCCCCCCAACCAGCCGAGCCCCCGGTGGCTTCCCTTTTCCTCGCCGCTGTCGGCCAGGATCTGCATGCCGAGGCAGATGCCAAAATACGGTTTCTTGCTGACGAGAACCTCCTCGCGCAAGGGCTCGATGAGCTCCCGCTTCTTGAGGTTTGCCATCGAATCACCGAATGCCCCGACTCCGGGCAGGACGATTCGCTCCGCCTTTTTGAGGTCTTCCGGTTTGGATGAAACGGTCACATCAGCCCCGCAGGCCTCAAAGGCCTTGGACACCGAGCGAATGTTTCCCATCCCGTAGTCTACGACGACAATCATACTCTACCAGCTATGCTGTATTATCCCACTCCGGCTGGTCATGGAGCGGCTTGCCCTTCGGCACCTTCGCGGGATCATGAACGTGGGGTGACACGACATGCGTCATGGCGATCCGGTTGAACTCATCCTCGGTGAGCCCGACATACTTCAGGAAAACATCGAGGCTGGCAGGCCGCTTTCCGTCGTATTGCAGGATCATTTTCCTGGCCTGGCCGGCGGTGAGGCGGCCGTTGCGAAGGTCGAGGCTGGCCAGGTGGGCGGTGCGCCCGAAACCGCGCTTGATGAATTTAAGATAATCCCTCACGCCTTGCATCGCGCACTCGATCTTCTCGTAGCCGTACTCTGGCGGGATGCCCTCCACCTCGTCCTCCTGCCAGCCGACCTCTTTGCGGATGAGCTTGATGTGCTCCTTTACATCCCACGGGATGAAACTGCCAAGGCAGACAGACCGGAATCGTATGGCACGCAGGTCCTTGATCGAAGGATAAGTAAAAGGCTCGAGGTCGCGCATCGTCACACCGCCGCCAAGCATGCCGAGCATGTCCTCGGCCGTGATGCCCAAATTGACGAAACGATTGAATCGCCTCTCATCGACCTCCTCGGTCTCGTCGTAGCCGTAGTAGCTCGTGTATTCCGCGCTCGGCTCGCCCCAGAAGATCAGCGGCACCTTGAACTTCACGGCGATCTGCATTGGATATGAAAAAATTCCGGTGTGGCAGTGCCAGCAGAAATCGCCCTTGCGCCTCAGCGTCTCGAGCATCAGCCGTTTGACGATCTGCCAGTTGGGACGGAATTTCAGATAGTCGACGCCGAGCGCCTTGATCGCTCGCTCGGCATTAGCCAGGACGTTCGGCCTCATGAACCCGTGGTCGAATGTGACGACCAGCGGCTTCACGTTGTATTTTTTCACCAAATAGAGAAGCGTGAAGGTGCTGTCCTTGCCTCCACTGAACGGGATCAGGCAGTCGTAGGAGCCCTTGCCCCGGTGCTCTTCGACCAGGTGGTCGAGCTCCTTCTTTCGCTGGGCCCAGTCGATTTTTTCCTTCTTATAGTCGTGCTGGCGGCAGACGTTGCAGACGCCTGCGTCATCGAAAGTGATCGTCTCCTGCGTCTCCGGCAGGAGACACTTCGAGCAAGTTTTGATCTTTTCGTCGGTTAATACGTTCAGGCCCATGGGCTTTTTATCGTTTGAACCGAGGATTAATAGCACCAAACAGGAGCAAATCAATCTGCTTTCCGTTGTATCGGGCATTGGCGCGACGCAGGCATTCCTGCACATAACCGGCGGCGCGGAACGCCTTCGCCGACCCGACGTTGATCGAGTAGCACTGAGCGGTGATTTTCCGCACCTTAAGGACGTTGAAACAGAATCTCGTCATCAGGCGGATTGCCTCCGTCCCGAATCCCATTCCCCAACAGTTTTTCTCGCCGATGATCAGGCCGATTTCGGCCACTAGGTGGTCCCAGAACGGATTCACCGCGGACTCAATCTTGATGTTGCCGACGTGCCGGTCGGTCCTCTTGTCGATGATGGCAAAGAAGAAATTGCTGGTTCCCCCGTTCGCATTCACAATGTACCTTTTCAGCCCGGCAACCGTCTTGCGCGAATACCGGCTTTCGGTGTAGCGGATCACGTCCGGATCGTTCATCCAAGAGCAGTAGCGCCGGGTGGCATCCTCGACGGTGAGCGGGCGCAGATAAACTTTTTTTCCAGTCACCCGGAAGCTCTTCGTCAAATTGTGTTTCAACCTGGCAATGTCATTCAACGGCCGTGAGTGTTTCAGTCGCGGCATGATCAGCGCTTTCTCTGTTTCAATTTGTCGACGTTGCTCAAAACCTTGTCAAATGCTGCAATGATGTCATCCATGTCTCTCTTGGTCAAAGGAGGCCGCATCAGGTCGTGGTAAAACAATTCATCGAGGTGCATACGCTCGGCAACCGGGCAAATGCCGCGGCTGTAGTCCGGATTGCCGTCATAGTGCGGGCCGGCGAACGGAAATCCCGATTTTCCGTAAGCGAGCTTCTTCTGGTACATCGGCTGCCAGTAAAGAGGCTTCACGTAACCGCCAGCCAGCGGGATACCCTCGGCGCGCGCCGCCTCTAGAAAAAGATTCCGCGAAATCCCCGCCTTCTTCGCGTCGAACTTGATCGCGTGGACATAAAACACGTGACGGCAATCCGGATGAGTGACGGCCGGCTTAAACACGCCGAACGGTTTCATCTTTTCAGCGAGATATCCTGCCAGCTCGATGCGTGGCTCGATCAGGCTTTCAAGTTTTTTCAACTGCTCGATGCCGATGGCGGCCTGAAGCTCCGTCAGCCGGAAATTGAATCCGAACATGTTTTCGACTTCGTTGTGCCTCATCTCCTCGATGACCGTCTCGCCGTGGTTGCGGATCAATTGAAGCCGCGTGCAAAGCCGGTCGTCGTTCGTCACGATCACCCCGCCCTCGCCCGTGTGGATGTGCTTGTGATAGTTCAGGCTGAAGACGCCCATGTGGCCAAGCGTGCCGACAGGGCGGCCTCTGTACCGGGCGCCGGGCGCCTGTGCGCAGTCTTCGATCACGATCAGGTTGTGTTTTTTCGCGAGCGCCAGGATCGGATCCATGTCAGCCGGATGTCCGAAGATGTGGACCACGAGAATCGCCTTGGTCCTCGGCGTGATCCGCGCCTCGATGCTTTTCGGGTCGAGGCAGAAGATGTCGTCCTGAATGTCGGCGAAAATGGGCACGGCATTGTAGATGATCGGCGCGAGCGCGGACGCGCTCATCGTATAGGGCGAGACGATCACCTCGTCCCCCGGCCCGACCATCGCCGCGCCGACGCACGCGAAAAGGCCGGAGGTGTTCGAGTTGACCGTCATCGCGTGCTTTGCGCCGAAGGCCTCAGCCCACCGTCGCTCGAACTCTTGAATCCTGGGGCCACCGAAAAAATCCGGGTCCCATGCGCCGAGAAATTGCGAGAGATTGCCGCTGTCCATCACGCGGGCCGCCGCCTCCTTTTCCTCTTTGCCGATGCTCCGGTAGGGCGGAAACGGTTTTTCCCGGATGGGTTTGCCTCCAAATAGCGCCAGTTCAGACATATCAATTCACCGCTTCGCGCTCCACTCCCAGGTTTCCACTTCGCCGGTCGAAGACCTGAACCGGAATCCGGCCTTCCGGAACGATCCGGTCGAGGCGCGGTTGAATTTCAGGATGTGCGCTTTGACCTTTCGCAGGCCCCATTCGCCCGCGGCGCAATGCACGGCGGCGGCAATGGCCGACTGGCCGTAGCCCTTGCCGCGATGCCGTTTGTCGATGCCGACGTGAATGGACGCCTCGTCACGGGCTTCGAGGTCCACACGGACCTGGCCGACCGGCCTGCGCTTCGCATTCTCGATAATCCACTGCCGGCACAACGGGCTTTTGAGGAGCCTTCGAAACCAGAGACGGTGCTCGGTCCACGGGATTCTTCTCGGGGCAAGCGAGTTGCGGATCACGTCGGAATCACGGCGCCACGTCCACAAAGTCCGTGCATCTTTCGCGCCCGCCGCCCGCAACTGAATCGGCTCGACTGGTTTGCCCGGCTGAATGTGATGTTTTTGCACACCCGTATAAGCCGACAGATCAGAGCCGCATCGTTTGCCGAGCAGGCCCGTGAACATCTTCGGCGGCAGCCCCGGTTTCAACTTTCCATTCCGGAGCACGACCAGATTCTCGCTTGAAAAAATTTCTCCGGCGCGAATCGAACGTGAGGTGAAAATGCTTCGACGCGCGAAACGATAAAGCTCCCGCTCCACGGGATGAACCTTCTTGACGCCGTCGCCGAGCGCCGATTCCACGGCTCGAATGCGGCGAATGAGTTCCTTTAGTTCGCGCGGTTCGATCGAAAACCTGTGGTCTGGACCTTTGCCTTTTCTCGAGAGCGTGAAGTGCTTTTCGATCGCGGCCGCGCCCAGTGAAACGGCCGCAATGGGCGCGGTGAACGGATCGGCGGAATGGTCCGAAAGCCCGACGGGAACGCCGAATGCCTCCGCCATCGCCGGAATTGTTTTCAAGTTGAGCGATGCGGGCGGCGCCGGATACTTCGCTGTGCACTGAAAGAGAATGACGCCGGGATTTCCAGCGGCACGGATTGTCCGGAGCGCGGAGGCAATCTCTCCCTTCTTGCAGGCGCCCGTCGAAAGCAGGATCGGTTTGCCGAGGCGGGCGACGTGCCGGACCAGCGGCGTGTGCGTCAGCTCATAGGAAGCGATCTTGTGTGTGGGAACAAAAGGATTCATCGCGTCGGCGGATTCCTCATCGAAGACACTCGCCAGCAACAGAATGTTTCGTTTGCCACAGCGAGCCTTAAGCCTGCCGAGCCACTCTGGCGAAAGCTCCATCGATTTGATGATGTCGAAGATCGACTTTTTGTCCCCCAAGTAGTCGCTGCGCCCGGCCGTCGGCGGGTAGAGCCGGTCGGCCCGGAAAAGCTGAAACTTGATCGCGTCAGCGCCCGCTTTCGCCGCAGCGTCAATCAGGGCGAAGGCCTTCTTCAGACTGCCGTCGTGGTTGCTTCCGGCCTCGGCGATGACGAAGCAGCGCTTCCCTGAACCAACCAATCTGTTTCCGATGCGGATCGCTTTCATTTGCTCAGTTTCTCGAAAATTCTGACGACTCGTTCCGTTCCTCTTCCATCAAAGAGGGCCCGGCCTTTATCGCTCATTTTGCGGCGAAGCGCAACGCCGTGAATCAAACGCCGCAACTGCCGCGCAATACCTGTCGGCGTCAGCCGATGATGCCATCCAAGGTTGATTGCCGCGCCCTCGCGGTGGATTTTCCGAATCAGACCCCGCTGGTTGTCCGCCAGCACAATTCGCAGGCCGGGCAGGCCGAGAAACGCCATCTCGGCGGCAATGCGTCCTGCCGAGCCGATGCCAAGATCCGCCCTCGCCATTTCGGCGCCGATCCGCGGCGTCGTGCGTCGCACGCGGCCATGGAAAGAGCACTTTGAGGCGAAACGCTTGATCTGCGCGAACCTTTGGTTGGCGGCCCCCGTGATCACGAAGACTGACACTCGCGGAATGCCGGCCAGTTCGATTGCCTGGAGGACTTTCAGCAACTGGTTTGACGGATCCGCGCCGCCCATCGTCACCAGAATTTTCTGAACTTCCCTTCGAAGGACTCGGCGGCGGCGCGCTTTGCGAACCTCATCGGAAAAAATAAAGTACTTCGGTCCAAGCGCCAGTTTCGTGCTGCGCCCATGACGATATCGAAGATCCTTTGCGTGGACGTTGCCGTTCAGGACCCAGTTCGACGCAAACGAGCGAGTTGCGTTGTCGTCGATCGTCACTACCTTCAAACCCGAAGTACGAAGCTCTCTTTCCAGACCCACCCCAAAATGGTAGCCATCCAGAACCACGACGTCGCCGGGAGAAAGAACCGCCCGAATCCTCCTTGCGTGACTTCGCTCCAGGAGGCTTGATGAAAGCGTAAATACTTTTATCGATCTCGATATCCCGGGAAACAATCTTTGCAGGCTGCGCGAAGCCGTGATCCAGAGGACGCGCCAGCCTCGCTTCCGGCAAGCATCCGCAAGGACCAGACAGCGGGCGAAATGCCCCGTTCCGATCCGGGAGTTCGCATCGACACGAAAAGCGATTGTTTTCGGCATAACCAAAGGATTCAGAATTCAGGAGCCGGGAGTTGGAATCTTCTTTTTCCGTCCTGACTTCAGTCTCTTGATTTCTGCCTCCTGCAGACACATCCGGCAGATCGTGCGCCAATCAAAGGTCATCGCGCGATTTCCAAGTTTTCGGTAGATCCTTCGGACAAGGCGCAGGTCCTCTGGATAGTCCACCGACCATTTTACGCGCGACCAGTCCTCCGCGTCTTCGGCGGGCACGTTGCGCGTCACGAAAAATCCGCTCTGATAGAAATAGGGTGTCACATGCTCGCGTTCTACAGAAGACCGGGCCTCCTTCCATGCGCGCTCGAGTGCGAAGAACGAAAACACTTCGGTATCGAAGCCGTCCGGATACGTCGGCGGCTGCGTGTTGCTGACATAATCGGCCTGCCGCTCCTGAAACCCCCGAACCACGCGGTCCACCACATCAGGCATGATCAAAGGGCAGTCGGCGGTGATGCGGACAATCGTCTCCGCGTGCACTGACCGTGCGGCCTGGTAGTAGCGATCCAAGACATCGGACTCGTTGCCGCGGAAATAAGGCGCCCCTTTTCGCTTGAGCCACCCCGCAAGGTCGTCATCTGTCGCCGCGGTCGATGTGGCGACCACGATCTGATCCAGAGTCTTGGCACACCGAAGCCTCTCCAGCACCCACCCGATCATCGGCTTGCCCTGGATCAGCGCCAGCGTTTTTCGAGGCAGTCTGTGGGAGCCCAGCCGAGCTTGGACAATGGCAACGATCATGATCCCCTCCGGACACGAAATGGCTTTTCACTTTTCAAATTCTTTTTGAAGGCGAGGGCTAGACGGAGCACTTTTAGACCTTGTCGGAAATCCTGCGAGGGCTTTTCCTTTTCACACAAACAACGCAAGAAGTGCTTCATTTCTGCCACGTACATGTCATTGGTTTTAAAACGCTGCGCGGGATTTAACTGCGCCCACTGGGAACGTCCGTTTCGATGCCAGCGCAGGCCAGGCCGATGCCAGTCCCATACCAAAACACCTTTGCTCCCATAAACGACGCAGTTTCTCCTGTAGGCCTTTTGAAGATAATCAAGATGGATTCCAATTCGGATGCCTCCCGCCGTCTCCAGACGCAGATCGACATCCTCTTCGACGTCGAGGCCCAACACAGATCCCCGTGACGCCGACCCTGAAGCGTGCACGGCGCTCCCAAACATCCAGCGGGCGTAGTCGATTTCGTGGATGCAATCGAGGATGACCCCACCCCCTTGCGCCGATTTCGCGCTGTAGGTTTTCCGGAAATTTCGCCCTGGACGCCAAAACGGCAGGTAGTATCCAAATTCAATCCGCGCTCCCCAGATCCGGCCAACCTTCTGCTTCTCCAGATTTCGTTTCAGGAGAGCCAGACCCGGATGAAACCTCATGTTGCAGCCCACCAGACAGATGAGACGCTTGCTGCGAATCAGACGGCCCAGTTGGTCGAGTCCCGTCAGGCTGTGGCTCAAAGGCTTCTCGATGAAGAGATGACAACCCGCCTTTGCGCAAGCCATCGCAGTAGGCATGTGCCGGTGGGTCGGCGTGGCAATCAGTGCGACATCCGGCTTTGCCCTCAGCGCGCTCGAGAGGCGGCGGTGCACCGGAACCGGGAACCCATTCTCGAGCTTGCGACGCGTCTTCGCATCCGGTTCACAAACCTCGATTTTGCGGACGCCGAGCTTCAACAGGTTCTTGAGGTGACGCGCTCCGATTGAGCCGGCGCCGACCACCAGGAATTTCATGTTCTTGGCGTCCTTCACCGATTCGCCACCGCCTTCTTAAAGCAATCCGCAACCCGCTTCACATCGCGGTCACTTATGATTGGAAAGATCGGCAGGGAGATCGCCCTCTTGTAATACTCCTCCGCCTTCGGAAAATCCCCCCAGTCGGTGCCGAATTTCCTCCGGTAAAACGGCTGAGTGTGAACCGGAATGTAGTGGACCTGGACGCCGATGCCGGCCGCGCGCATCGCCTTGAAGACGCGGTCCCGGTTCGGAATCAAAACAACAAACAGATGGTAGACGTGCTCGCGCCCCGGCCGCTCGGCGGGCAAGACCGCCTCCTCGACGTCATCGAGCAGCTTTCGGTAAAGCGCGGCGATTTCCTGCCGGCGCTGTATCCAGCCGTTGAGCTTTTTCAACTGACTGGATGCCAGGGCACACTGAAAATCAGTGATGCGGTAATTGAAACCCAGCTCCTGCATCTCATAATACCAATCGCCCGGCGACGGTTTTTCCATCGTGTTCGGATCCTTGGTGATGCCGTGCGTGCGCAGTTGCCGCGCGCGATAGGCCACATCCTCCCGATCGGTCAGCAGCAGGCCACCTTCACCCGAGGTGAAATGTTTGACTGGATGAAGGCTGAGGATCACCGCATCCGCGCCCATGGCGTCGCCCACGCGATGCTTGGCACCCTTCGAATCCTTCCAGTGCGCGCCCGGCGCATGGCACGCGTCACGGATCGCCCAAAGCCCCCGGTCTTTTGCCAGTTTCGCCAGCGGCTCCCAGTCGCTTGCCAGGCCCGCGAAATCAACGCCAACGATGCCCTTGATCTGCTTCTTCTTGTCCCCGGCAAGTGCCTTTTCGACCTGCTTTGGATCGAGCTGATAATCCAGCGTCCCGATGTCGGCAAAGACGGGCTCCGCGCCGCAACAGACGAAACAATTTGCGCTTGCCACAAAGGTATTGGGTGTGGTGACAACCTTCTGTCCCGGCGCAACATTCAATGCGAGGCATGCCAGGTGAAGCGCCGCCGTCCCGCTGGATACGGCCACGGCATGCTTCACCCCGAAGTAAACTGCTGCGTCGTTCTCAAATTGTTCAACGCGCGGCCCCTGCGTCAGCCAGCCGGAAGTCAGCGCTTCGCGAACCGCCCGCAAGTCGTCCTCATCGATCGAGTGACGGCC
>JAHFSZ010000100.1 GCA_023265515.1 Verrucomicrobiota bacterium
ACTATGCATCCGGCGGGAGCCGGATCGGCAAAGAGGGGGATTTCATCACCAGCGTGTCGGTCGGCTCGCTGTTCGGCCGCTTGCTCGCCCATGCTTTTGTTGACGCCTGGGAGCAAATCGGCCGGCCGGAACCTTTCGACCTGGTGGAGATTGGCGCCCATCGCGGCCAGCTCTTCGGCGACGTGGCGCGGGCGCTCGCCGAAATTTCACCGGAGCTTTCCACCGTCGTGCGCCTGAAAATTGTCGAGCCCTTCCCGAGGCTTCGTGAGATCCAACAGCAGAGCCTTTCCCAGCTACCAGCTACCAGCCACAAGCTACCAGTCCAGTGGTTCTCGAACCTCCAGGAGCTTCCGGATGAATCCGTTCGCGGCGTGATCTGGTCGAACGAACTGTTCGACGCCCTTCCGGTCCACCGCGTGAAAAAATTCCCGCATGGTTGGGCGGAAATGTATGTCACCCACGGATCCGAAGGCTTCGGTTGGAGCGTCGGCCTGATCACGTACGATCCGATGGATGTGCCCGCGGGTTTTCCACCGTGGTCCGACCTTCCCGACAACTACACGACGGAGCTCTGGCCCCACGCCGATTTCTGGGCGGGCGAGCTTGCACGCGTTCTGGAACGTGGAAGGATCGTGACCATCGACTATGGTTTTCCCGCAGCTGAGCTGTACGCCTCCCACCGCAAGGAAGGGACCCTGCAGGCCTGCCACCAGCACAAGCGTTCATCCAACCTGCTCAATCGAGTCGGCGAACAAGACATCACCGCGCATGTGAATTTCACGGCGCTGATCGAGGCCGGAAAGAAAGCCGGTTTGAATGAAAAATCGTTTGCGACGCAGGAGCGATTCCTGATGGACGTGCTCAAATCGATGCCGCCCGGCGACCTTGCCCGCTGGACCGCTTCCGAAAAGAAGCAGTTCAACACCCTTGTGCATCCGGATTTTCTGGGGCAAGTATTCAAGGTTCTCATCCAGGAAAAGACCTGCTAGTCTTCCACCTGTGAATTTGGACGGAGTCTTCATCCTCACAGCGGGTCTGGGAAAACGTCTCCGTCCCCTCACCCTCATCCGGCCCAAACCGTGCATCCCTGTGCTCGGCCAATCGCCACTCAAGCGCTGGGCGGCCGTCCTCGGACGTTTGAAACCCGGCCAGGTTGTCCTCAACACCCACCTCCTCGCTGAAAACATTCAGCGCGAGTGGGAAAGCGCCGCGCCCAAGGGCTGGCGCTGCTCCTTTTCCCATGAGCCGGAGCTCCTCGACACCGCGGGCGGATTGCGCAAGGCCCTTCGGCGGATTTCCGGCTGCGGCACGGTGCTGGTACTCAACGCCGACGTGATCGCCGACCCGCCGCTGGACGCGCTCTTCAAGGCCCACCGCGAGCATGACGCTCTGTGCACCGCGTGGGTCAATCCCACCCATCCGCCCAAGACCGTCACCTGGGACAAGCACCACCGCGTCGTTTCCTTCGAAGACTACACCGGGGGCAAGGCCGTCTTTTGCGGCGTCTACCTGGTTGAACGCGCCATCCTGAATTTCATCCCCAACACCGGTCCCTACCCGATGATCCCCGCGCTGGAGGCCGCTAAAACAGGGCAAAAAGTCCAGGTTTATGTGCATGAGAGCCCCGACTGGTGCGACATCGGTTCGCTGGAACGCTACTGGAGCCTGCACATCGACGAAACCCTGCGCAGGCGGTGGACCATCGGCGGTTCGCCAAAAAATCCAGCCGGATGCCTCGCGGCTGGAAAAAATTGTTCGATTGCCAAAGGCGCCCACTTGAAGAACACCCTGCTCTGGGATAATGTGGAAATTGGGAATGGGGCTTCGCTGGAGAATGTCATCGTCACCGACGGCGTCACCGTGACCGGCCAACACCAAAATCAGATTATCACCTCCCATGGAATACACCCCCTCTTCGGCTGAAGTCCTCGGCATTCTTTCGCGCACGCACAAGGTTTCCGCCAGCGCCGCCCCTGAACGGATCACGCCGGCCGGGTCCGGACGGCTCTACTGGCGCGTCCCTCTCGAGGACAAGTCGACGATCATCGTCATGTTTTTCGAGAAGGACCGGCCTGAAAACAGCTATTTCGCCCACATCGGGCTTTTTCTGAACGAGCTCAACATCCCCACGCCGCGGATCTGGGGCGACTACACGGAAGAAGGATGGCTCGTGGTCGAGGACGTCGGCGATGTCTCGTTGCGCGACGCCGTCGGCGGGCGGTTCGACTCCAACCACGCTCCGTCGCTCAAACTCTATCAGGATTCGCTGCGGGCGGTCAAATTACTGCACGAGAAGGGCACCCAGCTCTTCCATCTCAAGCCTTTTACTTTGATGCACGGCTTCGACGAGAGCGTCTACCTTTGGGAAACCAACTACTTCTGGAAGAACTGCCTCTTCGACCGGCTCCAGCTCGTCGAATCGGCCCAGCCTGTCGCGCCCTACGCCGAAGAGTTCCAGCAGCTCGCCGACGGGCTGAGCAAGTTCGAGCGGGTGTTGATCCACCGCGATTTCCAGTCGCACAACGTTCAGGTCAGGCAGGGCCAGGTCCACCTGATCGACTTCCAAGGCATGCGCTTCGGCCTGCCCGAGTACGATCTGGCAAGCCTCCTGTACGATCCCTACGTTTCCATCCAGGAGGCCGACCGGCAGATCCTGCTCGATTACTATTCACTCAACACCTTCCGTCCCGGCGGCCCCCGGCGAAAGATTTTCCTTCAATGTGCCGCCCAGCGGTTGATGCAGGCCTGCGGCGCCTATGGATTTCTTTCGCTGCAAAAAGGCAAGACCGAGTACCTGCAGTACATCCCCACCGGCCTCGAGCGGCTGAAGGTGGTGCTCGAAGAATTGGATGAGC
>JAHFSZ010000101.1 GCA_023265515.1 Verrucomicrobiota bacterium
GGAGCCGGTGAAGATCAAGCTGGCGACACTCGCGCCCAAGGGCACTTCATTCCACCAGATTTTGCTGGCCATGGGCGAAAAGTGGCGGAAGGTCCCGGGAGGCGGCGCCCACCTGATTGTTTACACGGACGGAACGATGGGCGGGGAGGCCGACATGGTCCGGCGCATGCGGGTTGGCCAGATCCAGGCGGGTCTGTTGACGGTCGCGGGGCTCCAGGAGATCGATGATTCCGTCACAGCGCTCCAGACCATGCCGATGAAGTTTCACTCGCTCGAGGAGGTGGAGTTTGTGCGCGGGAAACTGCGCCCCCGGCTCGAAAAAGAGTTTCTGGACAAGGGATTTGTCGTGCTCTTTTGGTGTGACGCCGGCTGGGTGCGCTTCTTTTCCAGGAAGCCGGCCATGGTTCCCGCAGACCTGAAGAAGATGAAGCTGTTTGTCTGGGCGGGGGACAACCGGACCATCGACCTGATCAAGGCGTTCGGTTATCAAGCCGTGCCGCTGGAACCGACGGACATCCTCGCAGGCCTGCAAACCGGCCTGATCGACGCCGTCCCCTCCACACCCACCTACGCCCTGGCGGGCCAGTTCTACGGGCCCGCCCCGTATATGGTGGAGGTGGATTGGGCTCCGCTGGTCGGAGGTGCCGTGATCACCAAGAAGACATGGGACGCCCTGGCCCCGGCGGCACGCGATGAAATGCTGAAGGCCGCGGCGGAGGCCGGACAGGAAATCACGAGGCGAAGCCGTGCCGAGAGCGACGAGTCCGTCGAGGCGATGAAGAAAAGAGGGCTCAAGGTTCACAAGCTGACGCCGGAGACGGAAGCGGAATGGCGCAAGCTGGCCGAGGAGGTCAATCCGAAGGTCCGCGGCCTGCTCGTGCGCGCGGATTTGTTCGACGAAGTGCAGGAACTGCTCAAGGAATTCCGTGTGTCGTGCGGGAAGACGAAGCCTTGAGCGGTGAGATCAGATCGCAAGTCGATTCCTGGATCGCGAACCGCGTCGCGTCGTCGGGTTGGCGCGGCGTTCTTCATCGGGGCGAAGACATCGCCGTCTCGGTGGCCCTGGCTTGCATGACGATCATCCCCCTGGCCGAGGTCGCGCTGCGCAAGCTGTTCCATACCGGCATTTCCGGGTCGACCTCGCTGGTCCAGCATCTCACGCTGATCATCGGCATGCTCGGGGCCGCCATCGCAGCGCGGGAGCGCCGGCTCATCTCACTCTCGACCGTGACGCATTTCCTGAAAGGCTGGTGGAAATCGTCGGCGAATCTCTTCAGCGGTTCTTTCGCCGCGGCCATCACGTTTTTTTTGTGCGTGGCCAGCTTGCAGTTCGTATTGTCGGAGAGGGAAGCGGGAAAAATTCTTGCCTACGGCATTCCCGTCTGGACCGTCCAACTTTTCCTGCCGCTGGGTTTCGCGGCCATCTTCGTCCGCATGATGCTCAACATTCCGGGAGGCTGGAAGGGCCTTGCCATCGCAATCCTGCTCGTGGCGGCGGTGGTCTGGGTGGGCATCCGGCCTCCGGTTGCCGTTGGCCACCTGGTGATTCCGGCCCTCTGCATTCTCTTGCTGGCGGCCGTTTTCGGCGCGCCGATCTACGCGATGATGGGCGGCGCGGCCCTGATCCTCTTTTGGGGAGCCAGCCAGCCCATCGCGTCCATCTCATTGGACCACTACAGCATGGTGACAAACCCGTCGCTGCCAACGATCCCGCTCTTCACGCTGGCCGGGTTTTTTTTGGCCGAAGGCGGCGCATCGAAACGCTTGTTGCGGGTCTTCCAGGCGTTTGTCGGCTGGCTGCGAGGCGGGCCCGCGATCGTCACGGCGCTGGTTTGCGCTTTTTTCACTTCGTTCACCGGCGCCTCCGGCGTCACCATCCTTGCGCTCGGCGGAGTTCTCATGCCGGTGCTGATGGCGGCCCGCTATTCGGAAAGGGCTTCGCTGGGACTGCTGACGGGCGCCGGATCGCTCGGACTTCTGTTTCCGCCATGCCTGCCGCTCATCCTTTACGCGATCATTGCGAAAATTCCGATCAAGACGGTGTTTCTCGGCGGGATTCTGCCCGGCATCCTGATGGTTGCGATGACGGCATGGTGGGGCGTGCGCCAGGTTCCACAGGGCGCGGCGCGCAAGGCGTTTGACGCACGCGAGGCCTGGAACAGCCTTCGCGGCGCGAAGTGGGAGCTGCTCATTCCTGTGGTCGCATTCGCCGGCCTGTTTGGCGGGTTCGCCACGCCGGTCGAAGCGTCCGCCATGACCGCGCTTTACGCGTTCATCGTCGAAACGTTCGTTTACCGCGACCTGAGGTTGTTCAGGGATGTGCCGCGCGTGATGACCGAGTGCGGCCTGCTGGTCGGCGGTGTCCTTTTGATCCTTGGCGTGGCCCTCGGTTTCACCAACTACCTGATCGATGCGGAAGTTCCCACCCACGGCGCTGAGTGGATCTCCGGCGCGGTCCATTCACCCCTGGTTTTTTTGCTGCTTTTGAATTTATTCCTGCTCGTCGCCGGGGGCGTTATGGAGATCTACGCGGCGATCGTGGTGGTGGTGCCTCTCATCGTTCCAATCAGCGAGGCGTTCCATATTGATCCAATCCATCTCGGCATCATCTTTCTGGCGAATATGGAGCTCGGCTTTCTGATGCCGCCGGCCGGGTTGAATCTTCTGATCTCTTCGTACCGTTTCAACAAGCCGATGCCGGAAGTCTGCCGGGCGATTTTGCCCATTCTTGCCATTCAGTCCGTGGGTGTCCTGTTGATCACTTACATTCCACCTCTTTCCACTTGGCTTCCGAGCCTCTTTAAGTAATTTCTGATTTCAAATTTCTAATTAAAGCTGTCCAGCATCGGTTCTTG
>JAHFSZ010000043.1:0-1574 GCA_023265515.1 Verrucomicrobiota bacterium
CATCCGCTCGAGAAGATCGCCGACTGGAAGATCCTCACGCCCGACCGCGACGTCACCCCCGAAGACGCATCACAGTTCTTGAAGAGCCTCGAGTCGCAGGTTCAGCCCAAGCCGGAATCCACCGCCCAGCCTGCCTGAGTCGTCTTACAAATACTCTCGCGGGTCGGTAATGTGCCCCGTCAACGCCGACGCGGCAACCGTGTAAGGCGAAGCCAAAAAGACTTTTGATTCCTTGTGTCCCATCCGGCCGGGAAAATTCCGGTTCGTGGCGGTGATGCAATTCATCGGGCGATTGAGCCGGCCGAAGGTGTCGGTGGGCCCGCCGAGGCAGGCGGCGCACGAGGCGTTCTCGGTCATCTGGACGCCGGCCTCCTCAAGAATCGCCCAGACCGTCTTGCCCTTCCATTCGGTGTTCTGCAAATCCTGGACGACGTCCGGGGTCGCGGGGACGCCGAACGTGTCGATTACAACCTTGTGTCCCTTGATGATTTGCGCAAACGCCAGGAAATCGGACGTCTTGCCGCCGGTGCATGAGCCGATGTAGGCGCGGTCGAGCGGGATGTGCGCGCACTCGCGAGCCAGGGCGCGATTGCCGGGATCCGGGTGCAAGGCGATCGTCGGCTCCAGCTTCGAGAGGTCGAACGTCTTGTCGTAGATGAAAGTCTGATCGCGATCCAGGTCGACCGGCCGGAACGTGCTCTTCGTGCCATTGAGCCGCGTCTTTTCGTTCACGAAGGCGATGGTTTTTTCATCACACTCGAAAATTCCATTCTTGCCGCCGGCCTCGATCGCCATGTTCGCGATCGTCATCCGGTCGTCCATGTCAAGAGCCTGGGCGCCCGGTCCGTCGAACTGCATGGCGCGGTAGGTCGCGCCGTCGAACCCGATGTCGCCGATGATGTGGAGGATGACGTCCTTGGCCATGACGCCCTTGGGCAGTCGGCCCTCGAGCCGGAAATGCATCGTCTCGGGAACCTTCACCAGCAATTTGCCCGTGCCGAGGATGAATCCCGCATCGGTGTTGCCGATGCCGGTCGCGAACATGTTGAAGGCGCCAGCCATGCAGGTGTGCGAGTCGGTGCCGAAGAGAATTTCACCGGGGCGTGTGTGGCCCTTGAGCGGCAGGGCGGTGTGGCAGACGCCGGCGTAGCTGGCGGCGTACTGGCGCTTGAGCTGGCCTTGGGAGGCATCGAAGACCCAATGGCCGTTGGGGTCCTCGATGACATCATAGAAGTACGGAATGCCCTGCTCCTTGACAAAATCGCGGAGGATGTCGACGTTCCGGTTCGACTTGGAATCGGACGTGAAGATGTAGTGGTCGGGGATAATCACGATTTTTTTGGGGTCCCAAACCTTCGCGTCCTGGCCGAATTCGCGCTTGAAGACGCCGATGGTACCGGGACCGCAGACGTCGTGGGTCAGCAGGACATCCGTGTTGACCCAGACATTGTCGCCGGCTTTGACCTCAGCCTTGCCGCTTGCTCGCGCCAGAATTTTTTCGGTCAGTGTCATGGCATTCTCCACATTTGGAGTTGTTCAAACTAACGCGGTCGTTTTCAGAGTGCAATGGATTT
>JAHFSZ010000043.1:1674-20072 GCA_023265515.1 Verrucomicrobiota bacterium
TTCGCGCTTTTCATTTGCGTTCGAAGCGGTTAGAGAAACGGTCGCTTGATGGCGCAGATCATACCCTCCTTCACGGATGCCGAGTTCACGGTGGTCGAGGCGATTTTCGCCGTGACCCTCTCGGACATTTCGCTGGCGTTTGATAATGCGCTGGCCAATTCGCAGATGGTCAACGGACTTCACAGAAGCCAGCAGAAGCGGGCCCTCGTCTTCGGCATGATTTTGTCGTGCGTGACGATGGTGGTTCTCACGTTCCTGGTGTTCCAGCTCCGGTCAGCGGTTGGATGGATCCGCTATCCGGCAGGAGCCTGGCTGATTTTCGTGGTGTACAAGATGTGGTTTGATCCGGAAGTCCACCATCCCCCCGACAAGCTGGCCGGAGCGATGATGAAGGCGATCCTGCTGATCACGTTCACGGACCTCACCATGGCTTCTGATAATGCGATCGCCAATTCCGAGTTCGCCCTGCGCGTGGGCAAGGAGCATGTCTGGACCGTTCTCTTTTTCGGCCTGGGATTGTCATGCGCGTTCATGATCCTTTGCACTTACCTGATGATCTACATCCGCCGCTATGCCAATTGGATCCGTTATCCAGCGGGGCTGTGGCTGCTCTATGTCGCCTTCTTGATTTTGACCGGTCGGCAGGGGCACCACTAACCTATGGAGGGGTGATGGAAACGACGTTGAAATATGCCCGGCTGTTGAGCGCATTTTTCCGCTATTCGCTGACGCGCGAGATGATGTTCAAGACAAACTTCATTCTTTGGATCATCGTCGATTTTCTCTGGTTCGGCGCCCAGATCGTTTTCATTCAGGTGCTCTTTTATCAGACTCCGGAGGTGGCGGGCTGGGACAAGAACCAAATGATCATGCTCTTCGGAACCAACCATCTGATCCAGCAGCTTTTCTCCTGCCTCTTCATGACCAATTGCATCCAGATTCCCGAGCTGATCCGGACGGGCAAGCTTGACTTCCAGCTGGTCCTGCCGGTGAACACCCAGTTCCTGGTTTCAACGCGCAATTTCGATCCGGGCGCGCTGGTCAATTCGAGCATCGGCCTGGCTTTTGTCGTTTACGCCGCGATCAACCTGCGAATCCATCCGAGCCTGCTTCAATATGCAATGTACGTGGTTCTGGTGGTCTCGGGCATCTTTCTGCATTACGCGCTCCTGATGTTGATCGTGACGCTCTCATTCTGGATCATCCGGGCGCAGGGACTGGTCTACGGCTACTACAATCTGTTCCAGATTGCGCGCATTCCAAGCCAGGCGTTCAAAGGAGTCATCTGGTATCTCTTCACATTCGCCCTGCCCATGCTGGTCGTGGCGAACTTCCCCGCGCGGGTGATGGCGTTCCCTTTCTCGGTCTCCGATCTGGGGATGCTCTGGGCGCTGGGTTTGACGGCCTTCTTTGTCTGGATGGCGAGCCGGTTTTGGAGCTTTGCGCTGAAGCACTACACGAGCGCCAGCTCGTAGCGGATCGCGTATAGCGTAGGGCGGATAGAAAAACTAAACGCTATCCGCTACCCGCTAAACGCTCTTGAGGAGCTCTTCAGCGGGAACTTGGATGCCGATATAAAACTCCCCGAAGTCCGCATAGGCGGCGCTGACCTCGTCGAAACGCATTTCATAGACGATCTGCTTGATCGAGAGCAGGTCATGGGCCAGCAGGGTGACGCCCCATTCCCATCCGTCGAGCCCCGTTGAGCCGGTGATGAGCTGAAGGATCCTTCCGGAGTAGGTTCTTCCCACCCGCGCATGGCCCTCCATCAGCTTCTTGCGCGACGCGAAGTCCAACAGATACCAGTTTTGCCCGCTGGCTCTGCGCTTGCTCATCGGATAGAAGGAGAAGATCGGCCACGGCGGCAGGACCGGATAGAGCCGGTTCTGAAGATATTTCTCCATGCGCGCCTGGAATTCCGCCATCCTGGCGTCGAATTCCGAAGAGCCAGGTTTCAACTTTTCCTGTTCCACCAGCTGCTTGCCGAATTCTTCGGGAGTGGTCGTGTATTCGGACTTTTCCGTCATGGAGAGGTACGACCAGGCCGGCAGGACGCCGACGGAGCCCAGCAAGCTGGAGAGCTGTTTTTCAAATTGCTGCAGCACGGCCAGATCGGGTGAAAGCGCCATGAACCCGAGATCGGCCTTGTGACCAATCATCGAAACCGTCAGGACCTGAAAATCCTTCTGCCTGCGCGCGGACTGGATCAGCGAAAGAAAATCCTTCTGCAGGGATGGCAGGCGTCCGCGGCTCGCAGGATCAAGACGGTAGAAGAGGTGAAGAACATGCCAGCCTTCGGCGGTCGGTAGCGGCTGCATTGCGAGGTCCTAGGCGATTTTTTTGGCCTCGACGATCTCGAGGATGGTCCTGCGTTTCTTCAACGGTTCGTTCAACTCGATTCTTTTCGGGATGTAGTTGCCCTCCCGGATGGTGATCGACTTGATCTGGAACTCCTTGATCACGTTGCCTTCCGCGTCGTAGCAGATCGACTTCATGATCGCGAAATATTCCTCGTCGATCCAGGCTTCAACGCGATGGTACGGCGAGCCGTCCTCCTTCTGGCTGATGCTCTCGATGTGGTAGCAAGCGCGGTCCTTCATCTCCTCGCTGCCGATGAACTTCTGTTTTCTCCAGGAGAGGAAGTCGAGCGATAGGTCGCTGGGTGTGAAGGAGGAATTGAGAAGGTTTTTGTGCGGCTCCTTGAGCGCCTGGCCGGTATCGTAGTCGAGCACCTGCGGTTTTCCGCTGAACGGGTAGACCACTTCGATGGTCTGTTTCTTGCCGTCGGCACCAACGTACTCGTAGCGCGAAATCAGGCCGGTCGTTTCGTCAAAGCGGTAGAGGATGTTCAGATTGTGGGAAATCCGTTCTTCCCCCGCAATCACGGTGAGGAGGCCCTTCAGTTTCCAGTCGCCCGGCGGCCTGGCACGGAGAGCCTTGGAGGAAATCAGCCTTGGATCCGAGAGTTTCGATTCGGTGGCCTGGCTGGCGAAGACGAGTAAAATCGTGAGAAAACCAAGCAAATACGGGCTTATCTTGTGGGTCATTGGCGCAAACCATGTAGGTCAATTCCGGCTCTGTCAATGAATATGTGGTTGGACGGCGCGCCGGGTTTTTGATTCACATTCGACAGGACGTGACCTACGTTTGTTCAAGTTTTTTGCGCGGTTAGCTCAATGGTAGAGCATCTCCCTTACACGGAGGGGGTTGGGGGTTCGAATCCCTCACCGCGCATTTCTGCGGCAGATCCGCTTCGCAGAAACGGAATCAGTCCTACGGCCCATTGATGCCGAGCAGCTCGACTTCGAAAATGAGCGTGGTGTTGGGTGGAATGACGTCACCCGTACCTTCGGCACCGTAGCCAAGAGATGGAGGAATGATCAACTTGCGAGTTTCGCCAACCTTCATCATCATGACGCCTTCATCCCAGCCTTTGATCACCCGTCCCTTGCCGATGGGGAACACAAACGGCTCGCCGCGGTCGCGCGAGCTGTCGAACTTTTTCCCATTCGCAAGGGTGCCCACATAATGGACCTTGACCAGGTCGCCGGGCTTCGGGGAGAGGCCATGACCTTCCTTCAGAATTTCGTATTGCAGTCCGGAATCGGTCTTCACAATTTTGGAGTCCTTTTTCTGGGGTTCGGTTGCGGATGGATCGGCGGCGAAAAGCCGGCAGGCCGCCATTGCCAGGACGAGCGCGGAAATGATGGGAAATTTCATCCGTCTCCTATGCCCGAAACGCGGCCTGGATGGCGAGCCAAAAAGTGGATCCTCTCCCTTGCGGAACAAGTCCTTTTGAGCCTCGTCCACCGGTTCTTTCTTGCATCACCCATCGGAGTCGCGGAAAACTCCAGCCGTGAGCAATGTTCCTCCCGTTGCGTTGACAATCGCCGGCTCCGATTGCAGCGGTGGTGCGGGCATCCAGGCCGACTTGAAGGTATTCACCGCGCTCGGCGTTTACGGGATGAGCGCCGTCACCTGCGTCGTGGCCGAAACGCCGAAGAAGGTCGTTTCACTGCAACCGATTCCCGTGAAAGTGTTTCGTGACCAGCTTGCCTGCTGCCTGGAAAACATGCCGATCGGCGCAATCAAAACGGGGATGCTCTATTCCGACAGCATCATCCGCGAGGTGAAGGAGAAGCTTGCCGGGGGAGGATACGAGCTGGTGGTCGACCCCGTCATCGTCGCGACTTCGGGAAAAAAACTGCTCCAGCCCAACGCCATCCGGGCGCTCAAGGAACTGCTTCCGATCGCGAAGCTGGTGATGCCGAACGTGGACGAGGCCGTGATCCTTTCCGGCCAGCCGGTGGATTCGCTCGCAACGCTCGAATCGGCGGCGAAGAAAATTTTCGACTATTTCGGGTGTCCCGTGCTTGCCAAAGGCGGCCACCTGCGGATGAAGAGCGCAACGGACGTTTTTTACGACGGCCGCGCAATGCTCAAACTCGAGTCCGAATATATCAAGGGCGTTGTGACGCACGGCACCGGCTGCACCTACTCGGCTTGCATCACGGCGCACCTGGCGCGCGGCAAGGGCTTGCAAGGCTCGATCGAGCGCGCAAAACGCAACATCACCGAAGCGATCCGGAATGCTTTCCGTTTCCCCGCGTGGACGGCGCTCAACCAACTGCCCGGGTGACGACTATTCCACCCGAGCGATGAAAAACTGCCCTCCTTTCATCCCCTTCACGCTTGCGTTCATGGCGGGCATCCTTGCAGACCATTTTCTGCGCACAAACCTCTTCTGGCCAGCGGCTTTCGTTGCCGCCGGCCTTGTGTGGAGCGCATGGCGCTCTGAAGGAATTCTGCTGCTGGCGCTGGGTTCCGGCATGCTCATCGACCACGCCCATCGGGTTCCGTATGCCTCCGACCACGTTCAATCCATCGCCGGCGAGCGGCCTGCGTACTTCGAATGCACCGGCCGGATCACGGACGACCCGATCCCAAGAATCAAGGTTCACGAGGATCGGCTCGATTTTCCAGTCCGGCTGGAATCTTATTTCGGACCGGGAGGCTGGCGAAAGATCAGCGGAGACATCTGGGTGGAATGGCGCCGCGACCCGAAGAGGACCGCGCAGGCTCCGAGGCTTTTCTGGGGCGACCGCGTCCGGCTGTCCGGGTATCTGGACCGCCCGGCGGCCGCGACCAATCCCTGTCTCTTTGACTACCGGGACTACTTGGAAACGCGGGGTTTCCACTATGTGCTGAGCGTCGATCCGGATGATCCTCCGTTGGAAAAGGTCGGTGCGATCCCGGGTCTGGCCTCGGTTTTCGGGGCCAGGGACCGGCTCGAAAAGGCGGTCTTGAGGGGAATTTCAGGCCCGCCGGAGGTGGAGGGACTGCTCCTGGGAATGATCCTGGGAGAGAGAAGTCAAATGCCGACCGAGGTGAACGACAACTTCCGAAAAACCGGCACGCTTCACGTGGTCGCGATCAGCGGCTTGCACATCACACTGATCGCATTTCTGATCACGTTGATCCTCCGGATGTTCCGGATAAAAAAGAGTCTTATTACTTTTATTGTCATACCGCTTCTTTTGATCTACGTGGTCATGACCGGCTTTCGCCCCTCCGCGGTTCGGGCGCTGGTGATGTGCGCGGTGTTCATGGGCGGCTGGATGCTCAACCGCCCGGCTCACCTGATGAACAGCCTCGCAGTCTCCGCGTTTGCCATTCTCGCTTTCGCGCCAGGCCAGATTTTCGACCCCGGTTTTCAGCTCTCATTCCTGGTGGTGGCGGCGATTGTCCTGCTTGCGCCGCGGATCAAAGGAAAGCTCGAGCCATGGATGGAGGCCGACCCATTTCTGCCGCAGGAGTTTGTTTCCCCAGCGAGGCGCCGGATCGGCCGGACTCTGGGCTGGGCGGCGGACCTGGTGTCGGTGTCGTTGGCGGCCTGGATCGGCTCGGCCGGACTCATTCTCTATTATTTTCATCTCTTCTCGCCGGTTTCGTTCTTCTGCAACCTGGTGGTGGTGCCGCTATCCGGGCTTTCGCTTTCGCTCGGATTCACGGCCATGCTTGCGGATTTTTTATGGCCTGCGCTGGCTTCACTTTTCAACCAGACGCAATGGCTGGTGACCCGGACGATGCTGGGCGTGACCGATGCTGTAGCGGACTGGTCATGGGGGTATGTCTACGTCGCCCAGCCGGCGGCATGGTTGGTGGCGGCCGGCTACGCGGCCGGATGCGCGGCATTGTTCCGGAAAAACTCGCGGCTCTGGTTGGCCGCCACAGCCGCGATCTGCGCGGCGGCTTTCGCCGGTTGGGGTTACGCCTCGCGGCCGGTCCAGATCACGGTCCTGGACGTCGGGAGCGGGCAGGCGGTTTTTATGGAGCGCTTTGGAGGCCCGAAGATTCTGATCGATGCGGGCAGCGAATCGCAGGGACGGTCGGTGGTGGAGCCTTTTTTGAGGGCGCGAGGCGTCAACCGCCTGGATATGGCGGTGGCGACCCACGGGGACGCAACACACGTCGGGGGCCTTCTCGAGATTCTAAAAAAAATTCCGGTCGGCGAGCTCGTCATCAACCCGGCGAAGACCAGGTCAAGCAAGTACAAAAAACTTCTGGCGGAGGCGGAGGACCTCGGCCTGAAAGTCGTGGCAGTGAAGGCCGGCGATGTGCTCCAGTGCCGCGGAATTGAAATGGAGGTCCTCTGGCCGAAGGAGCCGTTCCGGTCGAAGGCGGATGAGAACTCGCTCGTGCTCCGCTACGGCGACATGCTCTTTCTGTCCGACCTGCCGGAATCGCTCGAGCCGGAAGTCGCCGGTCCCGGTGCGTGGACGGTCGTGCGCGGCGCGGGAAGCCGGGAATGCTTTTGCGAGCCGCTGCTGGCTTCGACGCGGAGCGTGATTTTTTCTTCGACCGACCGGGAGCGGGATGATCTGGTTCTGCCGGGGACCCTGGACCGGCTTCAGGCGCGCCATGTGGGTGTTTGGGTGACGGGGCTTCATGGTGCCATCCGCCTGCTGGGCCGGCCAAATGGTTGGACCATCCGGCCACTGCGGCCCTCGCCGGAACCGGGTCAATAAGTCGCGCCCTGTTTCTCGACAAACCGGGTAATTGCGGTTATAATGTCACGGGTTTCAGGAGTTTTCCGCGTCCCTATGGCAGTCTGGCAATACACGTTGTCGCTCATTCCAGCGGAGTCCGTACAGGCCCTGCCGCCCGATCGGTGTGCCGAATTCCTCGGTTCCTTTGCTGCTATCGATGTCTATGACTTTTCCCCGCTCTGGGGGTTCCGGCGCCAGCAGGCCCAGGAGGTGCGCGATACCATCTGCCGATTTCTGAAGCCTGCCAAGGACTCCATGGGAGTTCCGGCCTACGGTTCGTTCAAGAGAAGCCTTTTCATCCTGCAGGAAACAGGGGGTGTCATCCGGGACTTGACCTGCAAGATTGACGTCCGCGCGATGAAGGAGATGCGGATGATCCTGACCGAGATCCTCGCCATCGCACAGGCGCACCGTTTGCTGGGCGTGCACGAAGATTATGGGCTCATCCCGCTCTGCGATGCCTTCCATCTTTTGCGATCGATCTCGCAGAGCCGTGCGGTGAGGTACGTGCGCGACCCGCAGGCTTACCTGGACCAGCTTCACGAGACAAACCAGCTTCCGCAATCGCAGACGCCGCCGGACGCTTCGCAAGAACCGTCCGAACCGGAGGGCGGCGCCTCGGCGGCGGAACCCGGTTCGGCGCCTCACGAAGAGACCAAGATTGCTTCGTGAGTGGTGGCTAGCGGGTGCGCTCAGCCACCAAGGGGCCCCATCGCCGCTTAGCTCGCAGAGAGCGCATCATTTTGGGCGCCATTTTCTTCAAAAAACGTGGCACCTCCAGCTTCGGCTCGGCGACACCTCGCCGAAGCACAGCCGCCTTCGTTCCCTGCGGGAACTTCGGCGAGCTACCCGCGCATTCATCCCAGGCCTTTAAGGCCGGGGCTTTCTGCGGAGGCGGGTAAAAATGCGCTGCTTCCTGCTTGATTTTGGCTTCAAATTGGGGTTGTAGTACCGATTCTCGGTTGTGGGTGGAGTTCTCACTTCCCCCCGGGTCTGGATGCAGTCCGCATGACGATGAAGCGAATCAACAGGAAAATTTCTATGTCAAAAAATTATCAGACCGCCTCGGAAGACCGAATTTCCGTCCCTCAGAAACTCTTTTATGGACTTGGTGCGCTGTGCAACAACATGCTGGCTGCGGCGCTCGGCTGTATGGTGATCGTGCTGAACCTCGGGTTGGGGATGAACCCGGTCCTGATTGGCACCATCATGTCCCTTTCCCGATTTACGGACGCATTGACCGATCCCGTCATGGGTTACATTTCGGACCAGACGAAGTCCCGCTGGGGCCGCCGCCGGCCTTACATAGTCTTTGGCGCGGTTTTTTCCGGCCTGATCTTCGCGCTGATGTGGCAGCTTCCCTCCGGCCATAGCCAGAACTTCTACTTTTGGTTCTTCCTGATCGGTACCAACATCTTTTACATCGCCTACACCATTTTCGCGACGCCGTTCATCGCACTGGGCTACGAGATGACCCCGGATTACCACGAGCGCACGCGGCTGATGGGCACCAGCAACTTCATGGGCCAGTTCGCCTGGCTGGCGGTTCCATGGTTCTACATGATCATGGAGAACAAGCATCTGTTCTCGAACTCCGTGCAGGGTGCGCGCGGCCTGGCGATTGCCGTGGGAGTTCTGGTCATCGCCACCGGAATCCTGCCGGGAATCTTCATCAAGGAGCGCTATGAGTCGATCGTCGAAGCTGAGGAAAAGGGCCACTCGTTCCAGGGCCTGGTCAGGAATGTGAAGGAATTCTTCAGGAGCTTCTTCGTGGCAATCAAGTTCCGCCCCTTTCTGAAGCTTTGTGCCGCGACGTTCCTCGTTTTCAACGGTTTCATGGTCATCTCCTCGTTCAGCTCGTATGTGATCATCTATTACGTTTTCGGCGGCGACAAGAGCATGGGCGCGACTTACATGGGCTGGTTCGGCATGGTGACGTCGATTTGCACGTTTGGCGCGATTGTGTTGGTCACTTGGCTTTCCGGCAAGATCGGCAAGCGCAATGCGTTCTTCGTGGCGATGTCTCTCTCGATCATCGGCTATGGCATGAAGTGGTTTTGTTACAACCCCAAGTCCCCGGTCATGCTTCTTCTGCCAGCGCCATTCATTGCTTTCGGTCTTGGTGCGCTCTTCACCCTGGTCAGCGCCATGATGGCCGATGTCTGCGACCTCGATGAACTGCAGAATGGACACCGCCGCGAAGGAATGTTCGGCGCTATTTACTGGTGGATGGTGAAACTCGGCATGGCCCTGGCCTTTGCGCTGTCCGGGGTCCTTCTCAACAGCACGGGATTCCATGTTGATTTGGGCGCCGCACAGTCCGTTCGCACGCTGTTGCTACTGCGGATTTTCGACATTAGCATCCCCATCGTTACGACTCTGCTGGCGGTTCTGGCGATCGCTTCCTACAGGATCAACGAGCAAACCGCCCGCCAGGTCCGCAAGGATCTCGAGAAACGCCGTGGCAAGGTGCCGCCTGATCTTCCGGTGCCGCCCGATCATCCTTTGAGCCCCGGCTCCAGCAAGGACCCGGCGCGAGCCGTTGCCTTGTAAGAGTCCTGATGACGTTGCCGGGCAAGAGGCTCACGGCGACTGAGCTCTGGAATCCGACTGTAATTTCGGAGCAATCTGCCTGGCAAAGTAAGTCAGAATCAAATTTGCTCCGGCGCGTTTCATGGCGACGAGCGACTCAAGAACCACTGCTGTTTCGTCAATCCATTTCTCGCGCGCGGCCGCCTTGATCATCGCGTACTCTCCACTGACATGGTAGGCCGCGAGCGGCGCCGCGAAGGCTTCGCGAAGGTCGCGCAGGATGTCGAGGTAGGGGAGCCCCGGCTTCACTATGAGAATATCCGCGCCTTGATCGAGATCCGCCTGGGCTTCCTGCAAGGACTCGCGACGCCGCCGAGGATCCATCTGGTAACTCGAGCGGTCGCCAAAGCCGGGGGCGCTGTCCGCCGCATCACGGAATGGGCCGTAGAAAGCCGACGCGTACTTGACCGCATAACTCATGATTGGGACATGTTTGAACTGACTGTCGTCGAGGGCATGGCGGATGGCGGCGACCGCCCCGTCCATCATGCCGCTTGGTGCCACCAGGTCCGCACCGGATTGCGCGTGCAGCAGAGCCAGCTCGCCAAGCCGGTCAATCGTCGCGTCATTGTCGACGACTTCCCGCGCGTTTTTGGAAAGTATACCGCAGTGCCCGTGCGAGGTGGATGAGCACAAACAAACATCCGTCATTGCGTAGAGTTCGAGGTTCTTTTTGCGGACCAGCTCCAGTGTCCGGCAAACGGCGTTGTCCGTGTCATGTGCCGCGCTTCCCTTCGCATCCTTGTGGCGGGCGTCGGTAACACCGAACAAAATGAACGACTTGACGCCTGTTTGCTCGAGGGCCCGGAGCTCTTCGAGGGCGGTGTCCGGACTGAATTGGAAAATGCCGGGCATCGACCTGACCGCGCTCCGGATCTTTTTGCCCGATCGGACGAAGACCGGATAGACGAGGTCTTCGGCACGTAGAACGATGTCCTGGAGCATCTGCCGCATCACCGGATGACCGCGCAAGCGCCTCAGGCGCTTGAATTGGGATTGACCCAGCATGTTGACAGACTACCCGGGATATTTCGCAATTCAACCGCGAAATATCCCTAGCGTGTGGGTAGTGTGGTACACTTTAAAGTCGGTAACTTTACTGGATAAACACCCTTAGCCACAGATGGACACTGATTGAACACGGATGGAAGGCCAGGATATTTGCTTTGGCGAGCCGATACAACCGGCTCGCCAAGGGATCCGCAAAATCCAGCTGTGCTGGATTTTGCATCCTTTCCCCATTCAGGTATCTGTGATCATCCGTGTTAATCCGTGGCGAAAGGTGTTCTGATCCTTTCCAAAAGATGCCAAAACGAAACCACTACTGGCGTGCAGGGAGCGCATATTTCACTTTCATTGTGAAATATGCGGGCTAGAATGTTTCCGCCTCTGACGCAAGCCATGGACCAGCCACCCGCCCCGACTTCGAATACGGCCGAAATCCGGCCCTCCGGCTGGTCGTTGGAAGAAATCCTTAGGATCAGTCTTGGAGTTTTTTTGAGAAGATTCATGGTCCTGGTCGTGCCTGCTTTCCTTGCTTTTGCCTCACTCGCGCTCGTTGACATCGCTTTGACGATCCTGCTTGGAACGATGAGAGGCGTGGCGGATGGCGCCATGGGATCGGTCAAGATGATCGCCGTCACTGCCGCCGGCATGGTCTGCGGCGGGGCGGCCCTCGGAGCGAACGGTTGCGCGGTATTTCGGGAGCTTTCAGGGGAGGATGCGGGGCTTGGCGCCATCCTGCGCGGAACCTGGAGGAGGATCGCGCCTCTGTCGATGGGAACTTTTCTTTACCATCTGCTGGTGCTGGTTCCCGCCATTCCAGGTCTGGCTTTGCTGGGATGGTCGATTCTTCTCTCCATGGAGCAACGTGTTCCGGCGGCGATGGGGTGCATTCTCGCCGGCGGGCTCCTGCTCTACTATCCGCTCCGGCTTTTTCTGCAGATGATCCTGTTCGCTTTCGTGGTGAGCGAAGAGGGGAAGGGAGGATGGGCGGCGCTGCTGCGGAGCCGCGAGCTGATGCGGATGCAGGGCGCGGGAGGGATCTCGGCAAACCACATGTTTCGGATTTTCGTCGTGCTGCACGTCTCGCTCATGCCCGCGCTCGTTGTACTATTGATGGCTTGCATTCCGGTGGTCATGATGGTCGTCGTTTACTCCTGGGACCAGTTGGCGGATGACATTGCTGGCCATCACCTCAGCCCGCCGTATCTCATTCTCCAGATTCTGAACGTCATCGTGATGACGTTGATCGTGCCGATGTTTGTGGTGCCCCTCGCCGTGGTTTATCAGGACATCCGGCGGCGCGTCGGATAAGCGTCGGCCTGCGCCCGGCTTTGCCGGTCTTGCTCGCCTTTGGCGAAAATTGAAAAATCAAGCCAGGGGAGTTCGACTGATCAGACCCCGGCAAGGAGGCGAGCAACCCCATTCGAAGCAATCTTCTCGAGGTTCTTGACGAGGATCTTGGAGTTCCGGCCGCTTTGCTCGTACTTTTCACGCCGCGCCTTGGGCAGATCCTCGGGCGTTCCCTCCGTAAAACCGCACTTCTTCTGGAAATAAGTGAACGCCTGGGTGGAAAGAGCAAAAAGCCTCAATATGCCCCGCTCCTTGGCGACTTCCTCAGCGTACTGCGAGAGTTTCCGGCCGATCCCGTGATTTTCATGCGAGGGCGCGACGTAGAGGCAGGCGAGCTCGGCCGCTTTTTCCTCGGGGTAGAGATGAAGAGCGATGCAGGCAACCGGGTTCCGGTCGATCTCGAAGACGAAGAAATCGCCCAGCTGCTTTTCGATGCTGGCCCGGGTCCGTTTGACGAGCTCCTCGTTCTGGACGGACTGCTTGGTCAGCTTGAGGATCGTGGTAATGTCCTTTTTCATCGCCTTCCGGATGGCCCGGTACTCGTTGGCATAGATAAGCGTGCCGACGCCTTCGTTGGAAAAAATCTCGGCCAGCAGGCCCTCGTCAATCCGCCCGTTGATGATGTGAACCCGGTTGATTCCGTTCTGGCATGCCTTCAGCCCGTGATCCAACTTGGAAATCATCTCCGCGACGAGCTCGCTCCGGTTTTTCTTCAAAAGTTCCTCGGCCTCGTGGATGGAAAGCTGCCGCAGGAGCTGGCCATTTTTTTCGATGCCGTCCCGCGTCGTGATGAAGATGAGCTTGCTGGCGTGGAGCGCCTGTGCGACGGCCAAGGCGATGCTGTCGGAGTTGACCCGGTAGGTCTTGCCGTCGCCGTCGAAACCGAGTGGCGGGATGATCGTGGTGATGCCCTCTTCAAGCAAGGTCTGAAGCAGTTCGATGTCGACTCGCTCCACGGCGCCGGTGTTCAACTGGTCCGTGCCTTGAATCACGCCCGCGGGATGCGAGATAATGGCGTTGGTTACCGCAGCCCGCAGGTCGTTGGCGGAGAGGCCCTCGAGGATTTCATGGCTGAGCCGGTTGGAGACGGTCAGCGCGATGTCGAGCGTCGTGTCGTCGGTGACGCCGGTGCCGTCCGCGTTGGTGATCTCCCGGGTGGTCTGCCGGGCAAAGGTCTTGATTTGGTGGCTCGCGCCATGCACGAGCACCACCTTGATGTTGAGGCTCCGAAGAACCGCAATGTCCAGCAGGAGATTCGAGATGTTTTCGTCCTCGACGATCTGTCCATCGACCGCGATGACGAAGACCTTGTCCCGGAACCTCGGGATGTATCTCAGGATCTCTCTGAGGTCTGTTGGCTTAATCATAGAACAGGATCAGCTTTTTATTTTTTTCGCCAAAACGCAAGCGAGTTTAACAGCCTCGATCATGCTGCCTGGATTCGCAACATTTTTCCCGGCGATGTCGTAGGCCGTTCCGTGGTCCGGCGAGGTCCGGGGGAACGGCAGGCCGAGCGTGACATTCACACCGCTGTCGAATGCCAGAAGCTTGAGCGGGATCAAGCCCTGGTCGTGATACATGCAGACGACCGCATCATAGGCCCCGTGGGCGGCCTGGTGGAACACCGTGTCCGGCGAGATCGGTCCGGAAACCCGCCACCTGCGCCGCCGCATCCGTCGCACTGCTGGCAGAATGATCCGCATGTCTTCCCGGCCGATGATGCCATTCTCGCCGGCATGGGGATTGAGTCCGGCGACGGCGATCTTCGGACGCCGGATGCCGATCCGGAGAAGGAATTCGCGCGTCAGACGGGCGACCTCCAAAATCCTTCCTGCGCGCACAGCGCGCACGGCCCGGGCCAGGCTTAGGTGGGTGGAGACAAGGGAGACGCGGAGCCGGTCGCAGACGAGCATCATTGCGAATCGTTTTGTTCCGGTCTTTGCGGCGAGCCACTCGGTCTGTCCAGGATGCCGGAACCCGGCGCGCGCGAGGCCCGTCTTGTTCACCGGGCCGGTGACCAGGGCGCAAAAACGGCCATTTCGAATGCCGTCGATTCCTGCCTGGAGGCTGGCCATGGAAAAACGGGCGGCACTCAATGAAGGCCGGCCGGGGTGGACACGCGGGGCCGCGGAATTGAGAACGACTTCATAATCGAAATCGAAGGGCAGCTTTCCGCAAGCCAGGGCCTTGCATACCACCTCCGGGCCAATTCCGGCAACATCGCCAAGTGTGATGCCAATGACCGGCTTTGATTTCATTCAAGAGTGAGAGAGGTCTTCAGTAGGTCCTGATATATGCCCGGCGCTTCAACCTGCGGATCCATTGATCCTGAAGCCGCTTTTTCTCCTCGACGACCAGAAGCCGCTCGATCAAATCCCGCGCGTCAGCCAGAGACGCCACCTTCGCGTCCTTCTTTTCGATGATCTGCATGATATAGAATCCGTCGTCGGTTTCGATCACCGGGCTGAAATGCCCGACCTTCAAATTGAAGGCGACGTCCGTGAGCTCCTTGCGGAGGGTTTCGCGTCCGATGAATCCGTACTCGCCTCCTTCATCGTTTTTGGAATCCTCTGAGTAAATGGAGGCAAGGGTCGCAAAGTCCACGCCAGTGTTGAGTTTGGAAAGGATTTCATGGGCCATTCGCTTCTGGTCTTTTTCCTCTCCGGCGATTTTCTTGATGTAAATCATCCGCAGCTTGACCTTTTCGCCCTCGGAAAAATCCTTCACGTGCTCCTTGTAATACTGTTCGATCTTGTATGGAGAGATGATGATTTGCTCGCCGGACATCTCTTTGCCCTGCATGTACCGGACGATCACCTTGTCGGAGATCCGATCTTTGAACGTCTCCAGGCTCAGGCCGAGCGCCTCGAGGGTTTTAATGAACAGCGAGCGATCCTTGCCGTAATGCTCGTCGATGATGACTCGGATCTCGTCCTCGATCACGCTTTCCGGAATGGTGCCGCCCCGCTTTTTGAAATCCTGGATGATCAGACGCCGCTCGACCAGTTGTTCCAGGGCATCCTTGCGGGCATCACGGATCTTTTCCATCAGCTCATTGCCCCGGTAGCTCTGGGCCAGCTGCTGCTCCGTGTCCCCGAGTGAATTCTGGACGTCCGAGAAGGTGATCACATCGTCATTGACGAGCGCGGCGATCCCGTCCGCAAGCTGAGCCCGCGCGCCGAAGACCGGCAGCAGGAACAGTCCCGAAATCAATATCGCTTTCCAGTTTCTCATCACAGAGCCTTTATGTTTAGCGTCAACTGCCGGCCGATGCAACCGTGAGTTTGTCGATGGACTCGCGGATTTCCCGGAATCGTTCGCCAGGCTCGCGGGTCGCCAGGCGGGGAAATCGGCCGCCGATTTGCAAATAATTGTTTTTCTGACGCAGCTTCAGCTTGTTTTCTTCAACCTCGATCAGGTTGATCCCGCGTGACGCCGCCAGCGCTTTCACTCCGGCCAGAGCCAGCAGGTTCTCCAAGCCTCCCGGCAAAGGTCCAAACCGGTCTCGCAGCTCCCCGCGCAGAACGGCGACATCTTCCTCCGTTTCGGCCTCCGCCAGACGGCGATACGCCTGCAGGCGCGCCCGCGTTTCCCGGATGTAGTCGGCTGGAATGAAAGCCGGCGCCCGGCCGGAAGCCAGCTCCGAAATGTTGAGCGCCAGAAAGTCCAGATGGACGGCCACCTCCGGCCGCCAGCCCGTTTTTCCGCCCTTGAGCCGGGTCACTGTTTTTTTGAGAAGCTTGCAGTAAAGATCGAACCCGACTGCCGCGACATGTCCGCTCTGTGCGGTGCCGAGGATGTTGCCTGCGCCGCGGATTTCCAGGTCGCTCATCGCCACTTTGAAACCCGCGCCAAGGCTTGAGTATTGCTTGATTGCACTGACCCTTTTTCGGGGGCCGGCTTCGATCATCTGGTGGCGTGGGAGCATCAGATAAGCAAACGCCTTCTGATTGGAGCGCCCCACGCGGCCTCGGAGCTGGTAGAGGTCGGCCAGCCCGAACCGGTCGGCGCGGTCGATGATGATCGTATTGGCGTTCGGAATGTCCAGGCCGCTTTCAATGATGGTCGTCGAGACCAGCACGTCGGTCTTCCCCTCGACGAAGCGCTTCATCACCTCCTCGAGCTGATCCTCGGGCATCTGGCCGTGGCCCACATCGATCTTCGCTGCCGGAACCAATTTCTTGACCCGGTCGTGGACCGACTGAATCGAACCGACGCGGTTGTGAAGCATGTAAACCTGGCCGTCACGTGCCAGCTCACGTTCGATCGCGTCGCGCATGATCCTCTCATCGAATGGGCAGATGATGGTCTCGATCGGAAGGCGGTTCCGCGGCGGCGTCTCGATGCTGCTCATGTCTCGCGCGCCCACCAGGGACAGGTAGAGCGTTCGCGGGATCGGGGTCGCCGAGAGCGTCAGCACGTCGACCTTCTTGAAAAGTTGCTTGAATTTTTCCTTGTGCAGGACGCCAAAGCGCTGTTCCTCGTCGATCACGACGAGCCCCAGCTCCTTGAAGCGCACGTCCTTCGACAGCAGCCGGTGCGTACCGATCAATATGTCGACTTTGCCCTCGCGCGCCTCGGCGACGATCCGGGTTTGGTCCTTCTTCGAGCGGAAGCGGCTCAGGACCTCGACCCGGACCGGGTAATCGGCCATTCGCTGGCGGAAGGTTTCAAAATGCTGCTGGGCGAGTACCGTTGTCGGAACCAGCACGGCGACCTGCCTGTTGTCCATCACCGATTTGAAGGCGGCGCGGATCGCCACCTCGGTTTTGCCATAACCGACGTCTCCGCAGATCAGCCGATCCATCGGCTTTTTCGATTCCATGTCATTCTTGGTCTCGCGGATCGCGCGAAACTGGTCGGGCGTCTCCTCGTACAGAAACGACGCCTCGAATTCCTTCTGCCACTCCATGTCCGGCGAAAACGCGTGCCCCGGCAATGTCTCGCGCTCGGCCTGGAGCGTGAGCAGTTGCGCCGCATAATCCATCACCGCCTTCTGCGCGGCGATCTTCGCCTTCTCCCACCGCGAGCCGCCGAGCTCGTCAAGCGCCGGAATCCTTTTGCCGACGCCAACATAACGCGAAATCAGATGTGCCTGTTCGACCGGGACATAAAGCCGCGCTTCGTTGGCGAACTCGAGCGCGAGCACCTCAATGCCTTTGCCGCCCGCGGCGTCGGAAAGCGTCTGAATGCCTTCAAATCGGCCGATTCCATGCTCAAGGTGGACCACCAGGTCGCCTTGCGACAGCTCCTGGAAATCGATCGATGCGCGCTCGGCCCGGCTCCGGGCCAGCCGCTGCTGGCGTTTCAGGGCGCGGAGTGTTTGATACCGGCCGAAGATCTCGGCGTCCGTGATCACGGCCAGCTGGGCCTTCGGAAACGAAAACCCCCGCAGCAGCGGTCCGATCCGGAACAGGATGGAATTGAGGGAAAACTTTTCCTCCTTCAAAATCTCCCGAAGCCTCTGTTCTTCACCCTCGTTGTTGCAAAAGATCTGAAGCGCCCATTTTTGGTCCAGCCATTCGCGCATCTGCTTCAAAAACAGGTCGCGGCGCGACTCCTGGATCAGAGGATCCATGGGCGCGTCACTCGGCAGATCCAAGGCGAACAGTTCTATTTCGTGGATTGTAGATCGTGCAGCGGGGAACGGGGAGGAGCGGAGCAAGAAGTCCTCCTCGGAGGATTCGATGAAGAAAGTGTCCTTCAAAAAATAGTCAGCCAAAGTGCTTTTCGCGGCCTCACCGGGTTCGCCGAGTAATTCGAACGAATCGACCGTCCGGATGGAGGTCTGCGTGTCGGGGTCAAAGATGCGAATGGATTCAATCCGGTTGCCGAAGAACTCGATGCGGCAGGGTGAAGACGCATTGTAGGGGAAAACATCAACGATTCCGCCGCGGCGCGCGAGCTGGCCATGCTCGCCGACCTGCGCCGAAGGGATGTAGCCGCCTACCGCCAGCTCCTCGAGCCACGCGTCCGGCGAAAACTCCTCACCGACCCGGACCGTCCGGCGGCGTTTTTGGATGTCCTTCGGGTCCGGAAGAGACTGCTCCATCCCAAGGGTGGTGGTCACGACGATGGGCGTTTTCTGCGGCGCCTGAAGCCGGCAGAGGATGTCCCATCGCTCCGCCTCGAGCCCCGGATCGGGGAGCGCGCCCTCGACCCGCAAAGATTCCTCCTCGGGGAAGAAAAGAAGTTGAAACTTGCCGGGAGCGATTTCTTCCAGCCACGTCTCCAGGTCGCTGTAGAACAGTTCTTGCTGGCGGACTCCGGGCAGGACGACGCAAACCGATTTTTCAAGCTCCGCCGCTAGAATTGCCGTCAGAAAAGGCCTCGCCGCCTCCGCAATCTGGGGCAGGGACAAAGCATCCCCACGACGCCATTCCTCCACGAGGGGGTGAACGG
>JAHFSZ010000044.1 GCA_023265515.1 Verrucomicrobiota bacterium
AGCATCCGCCAGCCCGACGGCCGTTACCATATTTTCTTCCACGAGCTGGAGAATGCCGGCTTCAAAACCGACGCCGCGCTTGCCCAGGAGATTTTAAACATCGCCGAAGCCGCGATCCGCAAAAACCCCGACCAGTGGATCTGGATGTACAAGCGATGGAAATTCCGGCCAAAGGGATCAAACGCGGACGAGTTTCCGTTTTATGCGTATGAGGTTTAAAGTTGATGGAAAGATTTAATAAAGAGTAATATTACTTATATATCAACATTAAACATGAAACCTTAAACATTAAATCTTTTATGGCGCCATCCTCGGCACCGGCAAGTCCAGCATCGAGATCAAACCTGTCTTTCCCGACTCGATCACGCGCGGGACGGCATTGACGAGCGCGGCGACGGTGGCGACGTCGCCATGAATGCCTTTGATGACTTTTGACTCCAGCGAGGGCCTGCCCTTGATCTGAATAAAATCGTACGAAGCCTTTGCGCCGACGAACATCAAAAGATCAAGAACGAGAACCGGCTTTCCGCGTCGAAAACCGGTGGCAACCTGCCGGAGGCCTGCAACGCTGCCCTTGGAAATGACGAGGTGGCTGGTGGCGAGCCGCCGCGGGGCGATTTTCGGCTCGATCTTTTCAGCGCAGCGATCGAGCTTCCAGCCCAGGCCTTCGGCGAGAAGCATCATCGACTCCAGCAGGCCGACGTGGCCCAATTTTTCGGCGCGAACGAGGTTCTTGAACTCGCGGACGTTCAATCCGGCGCCGATCTTTCTCTGGAGGGGGAGACGACGATGGCTCGCATCCAGGACGCGAGTCACATGGATGGAAGAGACCGACTGGCAGATTCCGGTCAGGCAGAGGGGTAAAATATCCATGGCGAAGCCCGGGTTGACACCCGTGCCAAGGAGGGCGACCTGTTCCTGGCGAGCCAGGCGATCGAGCTTGCGGGCGAGCGCCGGATTGCGCAGATCGGGGTAGAGCAGCTCCTCGGTGCTGGAAATGCAGTGGGCGCCTGATTCAAGAATGTCGACCAGCTGGGAAAAGGTCCCCTTCACGGACGAGCCGGTGGTGTGGATGACGGCATCGGGCCTGACCCGCGCCAGACAGGCTGGGCCATCGCCGGAAACGCGGACCTTTGGCGCATGAGGCATTCCCAGGAGTTCACTCACGGACCGTCCGGCCTTCAGCGGGTCGTTGTCGATGACGCCGACGAGCGCAAAGCGGGGCTTTTTGATGAGAAGATGGACCACCTCCTGCCCGATGTGACCAAGCCCGTACTGCACGACGCGTATCTTGGAGTTGGAGGACGCCATCCTTTGGGGTGTCACTCTACGGGGATTCCATGGAAAGGAAAACATCTTTCCAATTCCCGGCTTATCCGTTAGAAAAAAGTTGTTTCATGAATCCGTACGACTCCCCGACGTATAACATGGCCTGCGAGCAGTTCGAACAGGCCGCCAACTTTCTCGATCTTCCCGAGGAGATTCGCAAAAGGATCAAAAGCCCCAAACGGGCGTTGATCGTCAACATCCCGGTCCGTCACGACGATGGCTCCGTTCGCAACTATCATGGCTGCCGGGTCCAACACCATCTGGCCTTCGGACCCACGAAGGGCGGCATCCGCTACCATCCGGACGCAACCCTCGGCGAGGTGGCCGCGCTGGCGATGTGGATGAGCTGGAAGTGCGCCCTCGTGGGCCTTCCGTACGGTGGTGCCAAGGGTGGCGTTGCCTGCGATCCAAAAAAACTTTCGAAGGGAGAGCTCGAACGGCTGACGCGGCGCTACACACAGGAGTTGATTCCGATCATCGGCCCTTACATCGACATTCCCGCGCCTGATATGGGCACTGACGCGCAAGTGATGGCCTGGATCATGGATACCTACAGCGTTCACATGGGCTACTCGACCCCGGGAGTGGTGACGGGAAAACCGATCGAGATTGGGGGCTCCTTGGGGCGCACCGAGGCGACGGGCCGCGGCGTCGGTTACCTGATCAATCGCGCCTTTGACCTTTTGAAAATCGACGCCGCCAAGGCGACTGCGGTGGTCCAGGGGTTTGGTAACGTCGGCGAGCATGCGGCCTTTGCCCTGGCCCTGCACGGCACCAAGATCATCGCGGTCAGCGATTCCTCCGGGGCCGTCTACAACAAAGCTGGCCTTCACCTCGACGATCTGGTGATTCATAAGGCCGACCACGGGACAGTCGCGGGATTCAAGGGCGCCGATGCGATCAAGCCTGAAGAGATTGTGGCGCTTCCGTGCGATGTCCTGGTGCCGGCGGCGCTTGAGCGCGAAATTACGGAAAAAAACGCGGCCAGGCTCAAGTGCAGGGTCCTTGCGGAAGGCGCCAACGGCCCAACGACGCCCGAGGCCGACCGGATTCTCGCCAACTCCGATGTCTTCGTCCTCCCCGACATCCTCTGCAATTCGGGCGGGGTGGTGGTCTCTTATTTCGAGTGGGTCCAGGACCTTCAGAATTTCTTCTGGTCGGAGGCCGAGGTGAACGATAAACTCTACCGGATCCTGGAAAAGGCGTTTGTCCACGTCACCCAATTTGCAAAGACAAGCCAGGTTCCGATGCGCACCGCCGCGATGGCCCTTGGGGTATCCAAAGTGGCGAAGGCAGCCGCCCAGCGCGGCCTCTTCCCGTGAGCTAGAGATCCACGTTTTTGCTTGCGCGAACGCCGCTGGAACACTAGGTTCCTAGCCCTTTTTCAACGTAACCTAAAGAGACAAGATCTATGGCGAATGCGAACGATATCCGAAAAGGAATGGCGATCAAACACAACGGCGACGTGTCGGTGGTCCTGGACACCCAGCACCGGACTCCGGGCAACCTTCGCGCCTTTGTCCAGGCGACCCTCCGGAGCATCAAGACGGGCAAGTCCTCGAACGTCCGGTTCACGTCCACCGAGCCGGTGGAAGTCGTCCCCATCGAGCGCAACAAGCTGGAGTTCAGCTACAAGGACAACGCGGGGTACAATTTCATCGATCCGCGAAGTTATGAGACCGTCACACTTTCCGAGGATTTTGTCGGTGATGCCAGGAATTACCTGACCGAAAATCTCGTCTGCGATGTCCTCTTCGTCGACGGCAAGGTCGCCACGATCGAGCTGCCCTCTTCCGTTACCCTCAAGATTTCACGTTCGCCCGAGGGCGTGCGGGGCGATTCCGCCAACAACGTCCAGAAGGTGGCGGAGCTTGAAACCGGCCTCAAGATTAATGTCCCGCTCTTCATCAAGGAAGGCGAGCTCATCAAAGTCTCGACGGCCGACGGCTCCTACATGGGCCGGGCCTAAGAACTGGGTCAGTAAGTCTTGCTCTTCGGGATGATGATGGGTGCTTGAGGCGTGATCGGCTACGGGTAGGGCGTCAGCCCCTGTGGTCTGACCTGCTCGGTCTTCTGCTCGATCCGGACCACCTTGCCGTCACGGAACGAGATTGTTTTGGAGCCGGTCCGAACTTTCTGCATGAACGTCTGTGTATAGATGTTGGTCCCATAGCCATAGGTTTCCGTCACTGGCACCGTTTTGTAGGAATAGTAGGTCCAGATTTCCGTGGCGCCGTCTTCCTCGCGGATGCTGCTCTTGTCAACCGGCTTACCGAGAATCATCCGCACCTGCTCCTGTGTCATGCCAAAAATGATTTCCTTCCGCTTGATGGCATCCTCGAGCTTTTTCTGGTTTTGGATTTTCTGACTGATCTCGGAAATCGTCTCCTCCGCGATCGGGGTGATGTCGCTCCGGATGACCCAGCCCTGGACCGCGCCGGTTCGCATCCGGCCGCGGACCTGAAGCTGGTACTGAGCGATCGCAAGGACTTCGACGACTTGCCCGCGGGGCAGAAAGGTCATGGTGGTATTCGATGCGCGGGTGAGATTGAGCGGGGTGTCACGCAGGACTCTCGCCTTCAGAGAGGGCTCGTTGAGCTCGGTCAGGTAGAGGGCCTTTCCGTCTTCGCCGCTTTGCGCGAGTGCCACGGCGCAGAGAAGAATGCCGCACAGAATGGCGAATGATTTTTTCATGCAGTTTCCCATCCCGGGTTTCCGCTCACGGGCCTAACTCGACAAAGCGTATATCATCCAGATACGCTGCACCAGTCCCTACGAAATAAAAGCGCAAAGGTGCCGAGCTCAGCTTGTTATCTTTTATGCCTGGTATTTTGATCTTTTTCGAATATTTTTTCCAGGCCGGAGTGGCTGTCATAGTCTCGTTAAAGGGGTAAGGAATATCGGGCCGGTTTTCGCGGGGCGGGAACTTTTCGGTCATCTCCACCTCCACGCCAATTTTCATGCTGTTGCCCCGGTACCAGAATGAAAGCTCGTACGTCTTGCCGCGCGTCACCGTGCCCAGCTTCGTGCGTAGGGAGCGCCCTCCCTCAATGAAACCGCCTCCGAGGAATTTCGGCGCCTTTGTGTATCCTGGATAATCGAGCAGGTACTGAAACTTAAGCGCGCGTTTGTTGTCCCCCGGTGAATTCGGCGGCAGGACCAGGTCCGGTTCCTCCTCGGCCGAGGCGGATTCGGGGATGAAACAGCTGTTGCTGTAATCGGCGAAGACAAAATCGTAATCCCATCCGGACGGCGCCTTGCGGTCCTTCCGGGTGTTTTCACTCATGACATTATTTGTGGCACCCAGCTTCGGGTCGGAGCGGCTGCCTTGTCCGAGCGCAATCTGGACCAAACCGCTGGTGGTTCCTATCAGCAGGTCCGGGATGCCGTCCTCGTTCCAATCGCAGGGAAAGAAGGCGCTCAAGCGGCCGAACGACTCGCGCCCTGCGGAGGTGATGCACCTGGTGAATTCGAGCGGTTCGATCACATCCAAACGGGAGTCCTTGGTGCGTTTGTTGAGGCACAGATTAATGCGGCCGTCGTAATCACCATACAGGAGGTCGAGTTTGCCGTCGCCGTTCCAGTCATAGAGCGTCGGCGTGAGCTGTTCGCGGCCATCGCCGAAGGCGAGGTAAAACCAGTCCTTGTTCTGAATTTCACCGAATTTGGGATGTGTGGCGCTGCCCGAGTTCAGGTAGATCCGCACGGCGTTGGCCGAGTATTGCCCCTCGCCGAGCAGCAGGTCGGGTTTGATTTCCGTCCGGAAGTTTCCGTAGAACGGAGCCGAATAGTTGCCGACGCTGAGGATTTCGTTGCCCGCCCTGAGCGGCTTGAGGTCGTAGCCAGGCTGGAGTTGGTTCGGCCAGCAGAAGCGTGGTTTGCCAGGTGCGGAGATGAACCCATCCGGGCCGGGGTGGTTGCTTTGCGGGAGCAGATAGACCTGGCCGTCCTTGGTGCCAAAGAGAATGTCTTTCCTGCCGTCGCCGTCGAAGTCGACGACCTGGATGCGAGGGACGCGCCCCAGCCATGTTTTGACAAACTGGCCGCCCTCCGGGAAACGGGGAGAGCCTTTCTTGCCCTTGTTGTAATAGATAAACAGCCACCCGGAGGGGCTCGCGACGACCAGGTCATTCAGGCCGTCGCCATTGACGTCCGCGAAGCAAGGACTGCAGGCAAAGAGCGGGCGGTCCGGATAAAGGCCCTCGCGGTAAACTTCGTCCCCTCCCTCGGTAGGGAAGACCATGACCCGGTTTTTTTCATCCACGCCGTCAAACAGATCGCGAAATGTGACTGTTCTCTCGAAGCTTCCGTTCGGTACGAGGTTCTCCCTCTGCGCGTGTGCTCGCGCCGGCGAGAGGAACATCCCGATCGAAATCAGGGCAAGGACAGCGCTCGCACGCGCGTGGAAAACGGAGCGGCCCGATTCGATGGAATTTTGAATTACTAATTTTAAATTTTGAATCACGGTCATCCTGGCGCAAAAGTGATCTTGTCCTGAAAACGGATGAGCAGGTGGACCAGAATATTGATCCCCAGCCGGTAGGCGTTGCGTACGCTGTCCTCATTCACATTGCGGAAGTAAAGTGGATTGCCCCAATGGGGCCCGAGAAAGTCACGTACTACGCCGGTGTCCGGATCGCGGATCGAGGAGGTGTCCACCTGATTCTTTTCGTTGAACCCCGTCTGCCAGAGGTCGCTGTAGGCATTGAGCGAATAGATGACGGCGATCTCGTCACCGATCCGGACCATCTCCAGCGGTTCCCGGTAAAAGTTCATGCCCGTTGGAACGTCATTGAGCTTGTAGAATGAGTTGAAAATCGGGTGGTGCGTGGGCACGACTTCGAATTCGCGGTCCGGCAGGACGCGCTTCATCTCCCGGCGAAATGCCACGTCAAAACGGGAACGGCGGCCCGGCAGGGAGTTGTCGGCCCAGATGCAGCCGCCGACCAGAAGGTATTCGCGCAGTTTGTCGACCTCCTCATTGGTAAAAGTAAAATTCTTATGTCCGGTCAGAAAAATAAAGGGCGGCCGGACGCGCAGGAGCTCATCGCTGCTCAGCGCGATCGGCTGGGGTTTGAGGTCCGGTTCGATCCTCCCCTGCGTCCAGCGTTTGGATTGCAGCATCAGGTTCGCGATACAGTTGCCGATGAAACGGCCCTGGAAGATCTCCCCGCTGTTGCAAAACCAATCGCCCTGGGCGTATTTGCCGATGTAGCAGATGAATTTTGCCTTGACGGTGTGGCCGGCGTTGGAACCGCGCCCGCCCTGGACCTGCCACTGGTTGACCGTCTTGCGGATCTCTTGGACTCGCGCCACTTCCGCCTTCGAAATCGCGTCGCTCAGCGTTGTGTCGGTCTTGTCGGTCAGGTGAGTGTCGATGGTCTTCTGGTCCGGAACCCGGATGCTGAAGTCCGCGTTGGGCCGATTGACGACGATCGGCGCCGTGATCGCCTCGCTGGGCCTGACGGTCTGGCTCGCCTCCTTGCGGACCTCCGCGACGGCCTGCTGCGTGGGGGATGGCGGCGGCGGCGGCGCGGCTGGGCCGCGCGAAAAAAGCTGCCCCTCCGTCTCGATGTAGCCGGTGGCCTCAATCGCCTCATAGATGACATGTCCGCCGAAGAGGATCAGCAGGATGATGTGGAAGAGCAGGGCAAAGAAAACAAAGCGCGCATCCAGGATGCGGATGATGAACTTGCGAAACTTCGCTCTGAACGCCTTGTTCATGGGCGGGCGCGGGGCGATCCCGTCAGCTGCCCCCGCCGAAAGTCAGGTTCTTGACGTTCGCGGCTGCGCAGGCATTGAGGACTTCGATCACCCGCTCGTGCTTCACCGTGCTTTGGGGAATGATCACCACGGGTTGTTTTTCACCGAAAAGGTCGATCGCCTCCTTCAGCCGGGAGCGCAGGGCGGCAAGGCTATCATCGATCGGGCTGCCGATGACCCGGTCGTTGAAACTGACCGTTCCATCGGCATCGATGCGAAGCTGAATCTCTGCAGGCTGGGCTTCCTGGGAGGCGGTCGGGGTGCCGGCGGCCTTGATTCCGAGTTCGTTCTCGGAGACCTTCATCATCGCCGCGGTCATGAAGAACAGGATCAGCACAAACATGATATCGACCATCGGCGCAATTTGAAAGCCGTAGTCGCCCTCTTCGCCGCCGCCGCCGCCGCCGCCTGCCATGACTCTTAGCCCTGCCTTTCTTTGTCCACAACCGCGAAGGTAATGTTGGAGATTCCCTCCTGCGTGCAGACCAGCATGATCTGGTTGATGAAACCATACTCGACCTTCCGGTCCGCGCGGATCAAGGCGCGCAATGAGGGATCCGCCTTGACCGCATCCCGCAGAAACTGGCGCATCCGGTCCGGATCGGCGAATTTCGAGGTGGAAACTTCCGCGACCTCCAGCATGCCGGAGCCATCCTCCCATCCGGCGTTGATTACGACTTCCCCGGCGCTGGTCTCCTTTTTCTTGGAGTCTTTGGCCACGGGAAGTTCCAGGACGCGCAAACTCTGAGGACGGGCCTTGATAGTTTCCGCCGATGTGATGGAAACGAAGAATAGCAGGATGACCAGCAGGACATCGACCATGGGCGCGATTTGAAACTCGGGATCTTCGGGTGCGAAGACCGTCTCGGAAGCTCGCTGTAGTCGTTTGGCCATTCTCTGTGTTTAATGTTTAAGGTCCAATGTTTAAGGTTGGTGAGCCGCCATCGGGCAACCTTAAACCTTAAACTTTAAGCCTTAAACCACTAATTCCATTGCAATTCCGTTCCGCATGAGGAACAGGTTGCATCACCCTCGCGGATCGGCGCGTTGCAGACGGGGCAGGCGACGGTCACGCCGGTAATCGCCTGGCTGACTCTTTTTTTTGCGTCCGCGAGCTGATCGCTTTCCCTGGCATGCTTGCGTGCCAGGACGCTGGCCATGACGCTGCCCGAATCCTCGCCGATCATCACGCCGCGAAGCTCGTCATACGGCACGCGCTCGAAGAGCGAAGCAATCCTTTCCTCCGTATCCACGATGACCGCCTGGGCCCGGTTTCGGAAAAAGTAGTAGAAAAGGAACGCCGGGATGGCGACGATCAGGCCGCTCAGCGTGGCCCAGAGCACCGTGCCGATCGCGCCAGCAAGCTTGGAAGGGTCAGCCAGGCCGGAGCTGCCGAGCGACGCAAAGGCCTTGATCATGCCGTAGACCGTGCCGGTCAAACCGATCATCGGGGCGATCACCCCAATGACCGAAAGATAGGAAATCTTGGTCCGGAGACGCAGCCCCTCGCGGACGGCGTGCTCCTGGATTGTCGTATCGACCGCGGTTTTGCCCTGGCCGACGCGACGCAGGCCGCCGAGGATCACGTTGGTCAGGAAATTCTTCTTGTTTTGGCAAAGGTTGAACGCCTCCTGGTAATTCTGGATCTGGAAAAGCTCCTTGAGCTGGTTGTAGAGCAGGGTGGGCGCCGTCACTTCGAGACGGATTCGAAAGAAGCCTTCCACAATCAGCCCCATCATCACCACGCTCGTGATCAGGAGCACGGACATGATCGGCCAATCTTCGGTAACGATGTCCCAGAAGGTCTGGCGGCTCCGGGTTTCGTCGCCGACCGCGGCAGCGGCTTCCTTGGCGCCTTCGGCGGCCCAGGCCGACGCCGCAAGCCACCCGATCGCCAGAATGCAGAGGATCATCAACAGACGGCTGGAATTAAAAGGCGCGGAGCGATGGTTCGCTTTCATAGTCGCGATACTCCTGGCGGATGGGTTTAACGGCAAGTTCTAGCTGTTCTTCAGTTGGTCTTTTGGAAGTTTGGATTCAAGCTTTTGAAGCCTGTTTCTGGCATCGCCGGCCCGGGGCGACTCGGCCGCAGTTTTGAGGAAATCTTTATACTGGCCGGCTGCCCGTTGCAAGTTGTTCGTCTCCTCGAAAACGACGCCGCTCCAGTATAACGCCTCCGAGACGGCGGAAGCATTCACATCATAGAGGGCCGTGACTTTCAGGAAGGATTCGAGGGCCTTCGCTTTCTCTCCCTGTGCATAGCGACATTCGCCCAGCGTGAGACAGGCGCTGGCCAAATCGTTCTTGTCCTGGTCCGTCAACCCGACGACCTTCTCCTTGTCAGCAATGAGCGGTTCGAGAAGCTTCACGGCGCCGTCGTAGTCTTTCAGGCCGAATGCGGCGCGGGCGCGCCCGGCGATTGAGGTTGCGATGCGCGGGCTGTCAGGAAAGAATTTTTCCGTCCGCTGGAAAATTTCGAGTGCTTTCGCGTAGTCGTTGTTTTTGAGGTGGCAGTCCGCGAGCATGTAGCCGGCCTGTTCGATCCAGTCCTGAGGAAGGCCTTCGTACCGGCTCATTACGAGTTCCAGTTTGGCACTGGCAGCCGCATACTGTCCGCTGTCGTGCAATTTGAAGGCTTCGTTAGCTTCAGGCGGAATTGGGATTTCCACTCGGGTCACGTCCGAGCGCTTGATCTTGGACTGCGCGCCGCCGAGGTCGATCCAAACTCCTTCGGCATCCACCTTCATCACGCGTCCGTTGTGAACGGCGCCTTGCTCCGTGTAGACCTTGTCCTGGGCGCCGGCCTTTGCGAGCCCGAGGAAGGCGGCCGAAACGATGAAAAAAGAGAGAATCTTCAACGGATTCATCATGGTGCAAAACCCGATCGCGGTCGTTCCGCGCGCGTTTCACCCAAGATGCCATTGAACGTGAGCCGCTGCAAGCGGCATGGTACCCCGCGCGCACGGTTTCAACATCCATCCGTAACATACCCATGGGCGCCGCCGCGCGCGATTTGCCGGAGAACGCAGGTGGGCAAGCCCGCAGTCGGTAACATAAGGCCACGAGGCCGGGAGCCGAAGTTCTTGACCCCATAGTTTGGGCCGCGTATTTGTCTAGGTTTTCAAACAACCGAAGATCCGAGAACTTATGATCACCTACCTTCAAAGCCACATGCGGCGTCACGGCAAGCTTCTCCTGGTTCTCGTCATGGGCCTGGTGATCGTCAGCCTTCTTTATTTCGGTCCGGCGCGGTCGGTGAACGAACGCGGCGGCGGCAACTACGAGGTCTATGGTGAGACGCTGAACAAGGCTGATTTCCAGAAGGCCATCGACGCTTTCGCATTTTTCCTGTCGCTTCAATATGGCAAGCCCATCCATCGCAACGACGTGGACAATGCCGAAGGACACCGCCAGATCCTGATGAATCTGGCGCTTGCCGAAAAGGCGCGCCGGCTCGGCATCCGTGTGACTGACGAGGAAGTCGGCCAGCGGATCCGGCAGATGCCCGTTTTTCAGGACAATGGCCAGTTTAACGAACAACTCTTCAATGAAATCCTGTCCAACGAGCTTCCGAAGCGTGGACTCAACGAGAAAAATATCCAGGACATCGTGTCGATGCAGATCGCGCTGGCGCGGCTCAATCAACTCATTTCGACGACGGCGCTGGTGACTCCCGCGGATGTGGACGAGTACCTTCAACTCATCAGCGAGAAGATCCAGATCGCGGTTGCGAAGTTCGAGGAGAAAAACTTCAAGGCGTCCGCGCCTCCGAGCGATGAACAGCTGCGTGCTTTCTACAAGAAAAATGCCGAGCGGTTTCGCGTGTCGAAGAAAATCAAAGTCGCTTATGTCGAGTTTCCCGTCCCGGCGGCTGCTCAAGAGGCCACCGATGAGGAGCTTCATGGAATGTATCAGCAGAATCTGGGTCGGCTCGCAGGCCAGGGCGGCACTGTTCCCGCTTTCGAGCAGATCAAGTCCTTGCTGCTCAAGGCGGTGATTCAGCAGCACCAGCAGGAGGCTGTCAACAAAGTCGGCCGCGCCGCAACGGATTTTTCGCTGAAGTTTGCCACGGACGCCAAGGAGAGGCCCGACTTCAAGACTCTCGCCGCCCAGGAGCATTTGACCACGAAGGAGACGGAGTATATCGCGAGCCCGGCCGATCTGAAGGGTTTCAAGGCGCCCGATCAGTTGGCGGCGGAGATCCTGAAGCTTTCCAAGGATAATCCGGTCAGCCTGCCGGTCCCGGCTGCCGACACGATCTACGTAGCGCACTGGCTGGACACGAAGGAGAGCTCGATTCCAGATTTTCAGCAGGTGAAGGACAAAGTCTTGGGGCTGTGGAAACGCGAAGCCTCGCTCAAACTGGCGCGTGAGACGGGAATCAGCGCACGAGCCAGGTTCGGGCAAATACTGGCCGAAGGGAAAACTTTCGATCAGGCGACCAAGGCGCTGGGCCTCCACTGGGATCTGTTGGCGCCATTTTCCCTGCGCGAGATTGTCCCGGCCGATCCGAACCGCTTCACCAAGCAGGCCGCCTTCGGCCTGCGTCCCGGCGCTGTGGGCGAGTTTCAACCCGATCCGACGGGTGGTTTCTTCGTTTTCGTCCAGAACCGGCAACCGGCCGATCCCGGCAAGTTGGAAGAGCAACGCGCCGAGGTCGTGGCATTCATGGGCCAGAATGCGCGCGGCATCATTCTCTATGAGTTCCACCGGAAGGTTCTGGAAGAGTCAGGCCTGTCACCCCTCTTTGCCGAATTGGAAGCTTCTCCGAACCCCAAGTGATCAGAACCCGTCCCAAAGCTATCGGGGGCAGCCTCGACTAGTTTTAGGGATAGGTTCTGGGTTCCGCCCGCTGGCCACTGGATCGCTAGACCTGGTCGTCGCTCAGGAACTGGGTGAAGCGCTGCTTGTCGATCGACTTCATGTAGGCTTCGTGCGGCGAGACCAGTCCCTGGTTGAGGAGTTTCATGATGGCATCGTCCATCAGCTGCATGCCGATGCCTTTGCCGCCGACCAGAACATCGAACAGCTTGGCCGTCTGTCCCTCGCGGATGATGGCAGCGGTCGCGGAATTGCAAATCAGGATTTCATTGACCGCCAGCCGGCCTTTGCCATCCGCGCGCTTGAACAGAAGCTGAGCGAGGACTCCACGCAATGAGCCTGCCAGCATGGTCCTGATCTGATCCTGCTGGTTGGATGGAAAAACGTCGATGATGCGGTCGACCGTCTTTTGCGAATTGTTCGTGTGCAATGTTCCATACACGAGCAAGCCGGTTTCCGCAGCCGTCAGCGCCAGGGCAATGGTTTCCAGGTCGCGCATTTCACCCACCAGCACCACGTCGGCGTCCTGCCGCAAAGAGGCTTTCAGCCCCATGGCAAACGATGGCGTATCCACAGGCACCTCGCGCTGGGTGATGACGCTGAGCTTGTTGCCATGGACAAATTCAATCGGTTCCTCGATCGTGACGATGTGCCTTGGGTAGTTGATGTTGATGAAGTCGATCAGCGAGGCCAGCGTGGTGGACTTGCCGCTTCCCGTCGGGCCGGTCACGAGCACCAGGCCGCTTTTGATCTTGCCGAACTCCTTGATGACCGGAGGAATTCCAAGCTCCTCAATTGTCGGGATCTTGGTGGGAATCACCCGGAATACCGCGCCGTATCCGTGAAGCTGCTTCAGGTAATTGCAGCGAAAGCGCGTTTCTTCATTCATTTCATACGCCCAGTCATAATCGTTGCGCTCCTCGAAGATCTTCCATCGGTCCGCGCCGCAGCACTCCGAGAGGAGCTCGACGATCTCCTTGTGGTCCATCGGGACATCCCGGATCGGCGTCATGTCACCATGGACCCGGATTTTGGGCGGCTGGCCCTCGGCCAGATGCAGGTCCGAAGCTCCGAAATCCACCATCTCCTTGAACAACGCGTCGATTTTGTTCGGCATGGGCTAATCCTCGGATTCCTGAAGGTATTGCTTGAAAGGAGGCTTGTGTTCCGCCCGGATGTAAGCCTCCTCGCCCGAGATGGTGCCCTGCTGGACGAGCTCCAGCAAGCAGTCGTCCATGGTGTGCATCCCTTGTTTCCGGCCGGTCTGCAGCACGCTGGGGAGCATGAATGTTTTCTGCTCGCGGATCAGGTTCGCCGACGCGGGAGTGTTGATCAGCACCTCCGTGGCCAGCACGCGGCCGCGGCCGTCGGCCCGCGGGACCAGCTGCTGGCTGATGATGCCGCGCAGAGAGCCCGACACCATGGTGCGGATCTGCGCCTGCTGTTCAACGGGAAACGCGTCGAGAATTCGGTCCAGAGTGCGCGCCGCGCTGCCCGTGTGCAAGGTTCCGAAAACCAGGTGGCCTGTTTCCGATGCCGTGATCGCAAGCGAAATCGTTTCCAGATCGCGCATTTCTCCCACCATGATGACGTCAGGGTCTTCGCGGAGGGCAGCACGCAGGGCGTTTGAAAAGGAATTGGTGTGAGTGTGAACTTCGCGTTGCGTGATCTGGCAGCCCTTGGGCGTGAACACATACTCGATCGGGTCTTCGAGCGTGATGATGTGGTCGCGCCGGTTGACGTTTACTTCCTCAACCAGCGCGGCCATGCTGGTCGATTTGCCAGTGCCGACCGTGCCGGTGATCAGAACCAGGCCGTTGTGGTACTCGGTGAGGCGCTTGAGGTGCGGGTCGAGGCCGAGCTCGTTCATGGTCGGCACCTTGGTGTTGATCACCCGGAAAACCCCGTCGATGCCGCGCCGCTGGCGTACGATGATGGTGCGGAAGCGGCCCATCCCCTCAACCTCGTAGGCGTAGTCGACATGGCCAATTTCGGCAAACCGCTTCTTCTGCTCCTCGTCCAGAATGCCCATCAGGAGCCGCTCGGTTTGGGCCGGCTTGAGGTGGGGGGCTTTGTGCCACATCGGTTGAAGAATGCCGTAGCGGCGCATCAGCGGCGGCGAGTAAACGCCGAGGTGGACGTCGGAAACTGAATATTTCTGGCCGATGGCGAGATATTCGTTGACGTGCCGGAATGCGCCGTCCGGATGCACGTGAATGTTTCCGCCGTCAATTTCCTTTCTGATATCGTCGGAGACTTCCGACGAAGTGGCACTGGGCGCCGCCGTCGGTTCCGCAGCCGGCTTTTTCGCCCCGCCGACGGATTCCTTCATCGCCTTGGTGATGGCTTCTTCGAGTGCCGCCTTGTAAGGCTCGGCGAGGTAGCCTTTATCAAAGAGCCAGTCGAGCGCGAACGTGTCCGGATGGGCGGTGATATTTGCGCGGCATTCCTGATCGTGTTCCGCAGTGATCCAACCAGAGCCAAGGCAAGTCTGAAGCACGTATTCGTTATACGCGGAACTCATTGACCAATAAACTTAACACCGGATCGTTTCATCCTGCAAGTAGAAGTGGTTTTTTTGATGCCGCAGGTAAAAGTGAAACCGTTTGACGTTACGCCATCCTTTACCTAACTTGTCTTTGGGTTTGCCACCGGGCCGGGTTATGCCTTCTTCCGACGATACCGTTTTGGAAATGTTGAGCAAGGTTGGGCTCATCAATGATGATGACATCAGCGAGGCCAAGCTGAAAGCCGCCGAGCAGGGGGTGGGTGTCGTTGATTCGCTGATCGCCTCCAATGTCATCACCCAGACCGATGTTACCAAGGCTCTGGCCAGCTCCTTTGGCATGGAGTTCATCTCCCTGCGCGACATGGTGATTCCCGAGGAAGTTGTCAACGCGATCCCCCGCGACCTGGCCAAACGCTACCGGATCGTCCCGGTCTACAAGCACGACAATACCATCTCCGTTGCCATCAGCGACCCGATGGACATTGATGTGCTCGATGGCCTCCGGTATGCCCTGAAGTGCGACATCGAACCGCTGGTGGCGCCCGAAAAAGAGATCGACGAGGCGCTCCTGCGTTACTATGGCGGCGCCGAGGAAACGGTCGACAAGATGCTCCAGGAGATCACCCAGGGCGAGATCGATATTTCACCCCCCAAAGAGGGTGAAGAAACCAAGGTCGAGACGGATGCCGATGCGCCAATCATCCGGCTCTGCTCGCTGATCCTCAACAGCGCCTTCCGCTCCGGCGCAAGCGACATCCACATCGAACCTCTGGAAAAGGATCTTCGCGTCCGCCACCGCATTGATGGTGTTCTTCACAAGGTGGACGGCCCGCCGAAGAAACTTCAATCCTCGCTCCTGCAGCGCCTCAAGCTCATGGCCGGCATGAGCATTTCTGAACGGCGCCTGCCGCAGGACGGCCGTATCAAGGCAAAGTTCCACGAGAAGGACCTCGACCTTCGTGTTTCCTGCATTCCCACCAACCATGGCGAATCGATCGTCATGCGCATTCTCGACTCTTCCACGCTCAAGCTGGGCCTTCCCGAGCTCGGTTTCCTGAGCGATGACCAGGCGGTTATCGAGGGCATTCTGGCTTTGCCAGACGGCATCTTCCTGGTCACCGGCCCGACGGGCTGCGGCAAGACCACGACGCTTTACGCCTGCCTTCACTACGTCAACCGGCCTGATCGGAAGATCATCACCGTCGAAGATCCCGTCGAGTACCAGCTTCAGGGCGTCAATCAGGTCCCCGTCAACAATGATGTCGGCCTCAGCTTTGCCGCGGCCCTGCGCGCCATGCTGCGCCAGGCGCCCAATGTGATCATGGTCGGTGAGATCCGCGACCGCGAGACGGCCAACATCGCCATCAATGCCAGCCTTACCGGCCACTTCGTCTACAGCACCCTGCACACCAACGATGCAGCCGGCGCCGTCAGCCGCCTGGCCGACATTGGCGTGAAACCCTTCCTCATCGGTTCGGCCATCCGGGCGGTTATGGCCCAGCGTCTTATCCGGAAGGTCTGCAAAAATTGCGCGGAGCCCTACGAGCCGACCAAGATAGAGCTCGACTCACTCAGCATCAACGCCAGCCAGGCCGCAGGCGCGAGCATGATGAAGGGGCGCGGCTGCAACAACTGTTACAACCGCGGTTACAGAGGCCGGATCGGGATCTTCGAGATTTTCGTGTTCAACGACGAGGTTCGCAAGCTGATCAACGACGGCTGCACGCATCTGGAACTCAAAAAACGGGCGCGGGAGCTCGGCATGCGAACCCTGCGCGAGGACGGCACCCGCAAGGTGCTCGCGGGGCTCACGACGCCTGAAGAACTCATCTCAAGCACGATGGAAACGGAGGAGTAAAAACATGGCGGAACTCTCTATGGCCGATCTCTTGCAGCTGGTGGTGGATGAAGGCGCCTCCGACCTTCACATCGAAGTCGGCGTTCCGCCCGTCCTTCGCATCCACGGCGGCATGCACCCGATCGATGCGCCGCCGCTCAAGCCCGATGACACGGAGCGCCTGATGAAGGCGATCACCTCCGACGACTACATCCAGCAGGTCCGAAGCCTGGGCGGGGCGGACTTCGGTTTCGCCTTTGAGCAGGCAGCCCGCTTTCGGGTGAGCGTCTTCCGCCAAAAAGGCTATTTTGGCATGGTCCTGCGCCAGATCCCCAGGATGTTCCTCACCTTTGAGGAAATTGGCCTTTCGCCGATGCTCAAGGAACTGCTCTACAAACCCCGGGGCCTGGTCCTGGTCACGGGCCCGACCGGATCCGGCAAAAGCACCACCCTTGCCAGCATGATCAACATCATCAATGAGGAACGCGACTGCCACATCATCACGCTGGAGGACCCGATCGAATACTTTCACGACCACAAAAAGAGCGTTGTCATCCAGCGCGAGATCGGCGTCGACGTGCCCAATTTCGCCGAGGGTCTCCGGCGCGCCCTCCGCCAGGACCCCGACATCATCATGGTCGGTGAAATGCGCGATCTGGAGACCATGGAAGCGGCGATCACCGCCGCGGAGACCGGCCACCTGGTCTTCGGCACCCTGCATACGACAGGGGCAGCCCGCACCGTCGACCGCATCGTGGACGCCTTTCCCGAAAACGCCCAGGAGCAGATTCGCACCCAGCTGGCCGGCACCCTGCAGGCAGTCATTTCCCAGCTCTTGATACCGAAGGCCGACGGAAGGGGGCGCGTGGCGGCATTTGAGATCATGATCATGACACCTTCGATCGCCGCGCTCATCCGCGACAACAAGTCGTTCCGCCTCACTTCGGACATCCAGACGGGCGCCAACCTCGGCATGAAGACGCTCGACAGCAGCCTGATCGACCTCTACAGCCGGGGCTTGATCCCGTACGGCGAAACGATCACCAAGGCCCAGGATCCGCAATCGGTCCTCAAGCGGCTGACCGAAGAGGATTTGGCGAGGAAGAGATAACGATGTTCGACGAGTATAGTCCATTGTTTGTCCAAATCCTGCGCGAGCGGAAACTGCTCGATTCCAAGCAGCTTTCCGAAGTGGAGGAGGAGCATGCCCGCACCGGAAAATCGATCGCCGCCATCATCATCGACTTCGACTACTTTGATGCCGAGCATGTTTGCGGTTTCGTCGCCGACTACCTCAACACGGAATTTGTCGATTTGAAGGACATGGGCGAACTGTCCGATGAGATCATCAATTCTGTGCCAGCCAGTTCCGCCCGCATGTTCGAGGTGGTTCCGATCCGCGTTTCCAGCGAATCCGTGGCCGTCGTCGCGAAGGATCCTCTCAACCACAACATTGTCGATGAGCTCTCCTTTGTGCTCGGCAAGACCGTCGAGCTTTTCGTCGCCAAGCCGGCCCAGGTCGAGGAAATCCTTAAGAAATATTACGGCGACTCCGAGGAAACCCTCGGTGACATGCTCCAGGTCCTCAACCAGTTTGACATGGCGAAGATGGGCGAGGCCCTTAGCCGTACCGATGACATCCATGCTCTGGAGGAGGGGGCCAACGCGGTTCCGATCGTGAAATTTGTCAACCTGGTCCTCAAACAGGCCATTCTCGACAAGGCGAGCGACGTCCACTTTGAGCCGTTTGAGCAGGAGTTCAAGATCCGCTACCGCGTGGACGGCGCCCTCTATGAAATGCGCGGTCCGCCCAAGCATATGTCTCTTCCCGTCACCTCCCGCATCAAGGTCATGGCCAACCTCGACATCGCCGAGCGCCGCATTCCGCAGGACGGCCGCATCTGCCTCTCCGTCGCCGGCCGCCAGATCGACCTTCGCGTTTCCACCCTGCCAACGTCCTGGGGCGAAAGCGTGGTGCTCCGTATTTTGGACCGATCCGTCGTCTCGCTGGATCTCGCGCAAATCGGCCTTCCAAAACACATCTTCGACGAAATCTGTGAAATCATCCAAAAGCCCAACGGCATTTTCGTCGTCACCGGCCCGACCGGCTCTGGCAAGACCACCACGCTCTACTCGGCCCTCAACCGCATGAATTCGATCGAGGAAAAGATTCTCACCGCCGAGGAACCCGTCGAGTACGACATCGAAGGCGTCCTGCAGGTTGCGATCAACGATACCATTGGCCTGACCTTTCCGCGCATCCTCCGGTCGTTTCTCCGGCAGGACCCCGACAAGATCATGATCGGTGAGACCCGCGACCTGACCACCGCGCAGATCGCCATCCAAGCCTCGCTCACCGGCCACCTCGTGCTGACGACGCTCCACACCAACGACTCCGCCGGCGCCGTCACCCGGTTGATCGACATGGGTGTTGAACCTTTTTTGATCAGCTCCTCCATGGAGGCGATCCTGGCCCAGCGCCTCATCCGCAAAATCTGTCCCGCGTGCAGGACCCACTACGAGCCCACCGAGGAAATCCTGCGCCAGATCGGCCTCTCACCCAGCGAGGTCGGCGACAAGCAGTTCGTCTACGGCCGCGGCTGCACGGCCTGCAACAACACCGGTTACAAGGGCCGCAAGGGAATTTTTGAGCTTCTCAAGATGACCAACCCCATCCGCGAGCTCATCAACGGCCGCGCGCCCGCCGTCGTCATCCGCCAGAAAGCGATGGAGCAGGGCATGGTCACCCTCCGCCAGGACGGCCTTCGCAACATCTTCGACGGTGAGACCACCATCGAGGAAGTGTTGAAATATACGTAGGTGATCAAGACCCTTTGCGTTTTGTTTGGCGGCGTCCTGGCATTCTATCTTGGCCTGGTCCTTCTTGTTTATGTCTTCCAGCGGCGGATGATTTACTACCCGTCGCGGTTCGCGGAATCCGAGGTGCTGACGGAAACAGCGGACGTCGGGCTCCAACCGTGGCGCAATTCGAAAGGGGAGCTGATCGGCTGGGTTGCACATCACCCAAAGCCTCCGGCGAACAGCCGGATCATCGTCCTCCATGGCAACGCCAACCACGCCCATTGGTGCGACTATTATGTCAGCGCCTTCCAGTCCAGCCTTCAACCCCATCGCTGGGACGTTTATTTGCTCGAGTACCCCGGCTATGCCTCGCGGCCTGGAACTCCCAGCGAAACTACCTTAGTCAACGCCGCCCTCGAGGCGCTTGACGATCTGAAGGCCGGCGACAAGCTCAAGAGCATCCCGCCGCCGCGGACTTATTTTCTCGGCGAATCCATTGGCGCCGCCGTCGCATCGCAGGTCGCCGCCCAAAGGCCCGACTCGGTGGCCGGCATGTTCTTCATCGCCCCGTTCAACAACCTGGCCGATCTCGGCGCCGCCCACATGCCGATCCTGCCCGTCCGCTGGTTGTTGAAGGACCGCTACGCCTCTGACGAGGCCCTCCAAAAACTAGCCGGCCCCCGTGAGGGACACACCCCAACGGGACTGCCGCCCATTGCTTTTCTCATGGGCGGCCGCGACGAAGTCATCCCCAACCGCTTCACCCAAAAACTCTACGACAACTACCACGGTCCCAAAAAACTCTGGCTCCAGCCCCTCGCCACCCACAACACCTTCAACTTCGACCCCACCGCTCCCTTTTGGAAAGAAGTCACCGAGTTTTTGTTCAAGGAGTCAGAAGGCAGGAAGCAGAAGCCGGAATGACTGCATAGAAACCCCACGCCATGG
>JAHFSZ010000045.1:0-4058 GCA_023265515.1 Verrucomicrobiota bacterium
GTATACTGTTTCTTCTTGAAAAGCCGTGCACCGAATCCCATGAGCCAGAACGATTTAGCCCCCGCACAAGTTTCCAAAGCGACACCCGGATTGTTTTTCGTCATCGCGTCGATCCTGCTCGTTTTCATCGGGCTCATGTACCACTTTCAGGGTACTTCGACGATCCAGGTGGCCGACCGGAACAGCCGGAGCCTCTGGGACTGGCTTTGGCATGTCTGGAATACGGAAGTTTTTGACGTCTCGCACGGGCCTTTGGTTCCGTTCCTGTCGTGCTTCCTCGTTTACTGGAACCGGAAAAAGATCGCCGAGCAGCCGATGTCGTTAAGCTGGCCCGCCCTGACCGGAGTCGGCCTGGCTCTTTTGATGCACTGGGTCGGCATGCGCGGGGCCCAGCCGAGGCTCTCCGTGCTCTCATTGATCCTTCTGCTCTGGTCCCTGACGTGGCTCTTCATCGGATGGAGGAAGGCGCGGTTCCTAATCTTCCCGGCGGCGATCCTGATTTTCATGATCCCATTCAACTTCCTGGAGCAGCAGGTTGCTTTCCCATTGAGACTATTAGTGACCGACGCCTCCGTCTTGATCGCGAAGATGCTGGGCATCGCTGTCCGGAAAGTGGGTTCACAGATCTTCGATGCCGGCGGCCGGTTCCAATACGATGTCGCCGCGGCGTGCAGCGGCATCCGTTCACTGACCACACTGCTTTGCATCGGAGCCGTCTTTGGATATCTGACTCAGGAGAAAGCGTGGAAAAGGCTGGTTCTGTTCCTCGCGGCGATCCCCTTGGCGGTGCTGGGGAACATCATCCGGGTGACGCTGATCATTATCACGGCGGACTGGTTCGGCCAGGCGGCTGGAAAAAGAGTTCATGACTGGGGCGGATTTGTGATCTTCGTGGTGGTGCTGCTCTGCCTCTTTGGTGTTGGCAACCTTCTCGACATGGATGGACGGAAACGGCTGGAAAAGCCGTCTGATCGCAAAGGGGATGCGGCGAAATGAAGAGCGGGGTGAATTCAAGGCTGTTGGCCTGCGCCGTTGTTGTCTTCATGGTCCTGACGGCGATGTTTATCATCGGTAAAACGGTGAACGTCCACCAGGAGCCCGTGGCCGGCGTCAAAATGGAACTGCCCGACGAGATTGTTGGCTGGCCAGGCTACCCGGCCAAAGTGGCGCAGGTCGAAAAGGACATCCTGGGCGAGGACACGGAGTTCGCCAGGAAAATCTATCTCTCGCCGGACGGAAAGCTCGGGTTCTTTCTGAGCATCGTGCTGAGTGGAAAGGACCGCACCAGCATCCATCCACCCGAAATGTGCCTCCGCGGCCAGGGGTGGCAGCTGCAGCCGGTCACGGACATTGTGACCATCCGCGTCGCCGAGCCGAAGCCCTACAAACTCGACGTCATGAAGCTGGAAGCTTACGTCCCCGGCAATCTCAAGACCGGCGGAGGCAAGCCGCAAAAGCTATTATACTTGTATTGGTTTGTGGGAAAAGACATTATGACGCCCTATAAGAACACGATGACCTTTCGGGAATCCTGGGACCGCATCGCCTATGGCAAGAGCCACCGCTGGGCGTACGTGACGCTGGCTGCGGTCGTTCAGCCGGGCGATGAGGGCGATACGCTCAAATTGATGAAAATCTTCCTGGAATCCGCCGTGCCGAAGTTCCAACTCTTTGTCCCCGAGAATCAGTGAAGCTCCTATGAGGTTTTTCCGGTTTTCATTGGGTTCAGATCGGACACGCTCCGGCTCACGGTACACGGTACACGGTACACGGTACACGAAATAAGATATGCCCGGCAGCATCCATCGCTCCTTCCGTAATACCGAGATGCTCGTGGATCTCGCCCTGCTGGTCATCGCCTTTGAGAGCGCCCACTTTTTCCGCTTCATGCTGTCATCGCTAGTGCCGAATATCCCGCCGATCGCAAGCTTGGACAGCTTCGGATGGGTTCTTTTTTTCCTGATTCCCACGGCCGTCGTCGTCCTCTCGCAAAGCCAGCTCTACGAGTGTTCCCAGCGCCGGGCGGAGCTGCCGTACTTCAAGAGCCTGATCAAATGCCTGGTGACGATCACCGTCGTGCTCATGGCGTTTTTGTACATCATGAAGGCCTCGGATATCGCGCGCGGCGTGACGATCCTGTTTTTTCCATTTGCGCTGGCGATCCTCGGGACGAAATTTCTGACGCGGCCGACATGGCGGCAATGGCTCACCCACCTCAAATGGGACGAGCTCGCGTTTCTCCTGGTCGCCGCCAAGGAGGAGGTGGCAGGGCTTCAGGAGGAGGTCCGGCAGCTGATGCACGTGCCGCCCGTTTTTGTGGGCGAGGTGACTCAGGACAACCATCTGACCAAGCGGATCGAGGAAATGCTCGATCAGCATCATGTCGACTGCGTGCTGGTGAGTTCGGTGAAGCTGCCATTTCTCGAGGTGCAGGAGCTGGTCAACGCGTGCGAGCGCGAAGGGGTTGAGGTTTGGGTGGTGACGGATTTTATCCGGACCAGCATCGCCCGCGCAGAGTTTGACGAGCTTTCCGGCCGCCCGTTGCTGATTTTTAAAAGCACGCCCGGAGACTCATGGCAACTTTTGGTCAAACGCCTCGTCGACCTTGTCGTTTCGCTTGTCGCACTGATTGTTTTGTTTCCCGTTTTTTTTCTCATCGCCGCGTCCATCCGGGTGGATTCGCCAGGGCCTGTTTTCTTCACCCAGCTTCGCAGCGGGCGGCGCGGGCGCACGTTCACCATGTTAAAGTTTCGATCGATGGTCACGAACGCCGCGATGCGGCAGGAGGAGCTCCGGATGTTCAACATCATGTCCGGGCCTGTTTTCAAGGTGGAGAATGATCCGCGCATCACGAAGATCGGGCGCTTTCTGCGCCGGACCAGTCTTGACGAGCTTCCCCAGCTCTGGAATGTCTTGCTGGGTGATATGAGCCTGGTTGGTCCCAGGCCGCTGCCGGTCTACGAGACCGAGCGTTTTGAGAATCTGGCGCACCGCCGGCGCCTGAGCGTCAAGCCGGGCATTACCGGGCTTTGGCAGATCCGGGGCCGCAACGAGGTGAAGCAGTTCGAGGACTGGGTAAAGCTCGACCTGGAGTACATCGACAATTGGTCGATCTGGCTGGACCTGAAAATCCTCCTGGAAACGATTCCGATCGTGCTGCATGGCCTCGGAGCCAAATGATTTAGCATCATTTAACATTTATCATTTATGAAAAAAATATTAGTGACAGGCGGTGCGGGGTACGTGGGCTGTGGGCTGGTGTTCGAACTTCTTCAACAAGGGCACGCGGTCCGGGTGGTCGACTCGCTGATGTTTGGCGGGCGGGGGCTTCTGCCGTGCTTCGCCAACAAGAATTTTGAGTTTCGGAAGGCGGACCTGCGGGATCGGAAGGTCGTCGAGGAGGCGATCGAGGGCCGGGATGCTATCATTCATCTCGCGGCGCTGGTCGGATATCCCGCGTGCAAGCGCGAGCCGGAGCTTGCCGAACAGATCAACGTCGGCATCACCCGTCACATCGTCGAGTTGGCGAAGAAAAACCAGGAGCTCTATTATGCTTCGACGGGGAGCAATTACGGCGCCATCCTCGGCGATCTCTGCACCGAGCGCACGCAGCTCAATCCCCTCACGGCCTATGGCATTACCAAGACGCGTGCCGAGAAGATCATGCAGGAGGCGGGCGCCGTGGTTTACCGGTTCGCGACGGCGTTTGGGGTGTCCAACCGCCTCCGGCTCGACCTCCTCATCAATGATTTCGTCTACCGCGCCCTGAAAGAGCGGAACCTCATCATCTATGAAAAGCATTTCAAACGGACGTTTATCCATGTGCGGGACATGACCCGCGCCTTCATTTTCGCGCTGGAAAACCATCCGAAGATGAAAGGTGAGGTCTACAATGTGGGCAACGAAAGCATGAACTTCAGCAAGGAGGACATCGCGTTGAAGCTTCGAGAGAAACTCGATTTTTACCTGCACTTCGCGGAGGTCGGCAAAGATGAGGATCAGCGCAATTACGAGGTGAGCTACGAGAAGATCCGCAAGCTCGGTTTCGAAACCAACGT
>JAHFSZ010000045.1:4158-7287 GCA_023265515.1 Verrucomicrobiota bacterium
GTGACCGGCGGCGCCGGGTTTCTCGGGTCATTCATCGTCGAACAGCTCCAGGTCAAGGAGCCCAGCGTCAAAGTCTTCATCCCCCGCTCGAAGGACTACAATCTGGTTTTGCCCGATGCATGCCAAAGGCTGATGCGGGACGCCCAGCCGCATGTCGTGATCCATTGCGCCGCCTTTTATGGCGGCATCTGGATCAATCAGCTTCATCCGGGGAAAATCTTTTATGAAAATCTTGTCATGGGCGCGAACCTGATGGAAACGGCGAGGGCCGCAGGCGTCGGCAAGTTTGTCGGCATCGGAACGGCCTGCTCGTATCCCGGCTACCTGGAGGGAGATCTGAAGGAGGATCAACTCTGGGATGGGCCACCGCACGAAACCGTCATCAACTACGGGCTCACCAAAAAAATGATGGCTGTCCAGGGCTGGGCGTACCGGAAAGAATTCAACTTCAACGCCATTCACCTCCTGCTGACCAATCTCTACGGTCCGCGTGACACTTTTCACATCCGCCGGGCCCACGTCGTATCGGCGCTGATCAAGAAATTCGTCGATGCCGTTCAGCAGGACGCACCGGAGGTGGAGGTGTGGGGGACGGGCAAGCCAATTCGCGAATTTCTCTATGTTGAGGATTGCGCCGCTGGAATCCTGCGTAGCGCCGAGGTTTACGACGATTCCAAACCGATCAATATCGGAACGGGGATTGGCACCTCGATCCGCGAGCTGGTTGAGTTGGTCCGTGAGCTGACGGGATTCAAGGGAAAACTTCGCTGGAACGCGGAGAAACCCGACGGCCAGATGCGCAAGCTGCTCGACGTCACGCGGATGAAGCAGGAGCTGAAGTGGCAGCCGCCGACATCTCTTCGCGACGGGTTGCGAAAAACGATTGATTGGTACATCCAGAACAAAGAGACTGCGGACCAACGCATGTGATGAAGGGCCATCGAGCGTGAGAAAAAAAGTGTCAGTCGTATTGGGAGGCGCGGGCTTTCTCGGCTCGCATTTGGTGGACCGTCTTTTGAAAGAGGGCCACCGCGTGATCGCCATCGACAACTATATCACTGGCACGCCAAAAAATCTCCGCCATCTGCGTAACAACCCGTCGTTCAAACTCGTCAAACAGGATGTCACCAACTACATTTCCGTCCCGGGCCGCGTTGACTTCGTATTCAACTTTGCATCGCCGGCCAGTCCGATCGATTACCTGCAGTTTCCGATCCAGACGCTGAAGGTTGGCGCGCTCGGCACGCACAGAGCTCTCGGCCTGGCCAAAAAAAAGAAGGCGACTTTTTTGCTCGCGTCCACCTCGGAGGTGTACGGTGACCCGCTTGTCCATCCGCAAGCGGAGGACTATTGGGGGAACGTCAATCCGATCGGCCCGCGCGGCGTGTACGATGAAGCCAAGCGTTTTGCGGAGGCGATGACGATGGCCTATCATCGCGCGCACGGGGTCGACACCAGGATCGTGCGCATTTTCAACACTTACGGTCCCAGGATGAGGCTCGAAGACGGCCGAGTGGTGCCCGCGTTCATCAGCCAGGCCTTGAAAGGCAAACCGCTCACCGTCTTTGGCGACGGGCTCCAGACGCGAAGCTTCTGTTTTGTCAGCGACCTGATGGAGGGGATTTACCGGCTCGCGCTCTCGGACGAAAATGACCCGGTCAATGTGGGAAATCCCGGAGAGATGACGGTGCTCGACTTCGCCCGCGTCATACTCAAGTTGACCGGCTCGCGCAGCCGGATCGAGCATGAACCTTTGCCGGTCGATGACCCAAAAGTGCGCCAGCCGGATATTTCCCGTGCCCGCAAACATCTCGGCTGGGAGCCGCGCGTTTCCCTGGAGGAGGGAATGCGCGTGACCATCGACTATTTCAAGGCCACGATCCGTCCAGTCAGAAGCAGGGTTAAAATGTTTTAATGCGAAAGAGCTTTTCGCCGCCAAATTCCAGTCGACAAGCGCCGGTTTTCGGTTAGTTTTTAAAAGAGTCCCATGAAAAAGAAATTTTTGGTTGGAATGCTTGCAGCGCTTGCGCTGACGAACCTTGTCTTGGTGGTCAAAGTCTTCCAGGTCAGCGCCGCTTCCGACGACAAGGAAAAGGACTCCGCCTACGCCAACGTCGCGCTTTTGACGCGCGTCATGGAAATTGTCCGCAAGGATTATGTCGATGGGGGCAATACCAGCTACAAGCAGCTTACCTACAGCGCCCTGAAGGGGATGCTCAATTCGCTCGATCCGCACAGCCAGTTCATGGAGCCGGAATCGTTCGACGATATGCGCTCGGAGACCGAGGGCCAGTTCGGTGGCATTGGCATCCAGATCGGGATGAAGGACAATATCATCACCATCATTGCGCCGATGGAAGATACGCCGGGCTGGAAGGCGGGACTGATGCCGGGCGATAAAATCATCGCGGTCGAAGGGACCTCCACCGATAAATTGACCTTGCCAGATGCCGTCAAACTTTTGCGCGGCAAGCCGGGCACGGCTGTCACCTTGCGAATCCTCCGCTCCAAGCTCAAGGAGGTCAAGGACGTCAAGATCACACGCGAGATCATCAAGGTCGACAGCGTCAAGGACGCCAAGATGCTCGACAACAAGGTCGGCTACATCCGCGTTACGCAGTTCAACGGCCCCACCGACGATGAATTCGAGAAGGCTCTTCAAACGCTCGAAAAACAGGGGATAGAGGCTTTGATCATCGATCTGCGCAATAATCCGGGTGGTCTTCTGGAATCCGCCGTCGAGGTGGCCGGCAAATTCCTGCCCCGCAATGAAATGGTCGTTTACACCGAAGGCCGGCAGGTTGAGCGCCACATCTACAGCGCCAAAGGCAACGAGCGCCATCCGAACTATCCGATCGTCGTGCTGATCAACGGTGGCAGCGCCAGCGGCTCCGAAATCGTGGCAGGCGCCCTGCAGGATCTCAAGCGCGCCGTTATCGTCGGTGAAATGAGCTTTGGCAAGGGATCCGTCCAGAGCGTTTTGCCCCTGCCGGACGGATCGGCAATCCGCCTGACCACCGCGAAGTACTACACGCCGGGCCGCAAGGTGATTCACGAGAAGGGCGTCACCCCCGACATCCTCGTCCCGGTCACCGAAGAAGATCAGCGGGCGCTTCTCATCCAGCGCGC
>JAHFSZ010000045.1:7387-19723 GCA_023265515.1 Verrucomicrobiota bacterium
CAGGTTGATTTGCATGCGGCGTATGGCGGTGTGGTTCCGGAGCTTGCCTCCCGTCAACATCTTCGACTCATCGGGCCAGTGGTGGCCAAAGCGCTCGAGGAAGCTGGCGTGGATGCCGCGCGGATCGATGCACTCGCGGTGACCTACGGGCCGGGCTTGCCCAGCGCCCTGCTCGTGGGGCTTTCAGCGTCGAAGGGCCTGGCGATGTCGCTTGACAGGCCGCTGATCCCGATCAATCACCTGGAAGCGCATCTCTATTCGCCGTTTGTGATGACTGACGCGCCGATGCGAGACCCATTCATCGCATTGATTGTCAGCGGCGGCCACACGATCTTGGCGCATGCGTCCGGGTATGATGAGTACCGCGTGCTCGGTCAGACCGTGGATGACGCGGCCGGGGAGGCGTTTGACAAGGGCGCCCGGCTCTTGGGGCTCGGATATCCGGGGGGCCCGCTCATCGACGAGCACGCGCGGCGGGGTAACCGGGCGGCTGTTCCGTTCCCCCGTGGCATGCTTGACTCCGATGATTGGAACTTCAGCTTCAGCGGTGTAAAAACGTCGCTCGCGTATTACATCAAAAAAAATCCTCATTTCCCGCTCGAGGATTTGTGCGCCTCATATCAGGAGGCTATCATCGAGGTCCTGGTCGAAAAGACTCTGCGCGCGGCCCGGGCCATGAAGGTTCGGGCGGTGGCTGCATCGGGAGGCGTTAGCTGCAACAGCCGGCTGCGCGAGTTTTTGAAACAACGGTGTGACGGAGCAAGCCTGGCTCTTCACATGGCCCCGGCGCATCTCTGCACGGACAACGCGGGGATGATCGCGGCCCTGGCGTTTCATCGAGTGAAGTCCGGGTCCGCGGTCATTGACATCGCCCCCAACCTGAAGCTCTGAAAGATCGCTGTTTTAGCCTGAATTCAAGCCCTTTAGGTTTGACTTGGCTGCCGCTTTCTTCGCTAATGGGTGCTCGTTTATGGATTTCAAGGTTGAGGACATTCATCAGGGGGCGGTCGTCGATCTGGGCGGCGAAATCGACCTTTATCACTCTCCAACGCTGAAGCAAAAGTTGACCGAGGTGGCCAAGAAAAAACCCGGCTGCGTGATTCTCAATCTCGCGGAAGTCAAGTACATCGACAGCTCCGGATTGGCCACCATCATTGACCTCTACCAGCAGATGAAATCTTATGGGGGCAAGCTCGCGCTGGCCGGACTCAGCGTCCAGGTTCGCGGCGTGTTTGAAGTCGCGCGCCTTCACCAGGTTTTCGCCATTTACGATTCGGAAGAGCAGGCGGTTGAAAAACTGAAGTGATGTTCGCCGATGAGCAAACTGGGCGATTATCTGGTCCTCTCGGGTCGATCCTTCTACTGGGCGATCCTCGCTTGCTTTCGAGGTCAGTTCCCCAAGGTCACCGAGATCTTTGCCCAAATGGTGGAGATCGGGGTCGGAGCGATCCCCATTGTCACGATGGTCTGTTTCTTCATCGGGCTGGTTCTTGCCATCCAGAGCGCCTACCAGCTGGTTCAGATCGGCGCCGGCAGTTTTGTCGCGGACATCGTCGGAGTCTCCATCGTCCGGGAAATCGGGCCGCTGCTCTCGGCGATTGTCATGGCGGGCCGCTCCGGTGCGGCGGTGACCGCCCAGCTCGGCACGATGAAAGTGTCCGAGGAGATCGAGGCGCTCCAGGTGATGGGCATCGACCCGATCCGTTACCTGGTTGCCCCGCGGCTGCTGGCGATGATGGTCATGTTGCCCTGCATCACCGTGCTCTGCGAGATCGTCGGGATGTTCGGCGGATTCCTCTTCGGCCATTTCAGCCTGCAGATCCCCGCGGACCTTTACATCGAAAGAACCATCCATGCCCTGGCGCTTAAGGATTTCTACACCGGGATGATCAAGACCGAAGTATTTGCGGTTTTGGTGGGGACCATCGCCTGCTACTGCGGCTTTGCGGTGCAGGGCGGCGCGGACGGCGTTGGGAAGGCGACCACACAGGCGGTCGTGGCCTCGATTGTCAGCATCATCGCGGCGGATTGCCTGCTCACGGGAGTTTTTTACTATGCCCTCTAAATCTGACCCTGATGACATGATCGTCGTTCGCGACCTGGTGAAGGCCTTCAACGGGCGGCCGATCCTCGACGGAATCAGCGTTACCGTCAAAAAACGCGACGTGCTGGTCATCATGGGAGGAAGCGGCTGTGGCAAGAGCACGCTCCTGCGCCAGATCATCGGGCTTTCCAAACCGGATTCCGGGGAAATTTGGATCCGCGGCCAGGATATCACGCGGATGGACGAGAGGGTGTTCACCGAAATGCGCAAGAAGTTCGGCATGCTCTTTCAAAGCGGTGCGCTGTTCAACTCGATGACTGTCGGAGAAAACGTCTCGCTCCCCATTCTCGAGCATACGAAACTTGCGGAGGAAGTGGTCAACATCATGGTCAAGATCAAACTCGAACTGGTCGGCCTGACCGGTTTCGAGCACATGATGCCTTCCGAGATCAGCGGCGGCATGAAGAAACGGGTTGGTCTTGCCCGTGCCATTGCGATGGACCCTGAACTGCTTTTTTGCGACGAGCCGAGCGCCGGGCTCGATCCGGTGATGACCGCCGTCATTGACACTCTGATGGTCGACCTGAGCCGAAAGCTCGGAATGACGCTGGTGGTTGTGACACACGACATGGCGAGCGCGTTCCGAATTGCCACCAAAATGGTCATGCTTTTTCAGGGAAAACTTGTCGCCAGTGGGACGCCGGAGTATATCAAGTCTCTGGACAATCCGATCGTGAAACAATTCATCAATGGCGAAGCCGACGGGCCCATACCCCTGCGGCTCTCCAGCGATGATTACCTGAAGAACCTATTGGGGTGATCCATGAAGCCTAGACTCAGAACCAACATCATTGTCGCGCTCCTCGTGGTTGCATTCTGCATCTTCATTGCGCTGGTGATGCTCTTCAGGATCGGAAAATTCAGCTTTGCGAAATCCGATCAGGTAAGGATCGTTTTCAATTTTGTCAACGGGCTGGATGCGGGCGCGCCCGTCCGCTTCGGAGGCGCCCTGGTCGGAAAAGTCGACCGGGTCGAGGTGCTAAACAGCTCGGAGAGGGAGAAACTGGGCAAGGGAAAGAACATCCTTGTCGTGGCCGATTTGAACAAGCCGGTGGACCTGACGCAGGGAACCGAGGTGACCATCAACACCATGGGTTTTATCGGCGAGAAATACATCGAAATCCGTCCGGGTCCTCCGGGAAGCGCGCCGCTTTCGGGCAACCTCCTCGTGGGCAATGACCCCGCTCAGATGGAAAAGCTGATTTCCTCCGGCCAGAAGCTGATCGACGATCTGCAGGTGACGGCGGAGAACCTCAACCGCATCACCAAGGAGCTGGATGCCCGGTTGCCGGGATTGACGGACAAGATGGATCACGCCCTGAACAGCGCGGAGCGTGCCATGGATACGATCGGCTCGAAGGAGGCCCAGGACCAGATCCGCAATTGCCTCGCCAACCTGAAAGTAATCACCACTTACGGCAAAATCTTCACCACCACGGTTGCTGAAAAACCGTGGCGCCTGATTTGGGGCGGCAAGGTCCGTCCGCTGCCACCGGAGTCGGCCATCCTGGGCAAACCCGCCACGGGGGGACAGACCGATCCCGCCCCGGTTTCCGTGCCTTTGGAGCTGCAGATCAAGCCGCAGCCGGCGCCCGAGCGGACGCCGGTCGCTCAGGTGACACCGGCCGTCGCAGCCCATGCTAAAAAGCCCGCGGCGATTCAACGGCCGGCGCTTGCTCGTTCGAAGAAGAAAGCAAACGCGGCGGCTGACGAACCCGAGCAGGCCGGCCGAACCACTCTGCCGAAACGGGGCGTTCCCTATTCGGTCAAGGGCCGGCGCTAAACATCGTTCCGAACGGGAAGCGCCATCCGCCCGCCACCCGTTTTCGTTCCTCTTTTGAAGACACCAATACCAAAAATCGACGAGTTGTCCGTTCTTCGTCACCAGGTCGCCTCGCTGCGCGGGCTGATCGAGGTGAGCTCCGCGATCAACTCGATGGTGAACTTCGACCAGTTGCTGGCTAATATCATGGATGTGGCCAAGCGGGTGATGTCGGCGGAGGCAAGCTCACTTCTGCTGCTCGATGAAAAGACCAATGAACTGGTGATCTGCACGGCGCAGGGCGGTGCCTCATCGGATGTGAAGGAGATCCGTATTCCGGCCGGCGCGGGGATCGCGGGAGCCGTCGTCAAAACCGGCCAGCCGGTCAACGTGTCCGACGTGACCAAGGACCCTCGTTTTTTCGGGGGAGTCGACAAACAATCGGGATTTCAGACGCGGGCGATCCTCGCCGTCCCGATGACCCACCAGGGACGTGTGATTGGGGTATTGGAAGTGCTCAACCCGATCGGTCGGGAGGCCTTCACCGAAATCGACCTTGAACCCTTCCAGGCGTTCGCGTCGATGTCGACGACAGCTATCGAGCGCGCGCGGATGAGCGAGAAGATCCGCAACCAGGACCGGATTGAGCAGGAGCTGAACATCGCCCGGCAGATTCAAAAAAGCTTCCTGCCGCATCAGGATCCCCGCGCAGATGATTGCATACGGACCAGGGCCTTTTACGAGCCCGCGCGGGAGGTGAGCGGCGACTTTTACGATTTTTTGGAGTGCGATCGGGATCATTTTGTCGTTCTCATCGCCGATGTTTCGGGCAAGGGTGTTCCGGCCGCCTTGCAGATGGCGAGGGCAACCTCGCAGATCCGCGCAATCGCACCCCACTGCTCGTCTCCTTCTGAACTTTTGAGCCGAATCAACGTTTTCCTCTGTGCCAATCCAATCGGGGGTATTTTCATCACGATGGCATGCGCTTTCTTTAACCGGACGCAAAAGAAAATGCGGCTTGCCTTGGCCGGGCATCATTCACCTCTCTGCAAGCGCAACGGCGTTTTTCATTCCGTGCCCTCCGGCGACGGCATTCCGCTCGGCATCCTCGAACTGGCCGCCTACACGGACGCAGAAATGGATTTGAAGTCCGGCGATCTTTTCCTTTTTTTTACCGATGGACTTCTGGAAGCGCGCGATCCATCGCGCCAGGAGTTCGGTCTGGAGCGCATCGAGCAGGTCATGGCCGCGACCGCGCCCGATCCGGACCAGTTGATTGTGAAGATCGTTTCCGACGTCGATGCCTTCATGAAGGGTGCGCCGCGGCATGACGACCTGACCCTTGTCGCGGCAAAGTTCGTATGAGTGAAACTCACCATTTGAAGATCCAAAGCGATCCGAAGCATCTGGCCGATGGCCGGAGGTTTATTGAACAACACGCGAAGGCGGCGGGATTCGATGACCTGACCGTGAGCCAGATCGTGCTGGCGGTCGACGAAGCGGTCACCAACATCATGCGCTACTCTTACGAGATGAAGCCCGGCTGTGACATCGAGTTTACGGTGACACGCTCGAAGGACCATCTGATCGTAGCGCTGCGCGACTATGGCAAGCCGTGCGATCCGGCAACGATTCGCCCAAGACCGCTTCATGAAATCCGCCCCGGAGGGCTTGGCACACACTTCATCAGAACGGTGATGGACGAGGTGAAATACAATTGCAAGGAGCCGGGGACGGAACTGATCATGGTCAAGAAAAGAACCGCCCCGAAGACTGCGTGAAAGCCCTTTTTCTTGTCGCTTGCTGGCTGTTGCTGTGTGTGATTGCGGCCGCTCTGATCACGCCATGGCTTTACCTGGGCGTCCATGAGATTGCCGCGCATTTTCCACAGGTCGACTGGCTGGCAGGCAAGAAGTTCCACCGGTACTTCAACCGGCTCGTCATGGTGTTTGCCCTGCTTGGAATCCTCCCGCTGGGCCGGCTTCTGGGGTATCGGACCGGGGAGAGTCTCGGCTTGGGCGGAGCGCACCGGCTGGGGAGGTTGTGGTTTGGTTTTTTGACCTCGGCCCTGGTCCTGGGCCTCCTGGCCGCGGTGATTGGCTTGGCTGGATTCAGCGGCCTGGATCCAGAGCTCGGCGCGCCTGGAATCGTGAAAAGTCTGCTGGCGGTAACGGCGGCGGCGCTGGTTGTGGCCTTCATCGAGGAGATTTTTTTCCGGGGATTTCTTTTTGACATCGCGCGCAAAGACCTGAACCCGCTTGCCGCCGTGATCCTCGTCAGTTTCTTCTACTCGCTGGTTCACTTCATCAAGTCCCCTGATGACTACCAGATCGCCGGGGTGCATTGGGACACCATGTTTCTGCTTTTGCCGCATTATCTTTCCGGCAACCGGCATCTGGATTCATTCGTGCTCAGTTTTCTGAATCTGTTCATCGCCGGGTGGATGCTTGCATGGGCCTATCAGGGAACCGGCAATCTTTATCTTTCGATCGGCCTGCATGCCGGATGGATCTGGGTGCTGAAAATGAACACCTGTCTGATGGAGTGGACTGTCCAATACACGACCGACTGGCAATGGCTGCTTGGTTACGGAGGCGATCTGGTGTCCAGCTCGATGGCGCTGGCGGCGCTTTTGTTGCAGTGGTGGCTGCTGGCCAAGCTTTCGCGCAGACTCATTGTGCTCGGTCCATGAAGGCTTTTCTCGAAATACTCGGGCGTGGCCTGGTGGAGCTCTGCTACCCGCGCCACTGTCAGCTTTGCGGTTCACGGGACTGCGGCGATGAAACGCCATTCATCTGCCAAATGTGTGAAAGTAAAGTAACTTATATCAGGCCTCCCATGTGCGCGTGTTGCGGTCTGCCACTGGACGGAAACGCCGATGGGTTCGACGATTGTCCGCACTGCCGGGGATTTGATTGGTCGTTTGAACGGGCGGTGAGCGCGGTCCGGCTCCGTGGGGTGGCCAAGGAAGTCCTCCATGGCTTCAAGTATGGCAAGCAGACTTTCTGGCGCGTTCTGATCGGAGAGTGGATCCGGAGAGTGGCGGCGCGGACGGACTGGTCCGGCATCGACGCCGTCATTCCCGTGCCCCTTTATCCCCGGCGTGAGCGCGAAAGGGAGTATAACCAGGCGGCCCTCCTGGCGGAGGACTTCAGCCGTTGGACCGGATGGCCTTTCATGGAGCGGACACTGCGGCGCGTCCGTGACACGTCCACCCAGACAAGCTTGAATCGCCAGGAGCGTCTTGGCAACCAGAAGGGCGCCTACCAAGTCAGGGACCCGGAACGGGTCGCTGGCCGGGGCCTTTGCCTGATCGACGACGTCTGGACGACGGGCGCCACGAGCGAAGAGTGCGCCAAAACCCTGCGTTCGGCGGGCGCAAAAAAGGTGCTGGTTTTAACGGCGGCGCGAAGCTAGATTGGACCCCGAATGGAGACGGCTTCAGGACAAATGATCATGGCTCCGAAGGGAACGCACGCGCCCGTCACGCACTATAAGAAGCCCCCGACCCGGGTTTTTGACCGGCCCAAGGGACTGGGTTCGGCCGCCACCAAAAAGAAGGATATTCCGCACGGGCTTTACACCAAGTGCAAGAGTTGCGGCGAAATGCTCTACTCGAAAGCCCTCCAGGACAATCTGAAGGTCTGCCCCCGCTGCAACCATCACGCGACGCTCACGGCGCACGAACGCATTCAGATGCTGGCCGACGAGAAGACTTTCACGGAGCGCGACGCCGACATGGTCTCGGTTGACGCCCTCAGATTCACGGGCACGGCAAGCTACACCGAGAAGCTCAAGGCCTATCAGGAGTCCACCGGCCTCAAAGACGCCATCATTACAGGCACATGCTCGATCGACGGAATCAAGGCGGGACTCGGTGTCATGGATTTCGGATTTCTCGCAGCCAGCATGGGCTCGGTTGTCGGCGAAAAAATCACGCGACTGATTGAGCTCTGCACCAAAAAGAAAATGCCCGTCATCCTTGTTTCTGCTTCCGGCGGTGCGCGGATGTATGAAGGAATGCTCAGCCTGATGCAGATGGCCAAAACCAGCGCCGCGCTGGCTCGCCATGCCCAGGCTCGCCTGCCGTACATTTCCGTCCTCACCAACCCCACCACAGCGGGTGTCATGGCGAGCTATGCCTCGCTCGGTGACGTTATCGTTGCCGAGCCCGAAGCGATGATCGGTTTTGCCGGTCCCCGTGTCATCAAGGAAACGACGCACCAGGAGCTTCCGGAGGGTTTTCAGACGGCGGAATTTTGTTTAAAACACGGCCTCATCGACATGATCATCCCCCGCAAAGATCTCAAGGCCACCCTCGGCAGTTTTTTGAAATATTTTTCCTGATCCTGCCGGTCCGGATCCCCGTGGGTTATCAAGAACAGCTGTTTTCCTTGCGCCAGAGCGGCATCAAATATTCCATCGAACCGATGCGCTGCCTGGCCGCGAAGCTGGGACATCCTGAAAGCGGGCTTTCGTTCGTCCATATCGCTGGAACCAACGGCAAGGGGTCTGTGGCGGCGATGTGTTCGGCGATCGCCGAAGCCGCCGGGCTCAAGACGGGTCTCTACACATCGCCCCATCTGGTGAGCTACCGCGAACGTTTCCAGATCAATGGCCGGCCGATTCCTGAGCAGCGCCTGGATCGATACATGGCTTTTTTCGAGTCCCAAGGCTGGCCCGGGACTTTTTTCGAAATTTCGACCGCTCTGGCGCTCCTTTATTTTCGCGACGAACAAACCGATCTGGTGATCTGGGAAACAGGGATGGGAGGACGATTCGACGCCACCAACATCGTCACCCCGCGGGTTTCCGTGTTGACGAGCATCGCCTTGGACCATACGCACGTCCTCGGACACACCGTGGAGGCGATTGCCGCCGAAAAGGCGGAGATTATCAAGCCGAGGGTGCCGGTGGTTGCTTCCTGCCGCGATCCGGAGGCGCTCGGCGTGATCCGGCGTAAAGCATCCGAGTCGGGCTGCGAGCTCCGGATCATCACCGCAGGCGAGTTGGATGAATTCCAGTCGCCGCTCCTGGGCGACCACCAGCGATGGAACACGGCGGCTGCCGTGGCCGCGATGCGCGCGGCCATTCCGGGCCTCGAGGCTGAAGTCATCCAGCGCGGACTGTCGGAGGTTTCATGGCCCGGTCGCGCTCAGTGGCTTGACACCACGCCGCGCCTGCTGCTCGACGGCGCCCACAATCCCGAGGCGGTGGAAGCGATCGCACCGACGGCGGCGGCATGTTTCGGCGGCCGGAAGTTCCAGCTGGTTTTCGGCGTGGCGCTCGACAAGGATCTGGCCGCGATGGCCAAAACGCTCCGGAGGATCCCCGGAATCGAATCGGTGATTCTTGTGCCCCTGCCGCATGAACGGAGCACGCCGGTCGAAGTGCTCAAGCATTTTTTTCCAGAAGGCAAGACCGCGGCATCCTGGCCCGAGGTGTGGGAAAAAGTACGCGCAGCGGGGCTTCCGGCGTTGGTGACCGGTTCGCTCTTTTTGGTCGCGGAAGTGCTGAGGTATTTCGAAGACCCCGTCGCCAACATTGACGCGGGGGAGCTGTGGAAAATCCGCTGAAACAGATCAAGGGCGTTTACTTCGATGTGGGCGGAACCCTGCTTCATCCGCACCCTTCTGTCGGCGAAATTTACGCGCTGGTCTTGAGACGGTGGGGTGTTGATCTGCCGGCGGAGATGCTCCAGGCCGCCTTTCGCGGTTCCTGGAGCCATCTGACACGGACGCCCAAGGATTTCACCAACGAAGAAACCGAAAAGGAGTGGTGGCGCAAGCTGGTCCGAATGACGCTGGAGGCGCGGGAGAGCCCGAAGGATTTTGAAGGTTTTTTCGACGATCTGTACGTCAGCTTTTCGAGCGCCGAATATTGGAGATTGCATGATGGTGCGCTTGACTGCATCCATGCTCTGAGGCGCGCCGGGCTGAAGACCGGAATCATTTCCAACTGGGACCATCGTCTTCGGAGCATACTGGCCGGCACTCCGCTTTGCGGTGTCATGGATGAGGTCATCATTTCGAGCGAGGTGGGCTGCGAGAAGCCGGATCTGAGGATTTTCGCGGAAGCCGCGCGGCGATGGGACTTCGAACCGGCCGAGCTGCTTTACATCGGCGACAGCGTTCATCACGACATCGAGCCGTGCCGGAAGCTTGGCTGGTCCGCGGTGTTGATCCACCCGCACGAGCCGGTGCAGGCCGGCGTGAGCGTGGTCCGTAACTTCGAAGGGGTATGCCGGCTATTAGGCCTCCATGCCGGCGAATAAGCGTCACTTATGTTTCGGGAGTTTACTTTTGACAAAGCTAATGGCCCTTTCTAGCTTCTGACCGAACGATGACTCCCGACGAGCGCCATTTTCTTCTGCGCAAGCTGCATTCGCTTTCCGGCGTCGTGCCGGTTGGCCTCTTCCTTCTTCAGCACATTTACCACAATGCCTATGCCATCCAGGGGCGCGAGGCGTTTGGGCGGGTCACCGCCGAGCTTCAGGGCTTGCCCGTGGCGATCGCGCTCGAGGTGGGCTTGATCTGGATCCCGATCCTCTACCATGCGCTCTACGGCTTTTACGTGATGTTCACCGGCAAGAGCAACGCGCGCCACTATGGCTATATGAAGAACTGGATGTACTACCTCCAGCGGGTGACCGGCGCATTCCTGTTTTTTTACATTCTCTTCCATGTGGTCACGACTTGGGGAACGCGGGCCCACGGGGCTGAAATGTACGACGTCATGGTTTACCAACTCTCCAAGCCGTGGGTGCTGGTGTTTTATGTCGTCGGCCTTGCGGCGGCGGTTTTCCATTTTTGCAACGGCCTTTGGACGTTTGCGATCTCCTGGGGCATCACGGTCGGCGCGAAATCTCAGAGAATTTCCGGCTATTCGTGCCTGGCCTTCGGTTTGATTCTCTATTTTGTCGGATGCTGGGCTCTTCTCTCATTCAAGGGGGGCGCTTGATGGCAACGGGTCGCGTCATCGTCGTCGGGGGAGGGCTTGCCGGTTTGTCGGCCACGATGAAATTGGCGGAGCTCGGCGCCAGCGTCGATCTTTTTGCCCTTGGCCCCGTGAAGCGTTCGCATTCCGTCTGCGCCCAGGGCGGCATCAACGCCGCCGTCAATGTCAAGGGCGAGGGGGATTCGACCCAGATCCATTTCACGGATACGATCCGGGGCGGCGACAACCTGGCCAACCAGCCTCCCGTCAAAGGAATGACGGACACGGCTCCCGCGATCATCTACATGCTCGACCGGATGGGCGTGCCGTTCAACCGGACAGCGGAGGGGTTTCTCGATTTCCGGCGCTTCGGCGGCACCCTGCACCATCGCACCGCCTACTCCGGGGCCACGACCGGCCAGCAGCTCCTCTACGCGCTTGACGAGCAGGTTCGCCGTTATGAGGTGGCCGGGCGCGTCAAAAAGTACGAGTTCTGGGAGTTTTTTTCCGCCATCCTCGACGATGAGCGAATTGCGCGCGGCATCGTGGCGCTGAATCTTCGAACGCTCGAGCTCAAGGCGTTCAAGGCGGACGCCATCGTGATGGCCGTCGGGGGGCCAGGAGCTGTCTTCGGCAAGAGCACGATGAGCGTCCAGAACACGGGCAGCGCCGCCTCCGCCCTCTACCAGCAGGGTGCCAAGTATGCCAACGGCGAGTTCATGCAGGTCCACCCGACCGCCATCCCCGGCGCGGACAAGCTCCGGCTGATCAGCGAGAGTGTCCGCGGCGAGGGCGGCCGTATCTGGGTTCCCAAGGACAAGCACGAAAAGCGCAAGCCCCGCGACATTCCGGAGGCCGAGCGGTGGTATTTTTTGGAGGAAAAATTTCCAAAATACAAAAATCTTGTGCCGCGCGACATCGCGACGCGCGAGATTTTCGAGCTTATTTACACGCAGGGCTGGCGGGTTGAGGGCCAGCCGTGTGTCTATCTCGATGCCTCTCATATCGACGAGGCGACACTGCGCCGCAAGCTGCTCGGCGTGCTGGAGATTTACGAGAAATTCACCGGTGGAAATCCGTACCACGAGCCGATGAAGATTTTTCCGGCAGTCCACTACTCGATGGGCGGGCTCTGGGTTGACTACAACCAGATGACCAATATCCCCGGGGTCTTCGCCGTCGGCGAATGCGAATACCAGTACCATGGCGCCAACAGGCTGGGGGCCAATTCGCTCCTTTCCTGCATTTACGCGGGCCTGATCGCCGGTCCCGCCGTGCTCCGCTACCGGAAAAATCTGGCCAAATCCACGGACGACGTTTCCTCCGCCATCCTGGATCGCGCCCTCAAAGCCGAGGATTCAAGACTCAACCGGATTCGGAACGCCTCGGGCGGGGAGAACCCATTCAAACTGCACCAGGAGCTCGGCGAGTTGATGACCGCCAACGTGACGATCGTCCGGTACAACGAGAAACTTCGCCAGACTGAGGGCAAACTCCACGAGCTCCAGTCGCGCTACGAGCACATTGGCGTCAG
>JAHFSZ010000081.1 GCA_023265515.1 Verrucomicrobiota bacterium
CGCGGGACGAAGAATCTCTCATCGATGGTGGTGCTATGGGTCCGTCCGATAAACGGGAACAAACTGCGCCATCGCTAAAACACCGGCCCAGAAGAAAACGGATTCGAACTCGGGAACCAAAAACTTTCCGTAGAATACGAGACTTTCAGCCAGGGCAACACCCGCGATAAATGGGGTGAGAATGCGGAGGGAATTCTTGAATTTCGGAATGATGAGCCAACGAATTCCCGTGGATACGAGCAGAGGAACGCAAAACAAGCTGAGAACAAAGAGATCCACGGGCCGCGCGTGAGTATCCACCCTCTCTCCCCCACCCCCTAAAAAGATTTTATAGAGAGGCAGCGCCATCATCATCGCGATCCAGATGATCCACATCAGGGTCTTGATGGTAACGTTCGCAGTTTTTGGAGCGATTGCTGTCATCGTGTGAGGTTGTTTCTAGCAAACTGGCAGCGTAAATCGAGTGTGAAAAACTGACCCAACGTCCTCATGTGACATCCACGCTTCTCGCCGTGATCTCAGGGTTTCTTCTCTGTAGCGGCGGTCTATGAGCGTCGAATCCCAATAAGGTGTTATCCCGAGCGTAGTCGATGGATCTCCATCACACCCGTCGGAGCTTAACATCCCCGCCTCCTGGATCGTCTTTCTCATCACGCGCTTCCTCTTCGATCTCCCATACACAGTTTTTCTTGGAGGAAGCCTGCTGAATCATCGTGTCCAGCGCATAGATCCAGGCAGCGCAGATTTGCGACGGCTGTTGATCATCGGGCTGCCGCTGAAGTTCGGTTTTAATCGCTTCAACGTGTTCTTGAATACCTTTCTTGAGAATTTCGCATTGAGTCAGCACCGTCTTTGCATCGTCCTGCGCTGAAAAATTCGTAAATCTTGAGAACCATCGACGCGTTTCTTCCGGGACGGGACAAAGCTTCGCTGCCAAGTCGAGCAGCTGAGCCCAACGCGGCAGCACCTCCCCTTCAAAGTGGATGGTCTTCAGGTTTTCGTGAGATTTTTCGGACATACTCAGTCACCTGTTAAGGTGTTGATCCCTATCTCACTCACCCTGCTATTTGTGCTCTTTCGGGAATAACAAAATATCATCATGGTGATTGCAGAAATTACTAAAAAACTCCTCCATGCTTCGCGCTGACACAAAACTCTCTCCCCCCTGGTCGGCGAACACCCACTCGTGATGTGGGGAATGTGGATCGCACAAGAATACGTAAACAGGTGCGTCAATCATAACATCAGCAAATAGGATGATTTTTGCCGGATCGAACTCTGAGCTTAATTCTTCAACTTCAAAGCTCGCGGTACCTCCGCAGTCTTTCATCGTTTTTAACTCTGGAAGCGGCCAGAAATTCCACATCCATTCGTTTGCTGGCCTCTGAAAGCCATTGCAAAGCCTGTAGAAGTTGCGGAGTTCCGAGGGGAAAGTAATCGCCAGCCTTTTTTCGGCTTGCAGGATTTCATCCTCAGAAGCGGGCTCCGAGAGATCAGCTTTGATCGCTACGAATACCTCTTTGATCCGAGCGTTCATCGCTCGGTAGGATGGCCCAAAAGACCCAAACAATCAACCGCGTCGGTATTGGCTGGCCACAAGTCCACGAAGTGGCGCAGTGGGCGGACAAAGCCGGCGTGAACGTGGCGTCTTGGCGGTGAAAAAATCCCGTCAATCTTGTAAATCCTGTCAAAAAGACGTTCCTTGCGCCTTTGCGTCTCTGCAAGAGATAAGAATTTACATATTATTAATTATTTCCTGACCAAACTCGCTGCACTTGATCTCCGTCGCGCCCTGCATCAATCGCGCAAAATCGTACGTCACCTTCTTGCCCGCGATCGCACCGTTCAATCCCTTCAAAATCAAATCCGCTACCTCGGTCCAGCCGAGGTAGCGGAACATCATCTCGCCGCTCAGCACAACTGAGCCGGGATTGACCTTGTCGAGATTCGCGTACTTGGGCGCCGTGCCGTGGGTCGCCTCAAAAATGGCATGGCCGGTGATGTAGTTGATATTTCCGCCCGGCGCGATGCCGATGCCTCCCACTTGGGCCGCCAGCGCATCCGAAAGATAATCGCCGTTGAGATTCAGAGTCGCCAGCACGTCAAAATCCTCGGGGCGCGTCAGCACCTGCTGGAGCGTGATGTCGGCGATGGCGTCCTTGATGATCACGCGACCCGCTTTCTGGGCTGCTTTCATCTCATCGTTTGCAGCAGCTTCCCCCTTATCTTTCTTCGTTCTCTCCCAAATGCTCCAGGAATAGGTTTCCTTGGGGAACTCGCGGTCGGCAAGCTGGTAACCCCAGTCGCGGAATGCTCCCTCGGTGAACTTCATGATGTTGCCTTTATGCACCAGCGTCACCGACTTTCGCTTGTTGCGAAGGGCGTACTGGATGGCGGCGCGGACCAGTCGCTCGGTGCCCGGTTTCGACACCGCCTTGAGTCCAACACCCACGGTGTTGGGGGCCTCGGCGCCGAACCGGATCTTCTTGAACTCCTTCGGGAACTCCTTCTTGAAAAATTCTATCACCTTCATCGCCTCCGGCGATCCGGCCTGGTACTCGATCCCGGCGTAAATGTCCTCCGTGTTCTCGCGGAAGATCACCATGTCGATTTTCTCCGGATGCTTCACCGGCGAGGGCGTGCCTTTGAAATACTGGACCGGGCGGAGGCAGACATAGAGATCAAGCATCTGGCGCAACGCAACGTTGAGCGAGCGGATGCCGCCGCCGATCGGCGTGGTCAGCGGACCCTTGATGCCGACCAGGTAATTTTGAAACGCCTCGACGGTTTCATCGGGCAGCCAGTTCTTGAACTTCTTGAACGCGGTTTCGCCCGCATACACTTCGAGCCACGCGACCTTGCGCTTGCCGCCATAGGCCTTCTTCACCGCGGCATCGAACACCGCCTGCGACGCGCGCCAGATGTCGGGCCCTGTGCCGTCACCCTCGATGAAAGGCAGGACCGGCTGGTCCGGAACCTGCAGGGTCTGGTTGCGCAGGACGATCTTCTCCCCCGCGGGAGCCTGGACTTTGGCGGACCCCATACCAACCTCCCTACGATTTAAGCTTTGCGCAGAACGCCGAGATGCGCTGGAGACCATTCTCGATCGTTTCCTGACTGCACGCGTATGAGAGCCGGATGCAGCGGTCGTCGCCGAACGCGATGCCCGGGACCGCGGCCACCTGTTTCTCATCCAGCAGCTTCGTGCAGAAGTCGGTGGAGCTCAGGCCGAAGCTCGAAATGTTCGGGAACACATAGAACGCGCCCTTCGGCTCGACACAACTGATGCCGGGAATCTCGCTCAGCTTCTTCATGATGAGCTTCCGCCTCGCGTCGAACTCCTTGACCATGTCCTCGACGCAGGTCGACGGCTCCTTGAGCGCGGCGAGAGCGCCTTTCTGGGCGAACGAGGTCGGGTTCGAGGTGGTGTGACCCTGGATGGTGTCAATCACCTTGGCGATCGGCTCGGCCGCCGCCACATAGCCGAGGCGCCAGCCGGTCATCGCGTACGACTTGCTGAAGCCGTTGACCGTGAGCGTCAGATCGTAGGCTTTTTTCGAAAACGACGCGACACTGATGTGCTTTTCGCCGTCATAAATCGTCTTCTCGTAGATCTCGTCCGAAAGGATGTAGATGTCGTCCTCCAGCGCGACCTCGACCAGTTCGGCCAGTTCCTGTTCCGAATAAACGGCGCCGGTCGGGTTTGAAGGCGTGTTGAGGATCACCATGCGCGTGCGAGGCGAGATCGCGTTTTGGAACTCGGCGGCGGTCATCTTCCAGCCGTTTTCCTCGGTCGTCTCAACGATGTACGGCTCCGCGCCGGCCAGCCGCGCCATTTCCGGATAACTGGTCCAGTAGGGCGCCGGGATGACCACTTCGTCGCCCGGATCGCACACGGCCATGATCGCGTTGTAGCAGGCGTGCTTCGCGCCGCAGGTCACCACGACCTGGGAGGGCTTGTAATCGATGTGGTTGTCGTTTTTCAGTTTTTCGGCGATCGCCTGCCTCAGCTCAGGCATGCCCGCGGCGGGAGTGTACTTGGTGAAACCTTCGGCCAGCGCCTGAGCGGCGGCCAGCTTGATGTGGTCGGGGGTGTCGAAATCGGGTTCGCCCGCGCCAAATCCGATGACGTCGACGCCTTCGGATTTGAGATACTTGGCCTTGCTGTCCACCGATAGCGTCAGCGAAGGCGCGATTTTCTGGGTGCGTTCTGCGAGCTGCATAGTGTTATTCAACCTTTCTGTGGTGCTCATTCTGCCTTTCCGTAGTATTGACCGATGATCGATCGGATATTGTTTTCCCCGGGGCGGACAATCGCCGTTTCCCGGCGGGCGTTTTTTATCGAATCGGAGGCATGCGCGGCGTTCACCATGATCGACTGGCCGAATTCGGCGCGAATGGTGCCGTGCTCCGCATTGGCGGGGTTCGTGGGCCCAAGCAGGGTGCGGACCCGTGCCACCGCATCCTTCCCCTCGTAGACCAGCAGGAGAAGCTTCGCGGGCCCCGGTTTCTTTCGCTGCGCCGGCGTGGCGTTTTGCGCCGGGACGCCGGACATGAAACTGATGATCTTCTCGAACTGGTCGTCGCCCGCCGACGGGCCGAGCAGCCGTCCGATCGTGGCCGCCTGCTTGCCGCCGATCTCGAAGTCAAGAAGCCCGCCCAGATGCGTCCGGGCCTCGGCGGCAACCTTCTTCGTATAAATCCTCCGAAGAATCGGACGGTTGGGACCGTAAAACTTTTCGGCCTCCTCCAGGCTCATATGGTGCACCCTGCAGGCAAGCAGGGTCAGGCCGCTGCGGGCCAGCAGGTCGAGGATCGAGCCGGGCCGGCGCGATGGCCGCGTGAAATTCTCCGGCTTGATCATGACGAGCGTGCGCTCGATGTTCGAGTCCTTGGGATAAGCAACAAGATTCTTGCAGATGCCGCCGTCGGAATCGGCGTATCGCGCGAAGATTTTAAAATGCCTCGCCGCGTCGCGCTTCGTTTCAGGAATAAGCACGGCCGGCTCGAAAAACAAAACGTTGCCCTGCGGATCGCGAAGGTAGTTGCCGTAACTGCCCCGGAGCGTTCCACCGGTGAGGTCGTTGGGCCGGATCTCGCCTGCCACCTGGCGAATCTTGGCAATCGCATTTGGACCGCGAAGCAGGAGCAGCAGGACGCGTGGATACCTTTTCTGGCCGGAGCGGAGGACAAAATGACCGAGGATGTAATCCCGCAGGAGGCGCCGCGGCTCCTTTTCGCCGGCTCCGGCAGGCGGAAAACAAGAGGCGTACGCCTTGGCCATGGCGCGGCTCGGGGCGAACATGCGGGCGCCTACAAGATCCAGGCCGGTCTCGGAAAGAAGCCGGGCGACGACGTTGCCGGTCCGCGATTTAAAAATCGTGTACGGTGTGATTAAGACATATGTCAGTTCGTCAAGCATCGATGGAAAACCTCTCAATGGTTCGGGCCGATGAACCTACCCCGCGCGTTTGGCGGGGCCAAGCGAAATGTGCGCGCCTTAGAAGCTCGGGATGGCTTCCCGCTTGGAATCCCTGCGGCCGGCTTTCCGGGCCTGGGTCGATGCTCCACCGAGCCAGTTGACATAATCGGCGATACCCAATTCCAGCGTGTACCGGGGAACAAATTTCAGATCCTTTTTCGCCCGGCTCATGTCGGCCTCGGTGTAGGACTGATAGAAGGCGTACGGGTTGTCAAAATAGTCGGGCGCAAGATTGGTCCCCATCTCCCGGTTCAGGATTTCGATGATGTCGTTGAACGATCGGGCGCGGCCGGAACCTGCGTTGTAGATGCCCGACTTGGAAGCGCCGAGCGCCGCGATCGTCTGAGCCACGACGTCCTTCACGTAGACAAAATCCCTCTTCTGCTCGCCGTGTTTGAAGACGCGCGGGCGGCGGGCGGCCTTCATCTGCTCATGGAGTTGGAAGATCATGCTGGCCACCTTCAACTTGTGCGCTTCGCGCGGGCCATAGACATTGAAGTACCGCAGCCCGACAATCTTCAACGCCCCCGCCCCGGTTCCGTAGAAGCGCGTGAGGTTATCGAGGACCATCTTGGAGAATGCGTAAATGTTCGCGGGCGCCGCCGGCTGGTCCTCGCGGTTGACGCCCGTGGTTTGTCCATAGGTCGCCGCGCTTGAGGCATAGACGATGGGAGTGCGTTTTGGCTTTGCGAACTCGAGCAGGCGCCGGAACCCCTCCACGTTGTCGTGGACTTGCAGGAGCTGGTCGTGCTCGGTCGTGTCGGTGATCGACGCCTCGTGAAAGATCGCATCGAACTTTTCGCGGCGGAACTGGGATT
>JAHFSZ010000003.1:0-13892 GCA_023265515.1 Verrucomicrobiota bacterium
GACTTCCTCCAAAAATCGCAGACGCTGTCGAAGAGGTTGAGGTGGATTTGTGCCGGTCAGAGTCCCTGAAAAAACATTTTGAGGGCGTTGAACTGGTTTTTCATTTGGCAGGCCGCTATCTTCCAGGAAAATCGGATTCTCTGCTCGAGGAACTCAGACCATCGAATGTCGAAACCACCCGAAATGTAGTCGCTGCATCACTGGAAGCCGGCGTTTCGCGCTTCATCCATCTGAGCAGTTGCGCGGCGGGCGAGGAGTCAGGGCGGGAATTGGTGACGGAAGACACCGGTTTTCCGGTGACTTCGTACGGGATCAGCAAGAAGGAAGGTGAAAAGATATTCCGGGATATCCCCATCGATCGAATGGCGTGGACGATCTTTCGGCCGACCGTGATCTTCGGCGAGCACCGCGAAAATCCCATCACCCGGATGGCATCGGCCATTCGGTCCGGGCGGTTTATCGTCTTTGGCAATGGAGAGAATTTCGTGAATTTCATTTATGCGGGTGATGTCGTTTCGGCATTGTTGCAGTCGGCAGAAGCCGATGTCACACACGGAAAAATCTATCAGCTTGCCGACGAACCCATCCGTTTTTCGGAGCTGATTGAAATCATTCGAACGTCCGCTGGTTTCCCCGGAGTGATACGTCGATTGCCCTCATTCGTCGGCCATTTTGCTGGTGCGGCGTGCGATGTCGTTTCACTTTTGACCGGATGGAAAATGCCGCTGTCGAAACTCTCCGTCCGTTTCATGACCCGGAGCATGATTTACTCCAACGCAAAGTTGAAATCGGAAGCGGGGATCGAGCCCAGGTCTGGAGTTCGCGAGGGCGTGGGGCGGACGATCCGCTGGTTCATGAGAGATCGGATCGATCGGCGGAGCGTTCCCAACTAAAATGCAGATCCGTTGTGTTAACCGTCAGCCGCACGCAAATCACTGCGAAAATGAACATCATCATCCCTGAGACAAATAGGATGGCCAGCAGGACTTGGACATCGTACGCGAACGTTTGCGCATAAAGGAACATCAGAATCAGCAACGACAACAGGACGACCAGAACCCGCTTGGAATCCTTGGCCACGAAGTACGTCAGCAGGGGCGTTAGGCAGATGATCGGCAGTTTCGCAACGATTGCCAACCTGAGCCAATGAACGGTTTCCGCGTCGGCTCTCTCTCCTGCGAACAATTTCAGCAGCCAGCCGCTGAGTGTCCATCCGACAAGTATGGCCGCCACAGAAATGATCAGACAGAGGTAAACAGCACGCCGTAGTGTTTGAAGCGCTTTCTGGGGCCCCTCCGCGAGGGCCTTCACGTAGCGGGGCAGGTAGATGGTTGCGATCGGGTTGGCGAACCAGAAGACCGCTTTGCAAAGCACAGCGACGGCGGCGTATTCTCCCGCCATGACGGGGTCAAAGCGGTTTCTGGCGACGATAAAGTCGATGTTCAGCCAAAGAATGGCGAAGACCGCGGAAAGCGAGGCGGGCACCATGCTGAGTTCCAGAACGGCCGTCTCTTTTTCCGGAATGGAAACGGCAACCCGGAAAAAGAGGATGATCCCGACGATGGGCACCATAAAGCCGCCGAGGACAGCGGTCATGATGGCGGCGGCGCCGTCCAGATGAGGCAGCAGGATCATGATGCTGGTCAGCCGCACCAGGGCGGCGCCGATCGAGATCAGACCCAGCCAGAGGAACGCATAGCGACTCTGAAGACAGGCCAGACCCCAGGATTCGATCACCGACAGCAGGCATCCCAAGACGACCAGAATCCAGACGTGCCACGAGGTACCGCCGACGTAGACGCGAATCAGAGGGCCGAGCAAGAGATAAAGGCCAAAGACGATCAACACAGCGTGGCGGATCTGCCAGAGCTGGCGAACGGCGAATTTTCTGAAACCCGGCGCGGACCCGTGGTACGAGGAAAGACTGCGAGCTTGCGCGAGCTGCCAGACGGCGATGGGAATGTTCAAAATGCCCTGGATGGCGAGGAGCGAATTGATCTGTCCATACTCGTCGGCGGTTAAACTGCGGGCCGCCACCGACTGGAAGACGAACTGAATGACCAGCGCCAGCCCCATCGCGAGGGTCAAAACCAGTTCATCTTTCAGTTTCAGTAGATTGCGTGGAGAAAGGGGCATGAGATGACGTCACGTGTCTTGTTTCACGATTCCAATTTTTTTCAAGAACATTGGAAGGACCAACGCCGAAAAATAGATCAAAAACGGCAGGGCCGTGCTCTTGTTCCGGTAAATCGTGCCGAGATTAACGCCTAAGAAGGTCGCGACAACAATAGAAGTGATGGCCATCCCGAACCAAATCGTTTCCACAGGCGCCAGTTTTTTCAAGACTCCGCGCACTGCCAGCATCGAGATGAAAAGGATGGCGAGATTTTCGATGCCGGCCATTTTCATCAAAGCGCTGTCGGTCGGCAAAAAGGGAAGGGGCAGCAGCCATGCCAGAACGGGTTTAATGGGGAATGGATAGGTGTTGTTCTCAAGTAATGATATTCTTTCTCCAAATTCAAAATTGGGGTCGAAAATAGGATAAGGTTCCGGGTTTTGAAGGAAGACGAATTGGCGGATGAGGGTTTGAACGTTTGGGACAAACCAGACGGATCCGAGAAGCAAAAGCATGAGGATGCAGGAAGCCGGTCGGGGCGGTTTTCCGGGATGCAGCAACAAGAGCGCGACGAGGATAATGACAAAGAATGAAACGCCTGACCAGATCCGGAAGGAGCCAAGAATTAAGCAGATCAAGCCTGAGCATGCCAGGCAGGGCCACGGACGGGGTTTGGCCCAGAGCGTAACAACGATGACGCAAAGCAGGGCGGTTAAAAATGATAGGATGCCTTCTTTGATCGCCAAGGCGCTCCAAAATGCGGTCGACGGCAGAAGCGACAACACGCCGACCAAAAAACGGATCTGAAGCGGTTCTGAAAGGAATCGCCCCAGCGAAACGGCGAAGAGTAGAACCGCGGCCATCGAGAATAAAGCACTGAGGATCCTCAGTGCCAGGGGTGATCCATTGCTTAGGTAAAGGACGATTCCCGAATATTTGTAGATCATCCAATTGACGTATTTGGTCGAAGGCGGCGCCTTGAAGAACGCTTCCCATCCTCCTGTTTGGAGGGCGTTGGCCGTTTTCAGCCCGTATTCAAAATAAGCGGCTTCGTCGGTGTTCGGCCAAAGATGGGGAGGCGTCGCGTTGCGGAAGTGTTCGTGAAGACCGATGGCGAGGATGAGCCGCAACGCGAGTCCTGCTAGTAGCAATCCAATGAGCCAGCGGTCGGCAAAAATGCGCTGAAACGGTGATGGCCCGATCGGGCGCGGGCGCAACCCCTGATCGGGCGCGGATTCAGCTGTTTTCACGGTTCCTTGACCTCATTGTTTCACCTGCATTTCCAAGGAACGGAACCCCGTACTCATGCCGACGGCGACAGCGGCCAGGTGGCCGAGTCCCATCAGCGTTTCTCCCGTATTGAACGTCAGAATGCCGTGAAGCATTCTCGCCGTGCCTTGACCGAACCAGCTCCAGCCCGCGCAAAGGAGGGAGTATTCGCGGTGGACGCCGGCAATGCGCATCGTGTTCATCGCCCCAATGTATCCGCGCAGAAAGTGCCTGCCCCGTCGCGTCTCTGTTTCGAGATGCTGGACCTTCGCTCCCGACACGACAGCCAATTTGTATTTTTTTCCGACACGAATGGAAAATTCCAGATCGTCTGACATCCCCCATCCTTTGAACCATGGATCATAGTTGATCTCTTTGAAGATCTCTCGCTTCCAGAAAGTGGCTCCTCCGCAAAGCCACTCCGTTGGGCGGCTTTCCGAACAAGGGCTGTAAGGAACGCTGCGGCAGCTTTTGAGGATCGATCCAGGGCGGCGGTCGTCCCGGATCATGAACAAGCGAAGGTACCAGCCGTGTTTCCGATAAGTGACTTCGGCCGCATTGACAATGTTCATGCCAAAGCCGCCATATTCGGCAAAGTGCTGATTCCAGAAATCGTGCATGGCCCGGAAAGCCCCCGGTTCCAGGACAATGTCGTCGTCGAAGAAGCCGAAAACGGGAATATCGGGCTGGAGGGCATTGATCCCCACGTGTCGCTGTTTAACCAGGCCGGGTGGACGGACCGGGAGGTAATTGATGGGGAGTCCTTCGAATTCTTCGACGACGGCGCGAACGGGATGATCACTTCCGTCAACGATAATGATCTGATCGGGTTTAACCTCTTGGATTTCGACGGACTTCAAGAAGCGTTGCAGTTCCTCCGGCCGGTCTTTTGTTGGAATGATGATGGAAAATTTCATTTTTTTCCGCACAATCTCATCCGATGTTCATCCCACAAACGCCACATTTTTTTCGCGTCGAACGACTCCGCGACGCGGCGCCGTCCCGCCTCTCCAATCCTTTTTCGCAATGCGGGATCTGACGCCAGTTTTTTCATGGCCTTGTAAAGCGGCTCGATCTGCTGGACGGGAACAAGCAGGCCTGTCTGGCCGGGCACGATCGATTCGCGGGGGCCGTTCACGTCGGTTGAGATGACCGGCAGCCTCATCGCAGATGCCTCCAGATTCACAATTCCGAAACCTTCCCGGTAACTCGGCAAGACAAAAAGATCCATCGCTGCGTAGTATGCGGGAACATCGGCTTGTGGACCAACCCATCGGATGCGCGGATGAGTTTCAATGATCTTCCAGATGTCCGGACCTAGTGGACTGCGGTGATCCTCGCGCGGGCCGACCAGAAGAAGACGGACGTTTGGTTGCTCCAGCGCGAGTTTTTCGAACGCGCGGACCAGCTCCGCCATACCTTTGTCCCGGACCATCCGGGTCACGGTTCCGACAACGACATCTTGGTCCGCAGCGCCCAATTGGCGGCGAATTTCGGCGCCCTGTTCACGGTGAATTTCGGGGTCAAAGCGCTCCAAGTCAATGCCGTTGGCGCTTCCTTCGCCGACGATCGAAGATTTCGATTCAGGGAAGAGTCCCTCGGCGATGGCAAAGGCCCGGTTGTCCTTTCCGTCGGGGCTGATGTGCGTGCTGATGGTACAGACCCATTTTTCGATCGCCTTGAAAAACATGCGCTTTCTTCCGTCGAGCGCCGAGTAGTAGATGCCCCACATGCAGTAGAGTCGGCATGGGACGCCCGCGATCCAACCAGCCATGGCGCAAAGGAGCGTCGATTTCGGCGTGCTGTACTGGATCATGTCGAAGCGCTCGCGGCGGAAAAAACGGATCAAGTGAACAAGAGCTTTCAAATCGCGCCAGGGGGTAGGTTCTCGTGAGAAGTCAACAAAATGCAAATCGACTTCGGCGGGCAGCTCCTGGCGCAAGGTTGGGTCGGGCGCTGTGATCACCGTAATCCGGTAGTTGTGTTGGACCAGGTAATTGAGCTGGCCACGGTAAAAAGCCCGGATGGTCTGCGGAACGGTAGCTCCGATGGCCAGTTTGATCATACCGCGTCCGTTGGAATGATTTTCGGGCCCGGCAGCGACCGGTTGTCAGAGGGGTCCAGAGAAAGCACGGCTCCGGTAAATCCAAAAAAGACCCAGAGGAATCGCACCTGAAAAATCGGGTAGGCATAAAGAAGTCCGGCGATCATCAACAGTCCCATCAGAGTTGCGGCATGCAGAGGCATCCAGGATGAGTTTTTGTTTTTTAGCAGAGCTGTTGTGTTGAATCCAATGAGTGTACCCAGAAAAAGAACCAGTAGGATGACGGAAGACACGCCGAATTTGACCAAATACTCCAGATACGTGTTGTGCGGAGCCGTGAAGAATGGAGAGTTTCGGAGCCTGCCGAATTCTTCATCCGTCCCAAAAAAATAATAATAGAGAAGACTTCGCCAGCAGTCTCCGCGATAGGGGTCGGCCTCGCCGGTGAGGATCGACATGAGGGAGTGCTGGAAGAGGGAGAGGGATCGCATCCCGTTGGGGTCCAGCGTCACGAGCAGCAGAAAAGCACTTAACAGAGTGCTGAGCAGAAGGGTGGAGAGTTCGGGTGGAAGGCTCCGCGTTCTAAAATATTCCAGGACCGACATGGCTGCAAGGAATCCCGCCCAGGCCAGGATGAAAAGAAACATCACCGATCGCGCGCCGGTTTGGGCAATCGACAAGGTGGCGACCGGAAGAAGAAAATAAATCAAAGATTTTCTTTTTGTGATGAGGGCGCAGGAAATTCCGACGAGGGTGGCCAGCGCGATGAACAATGCTGTTTGTCGGGAGTCGATGAATGGAAACGTCAGGGTGTGGTAAAGCGTGACCTTCCGGTAGTGCGAGTATTGGATGGTTCGGACCCAAATCAACACGGCCCAAAAAAACATGGCCATGAGTGTGGAGTAGCGATACGCGCTTTTCGGCAGATCGCGGTTTGGGTCGAGCAAGATCGCAAACGACGCAGCCGCGAAAATCAGGCCGGAAGCCAGAATGAGCGGGTTGACCATGGAAGGACTGAAGTCGAAACCGATCGAGACGGCATTGTTCAGCGTCAGCGCCCCGCCAACGCCAAGGAACAGGAGGAATTTCTTGTTGTTTTGGATGGGATTGAAGATGGTCCTGGTTTTGACCAGAACCGCGGCCCAGACCAGGCTCACCAGTAGAAAACATCCGTCAAAGAGGGAAATGGAATGGGAATGTCCAATCGGAATGATCTTGTTTTCCGCAAAAGGCAGCAGCAAAATCACCATGGCGAACATGGGCCCAAGGATGCGGCGGATCCTTGCGAGTGGGCTCGAGTCAGGAGAAACAGCCGAAGGCTGGGTCTCTAAAACAGTGGTTGAAGGCGTCATTTCAGAGTCTTGGATTTGTCATTTTCCCTCCGGTTTTGCAATGTCCAAAGCGATTCGCAGGCTGTCGAAAGACTTGAACCCCAGGCCTCTGGAGGGGTAAAAATCCCAACGCATGCGCTATGGCTGGTTAACACTGGTGCCCTTAAGGGTCCGGCAGTGGGTGATGTTCGGTGCCGACTGCCTTTGTATTTGCCTTTCATTGGCGATCGCCGTCCTGCTGCGGTTTGACTTCAAGGTCACCGCGACGGCCTGGGATCTTTACTACGGGGGAATCCTTTTTTACATTCTTGGCTGTCGCTTGCCGCTGGCCATTGTCTTTGGTCTTTACCGCTGGAGCTTTCGTTTCGCGAGTGTCCTCGATCTTCTGAAAATTTTTTATACCGTAGCACTGAGCAGCCTGATTTGTTTTGGGTTTCTTTATTTCGGAGACCAGAATTTTTCGCGCGGGATCCTGATCATCGAAGGGGTCATGTCTTTTCTGCTGATGGGGGGCGTGAGGTTCGGAGGGCGCGTCAGTCAGGCCTATCTTTCGGCGACCGATGCTTTAGCGCGCCCCGCGCTCCTGATGGGTGATCCTGGGCAGGTGGACATCTGGGTGCGAACACTGGCTCGCTTGGGGCAGGTGCCCTATCTTTTGCGCGGCGCGATCTGCCCGCACTCGACGCTCATCGGCCGGCGGATCCAGAACCTCGCCGTCATCGGACTGGACCGCGTCCCCGAGTTTGTCGAGCAATATGCCATCAAGGATATTCTTGTGATCTCTGACTCCGTGACCGGGCCGGATCTGCGACAGCTGGTCGAGATCACCGGCAAATACGGGATCCGTTTTCGCCGGATTCTCACCACGCGCCTGAATCTACTGGAGCAGGGCAAGACGCAGCGGCTGTTCGACGAGATCAAGCCCGAGGACCTTCTCCGAAGAACGCGCGTCCAGACAAACCTCAAAGTCGTCCTTCACCGGCTCACCGGAAAGCGGATCTGGGTTACGGGCGCGGCCGGTTCCATCGGCTCGGAGCTGGTCCGCCAGCTTGTGCATCTTCAACCCGCGTTGCTGACGCTTGTCGATTTCAACGAAAACGGGCTCTACCTGATTTCGCGAGAGCTCGAGCAGTTGCAACGCCGCTCGGACCGTCTCAAGCCGGTTGTCCTGCGTGAGCGGTTCATCGATCTGAAACAGAGGGGACGGGTTGAGGCGGCGCTTCGAGAGGACAGGCCGGAGTATCTTTTCCACGCGGCTGCCCACAAACATGTCAGCATGATGGAGGCGCATCCCCATAGCGCCGTAGAAAACAACGTCCTTGCGTTGAAAAATCTTCTGCTTGCGGCGGACGCCGCCGGCGTGAAGCGCCTCGTCAACATTTCCACCGACAAGGCGTCCGATCCGGTCAGCGTGATGGGCGCCACCAAGCGGCTTGGCGAGCTGCTGTGCGCGCTGGGAGACCACGATCGTCTTGAGACTGTTTCGGTCCGTTTCGGCAACGTCCTCGGCAGTCAGGGCAGCGTGATTCCGCTTTTTCTCCAGCAGATCGACCGCGGCGGGCCGGTCACCATCACCGACAAGCGCGCCACCCGCTTTTTCATGACAATTTCCGAGGCTGTCGAACTGATTCTGCAGGCCAGCGTGATCGGCAGGACGAGGGGCACTTATCTTCTGAACATGGGAAGCTCCGTGAATTTGAACGAGCTTGCCCGTGAGTTGATATCCCTGCGAGGATTCATTCCGGAGGTCGAGATCCCGATCGTGGAGATTGGCCTGCGAAAGGGCGAACGCTTGCATGAGCAGCTTCATAATAAGCACGAGGCCCTGGTTTCGACCGACTGTGAATCCGTCCTGGAACTCGACTGCATTCTGCCGGAGAAGGAGAGATTCCTTCGCGAGCTGGATGAGTTCCTGGAGAAAAACGGCGGCTGCCCGCCTGAGCAGCTCAAGGCTGATCTGGTCTCGTGGGTGGCGGAACTAGAAGTTTCTCCCGAGCCGGTCGTTTCGTGATGGACCGCGCGGCTGCCAGATGGTTGAAGTTGGTCTTCGATCGAGTCATCGCGGCGCTTGTCTTGCTCGCGTTTCTGCCGGTTTTTATTCTGATCGCCGCCGCGATCAAAGCCCTGATGCCTGGCCCGATCTTTTTCCGCCAGGTTCGGGTCGGATGCGGTGGCCGTGAATTTCGTGTGGTCAAGTTCCGGACGATGGTGATCGGCGCCGAAAAAATGGGGTTGGGTCTCTTGATCGAGAAGGACGACGCACGTATCCCGACGCTGGGACGCTTGCTGCGACGGTGGTCGCTGGATGAGCTACCCCAGCTGTGGAACGTGCTTAAAGGCGATATGTCATTGGTTGGACCACGCCCGACGGTGCCAAGCCAGGTGTCCGAGTATACGGAGCGACAGCGCCGCCGACTCGAATGCCTGCCGGGGCTGACCGGATGGGCCCAGGTCCATGGCCGCAACGAACTCTCCTGGCCCGAGCGGATCGAAATGGACATCTGGTACATCGACCACTGGTCGCTTTGGCTGGACCTTAAAATCCTCGCCCGAACGCCAGGATTGTTGTTGAAGGGAGAAAATGTCTATGCTTCGGATCTTGGAAAATTCGAGATCGGGAAAAAATGAAAAGCACCGGCAGGATGAAGGAGAAAAAATGGTTTGTGATCGGGGCCGGAGGCCAAGCGCGGGTCGTGATCGCAACAGCCCGCGCCTGCGGCCTGCCCGATCCGCAGGCTTGCCTCGTGGATGACGGCTCCGGAGGCCAAAGCGAGCCGATCCGAGGTATCCCGCTTCTCACCACAGAGTCTGTGATGGGCCAGCGGGGATTCTTTTTTCCCGCGGTCGGCGACAACAAGATCCGAGAACGCCTGATTCGGCAGTTGATGGACCAAGGTTGGCAGGCGATCTCGATCTGCCATCCGACGGCGTTGGTGGAAAAGGATGTGATGATCGGCGTCGGGACCATCATCGCGATGGGCGCCATCATCCAGACGGGTGCGCGTCTTGGCAATGGTGTCATTGTCAACACCGGCGCCATCGTGGAGCATGACGTTCAGGTGGGGGACTGCGTTCACATCGCCCCTGGCTCGGTGATTTTGGGCGAAGCCGTCATCGGAAAATGCGCGTTCATCGGAGCGGGTTCCCGGATCCTGCCACGCGTGAAAGTTGGCGACGAGGCGATCGTAGGTGCGGGTTCGGTGGTACGCGACGATGTTGGCGCGAAAACAACCGTGGTTGGCGTGCCCGCCAAAGTGGTGTGAACCATGAAAAGAATCTATCTATCTTCTCCACACTTGAGCGGCGACGAGATTCGGCGCATCCAGGAGGTCATTCAAAGCAATTGGATCTCCACCACAGGGCCCGAGCTGGAAGCGTTTGAGTCGGAGTTCTGCCGGACGACTGGTTCAAAGCATGCCGTGGCGCTGAATTCAGGGACAGCGGCGGTTCATCTTTCGATGATCCTGGCCGGTATACGCCACGGCGACGAGGTGATGTGCTCGACGTTCACTTTCGTCGCGAGCGCCAATCCAATCTTATACGAAGGTGCCAAACCCGTCTTCATCGACAGCGAGCCGCAGACGTGGAACCTTTCACCCAGCCTCCTGGAAGAGTTTCTCAAGAAGCGCGCGAAGCGGTCCAAAATTCCCAAGGCACTCATGCTGGTCCATCTTTACGGCCAGGCCGCCGACGTCGATCCAATCAAAAAACTCTGCGAAGAGTACGGCGTTCTCCTCATCGAAGATGCGGCCGAAGCACTCGGTGCGAAGTACCACGGCCGACAGGTCGGGTTGGATGGCCGGTTTGGCATCTTTTCATTCAATGGCAACAAGATCATCACCACGTCGGGAGGCGGGGTGCTGGTGACCCGCAACGAACAGGAAGCGGTGCTGGCGCGCAAGCTTGCGTCGCAGGCGAAGGACCCTGCGCCCCACTACCAACATTCGCTTCGCGGTTACAATTACCGACTCAGCAACGTGTTGGCCGCCATCGGCACCTCCCAATTGCGAGTGCTCGAACAACGGGTCCGCGCCCGTCGTGAAAATTTTCAGAGGTATCAAAACGCGCTGAAGGATCTTCCGGGTGTTGCCTTCATGCCGGAGCCCGAAGGGTTTTTCTCGACCCGTTGGCTGACTTGCATTCTCGTGGACCCGAAGAAATCGAGGGGGACAAACCGCGAAACAATCCGCAAGCATCTCGAAAGCCTCCAGATCGAGTCGCGACCGCTCTGGAAGCCGATGCATCTTCAGCCGCTCTTCCAGGATTGTGAAATCGTGGGCGGCGGGCTTTCCGAACATTTGTTCGAGCAGGGCCTTTCTCTGCCTTCAGGTTCGCTGCTTTCGCCGACGGACCTTCAACGTGTGATTGACGCGGTCAGAGAATGTTTCTGATGATCGTTTTGGGATAGTTTCCAGGCATTGCCCGACTGGAGAAAGGAGCGAAGAGTTGATCCGTCCCACGCATCCGCGCTCAACGCGGCGAAACCCAGAACCATCCAATACTGGGCGCCGATGCTGGATGCCGGATACGTTTCTGCGAGCAAGCGGAACGTTGCAAAGACCACGCACAACAGCGCCGCCAGTTGAATCGGCGCTCCCGGCCTTTTGAGCCAGTCCGCTTTCCACAAGGAAGAGCGAATACCGCCAACCACAATGGCCAGAAGAAATCCCACGTACAGGCTCAGGCCGGGGATGCCCGTTCGGATCAGCAGGTCGGCGAACTGGTTGTGGAGATGACCCAGCGGAGGATGCCGGCTCGGGTCTTTGACTTGTGCTTCATTAATATCGAACGTTTGTGGCTCCACTTTTCGGAGAATTTCCCGACCCGGTCCCCATCCGAGCCAGGGCCGTTCCTTGCACTTGTTCACCGCCCATCGGATGCCGTTGAGTCTCGATTGGAGATGGAGATTCTCCGTTTTTCCCGACTTCACAAACTCGGAAATACCTTCAAACGCTTGTTTTTCAGGATGAAGGACGAAGTCTCGGTAAGCCACCCCGCTGGCCATGATGGCGATCATCCCGACCGTCAGCCAAACGCCTCTTTTTCCGAAGTTTTTTAAAAGCCAGAGACACAGAAAAACGAAGCTGGTCACATACACCACCAGAAAAGCGGCCACTTGGAATGTTTGCATGACGACCCAGATGCCTGCCGCTCCCGCAGTGATTCCTCCCCAAAACCGCGCCGAACGCCAGTGACTGGTCCACACCGCGGCGAGCCCCAGCCACTGCAGAAAAATGAGATGGCCTGTCAGCCAGGTGATATCCGTGGAAAAGCCGCCCACATGCGCGGCTTTATAGAGTTTTCGGTACATCACCTCATCGAGTTTGAGGTTCTTCAGAAATTCCCGGGAAGGCTGATCGAGCGCGCTCCAGTCAATCTCCATGCCAAGCGCGATACAGCCGATCGACAGAATGCCTCCCCAGAGGATGAGCGGAACAGAGTAACCGCAGGGATTTAAAACAATGGCACAAAAAAAGAGATAGCCATACAGATGTTCGGATTCCCAGCGGCTCAGGCTGTAACGCGGATCGATGCCATGAATGGCCGACAAGAGACTCCAAAACGTGAACCCTCCTCCCCAAAGCAGAATGATCCATAAAGGCCGTGAAAGGGTGGGACATTTGAGGATGCAACTGACGAGCGTATGCCCAATCAAGATGAACATCGCGGCTCGGTAAAGACTGATGGTCCCCGCAAAGGGAGGAGCGATGATCACAATCAAAAGGCAGAACGACGGCAACAGCTTCCAAAACTCGTTTCGGAGGCGCCGGATCGAAGAGGTCGTCGTGTCGTGGAACATCTTTCTTGGGATGGGTTCTAACCGAGTTTTCGAATGACTTTCGCCGGAACGCCAGCGGCGAGGGAATTGGCGGGGACCGGCCGGCTTACCACGCTGCCGGCGCCGATCACTGAATTATCGCCGATCGTGACTCCCTTCAAAATCAGCACGTTGATGCCGATGAACACATTTCGCCCGATTTCCACCCCTTCGTCCTGCTCGTCACCCGGATAGGTGTTGCGTTTGTCCGGAGGCCAGAGCGGATGCCAGTCGGTGTCCATGATGTGTGAGTTGGCGCCGATGATGGTCCCGTCGCCAATTTGAATTGTTTTGGACCTCGCCGTGATGCTGGCAGCGTTAAACCCGACGTTGTCACCGATCAGGATTCGCGCGGAAGGCAGGAAAGTTGAAAGCTTGGATTGGGGAAAACAGTTCAGGGCGTAGCGATAAGGCCGGGACACAATCCGGACGCCCGGCCCGATTGAGATCTTGCTGCCCGGAAAGCGGTTGAAGCAAACTTTGCCCCAGACCCGCGCGTGCGGGCCCAAATCGATGCCATGCCAGCAGCACTTGAGGCGAAAGACAGCCGTGGAGAAGAACCGGTCCAGCGCGCAACGCAATTTGAAAAACCCGTAAGGGATCAGGTCGGCGAGCGGATATTTTTGAAAGATTTCGAGGGTTTTCATGCCGCCAACTCAGGGGATCGAGGGATCGGCGCGGATAACAGAAAAGTCTCCGCTGGTTGGAGCCAGCGGAGACTTCTTACGCGGGAAAGCGTAAAAACTATTTCTTCGCCGCCTTATAATTCTTATCCGCCTCGTCCCAGTTCACGACGTTCCACCAAGCCTTCAGATAATCGGCGCGGCGGTTCTGGTACTTGAGATAGTAGGCATGTTCCCAGACGTCGCAACCGAGGATCGGCTTTTGGCCTTCCATCAGAGGATTGTCCTGGTTCGGGAAGGAAACGATTTCCAGTTTCCCGGCGCTGCTCAGGAGGAGCCAGGACCAGCCGCTTCCGAAACGCTTGAGTCCTGCGTCCTCGAACTTGGCTTGAAACTGCTCAAAGTTGCCGAACGCCCCGTCGATCGCCTTGGCCAGGTCGCCGGTCGGTTTTCCGCCGCCGCCCTTTTTCATCAGCTTCCAGAACATCGAATGGTTGACGTGTCCGCCGCCGTTGTTTCGTACGGCCCCGCGGATGTCTTCGGGAACACTTTTGAGGTTGGAAATCAAATCCTCGGCGGTTGATTTCCCGAGCTCGGGATGCTTCTCGATCGCAGCGTTGAGGTTGTTGACGTAAGCCGCATGGTGTTTGTCATGGTGGATTTCCATGGTCTTCGCATCGATATGCGGTTC
>JAHFSZ010000003.1:13992-22788 GCA_023265515.1 Verrucomicrobiota bacterium
AGAATGGTGTCATTGGCGAGCGACAGGACTTTCTTTCGGACGTTGCTCAAGAGCCGCTCGAACGAATGCTTCGGCCCACCGACAGAACCGGCGAATAGAGCATCCCCGACCACGGCCACGAGCGGGAGCCGCTCGCCGAGGTTCCGGACGATATAGGTCAATCCCCCCGGGCTGTGGCCTTCAGTCTCCAGCACTTCGATCCGGACTCGCCCCAAATCAAATGACCGGCCTTCGGCCGCAACCGTGGCATTCGGGACATATTCGCTCTTCGAAGTGATCACCGCCGGCGCCCATTCCTTGCGGATTTCTTCCAGCAGGGCGACGTGGTCGACATGTGCGTGGGTCAGAAAGAGGTACTTGAGCTTGAGCGGGTAGGAATCAATCTGCTTGCGGATCGCCGCGAACTCCGTTCCCGTGTCGAACAGCGCTGCTTCGTGCGTCGCCACGTCCCAGACCAGGAAGGCATTCACCAGCATGCTGCCATAGGAGGAGGTGATTTGGAGGAAGTTCTTGATCCGGGCGTTTACCGGGGCGGGGTACCACCGCTCATGCGCGCTGTCGAGCAAGCGCGATGAGGCGAGCCGCAGTGCCCCCGCAAGCCGTGTGATCGCCGAATCATCCGGCACCGAATTTCCGGCCTCCCAGTCCTGGAGGTGCTGTTCGGAGCATCCGGAAAGTCCGGACAGTTCGCTGATAGAAAGGCCCAGCCCGCGCCGCGCCTTGCCGAGAATGTCATTGAACTTGTCCTCTAAAGGTAGAATGTCGAATATCGTATATCGAATGTCGGACGGCTGAAAGCAAAACTCGCCTGAGTAGGGAGCGATATTCGACCTTCGATATTCGAAGATCAGATAATTCCCGCATCCGTCTTCTTGTGGCTCGTGCTTCGAAGCGGCAGGACGCCGACGACGTTCTCCGGATCGTAGTCGATCAGCTTTAACCAGTCCTCGGTGATGTCGGAAGGGGGGAAAATTTCGCTTTGTTCAAATTCCTGGTGCGCGGCCTGGATCAGGTCGTTCTCGGTCAGGCCTTCCGGCTCCTGGCCCGCGATGGCCCGTTTGATGGCCTGCTCCTTGGCGCGTGATACGATGCTTTCGATAATGGCGCCGCTGATGAGGTCCGACCGGTAAAGGATCTCCTTTCGGCCGCTGCGCAGCGTGACCTCGAGAAAGCGGTGGTCTTCGGTCTGCTGGAACAGGTCTTCGACGACGCGGTCGACCAGGTGTTCGACAAGAGCCGGAGGCTTCATTCTGCCGGCCGGCGCGTAAGGGATGTCCTTGGAAAGATAGATCGAAAAAATTTCCTTCGATCCCTGCTGGTCGGGCCGGTTCACCTTGATCTTCCGATCGATGCGTCCCGGCCGAAGGATCGCAGGGTCGATCAGGTCGGCGCGGTTCGACGCCAGAATGATGACCGCTTCGCGGAGGGAATCCAAACCGTCCATCTCCGCGCAGAACATGGGCACGAGCGTATTGAGAATGTTGCTGTAGCGGCCGCCATGGCGCGTGCCGAGGATCGACTCCGCCTCATCGATAAAGACGAAGGGAAGGAACCCCTGTTTTCTTTTCTCTCGCGCCGTCTGAAAGATCTCTCGAACGATGCGTTCCGATTCTCCCACCCACATGTTTAGGATCTCCGGGCCCTTGACGTGCAGAAAAAACTGTTGCATCGGCTGGGCGGTTTTTTCCTGCAGCTTCCGGGTCATGTTGTAGGCGCAAGCCTTGCCGATCAGAGTCTTGCCGCATCCGGGCGGACCGTGAAGGAGAAATCCCTTCGGATGCGCGTATTCATATTTTTCAAAGAGCTCGGTGTGGATGAGGGGCATCTCGACGGCGTCGCGGATCGCCTGCAGGGCTTCCTTCTGGCCGCCGACCTTCTCCCACGGAATCTCCTCGACTCCCTCCAGCAAAAATTGTTGTTGCTGCTGCTGCGGGTTCATCAGCTCGAGCGCCACGCGGTAGGACGGGTCAACCCGAACCTCGTCGCCTTCCTTGAGGTCGGCCTTCTGGAGGTCACTGGAGCGAAGCAGGACGAAAGACTGGTTGTAGTTTTCCTGGCTGACACGGATCCGGCCGTCGGGCAGGAGACTGGAAATTTTTCCGATCGGGCCGCTGTTGTCGTAACCCAGCTCGCCGACGACCACGTAAGCCTCGTTCAGCAGGACGCGCGTTCCGATTTTCAGGGCCGGAAGGTTCATCCGCGGGTCGACGTTGGTCCGGTATTCGGTCCCATTCGCCCAGATGAGGGCCATGTTTGACTGAAGGATGCCGAGAAAGACGGCGACGCGGTTGGCAGGCGACGTGACCTTCTTGATCACCTCATCCATCTTCTCGATTGCGGCACGCGCCTCCTGAATCGTCAGCTCCTCGCCTTCCACCTGATTGCGAAGATGGAGAAGGTCGGAGCGAAGCGAGGAATTGGCGATGGAGCCGAGCAGCTTGTCGATGGTTTCGAGCGGGGTGAGGCTGGGTTTGCCCTCCCTCCAGCCCGGCTCGTGTTTCTCATGCCGCTGGCCTCCCGGGCCTCCCGAAGAATCATGGCGTTCCTTCGAATTCATTGTAAGTCAATCTATTCCAAGTACTTTCAAAAAGGAACTAAAATCACCGGACAAAGCGCGTCACACCTTGCTCTTCAAAATGCCCACGAATCTTTTCATCGCGGGCGTGAACACCTTGTTCTTGCGGAAAATGATTCCGAGAGGACGCAGGATTTCTTCATCCGAAAACTCGACGATCTTCAGCGTTTTGTTCTGGACCTCCTGGGTGACGGTGGAAAGCGGCACGATGGAGACGCCCGCGTCGATCTCGACGGCGCGCTTGAGCGTCTCGACATTATCGAACTCCATGACCGGTTTGACGTTCATCTTGTGCATTTTAAAAATCTTGTCGAGGGCCATCCGGGTCGGCAGGTCGGGATCGAATCCGACCAGCTTGTGGCCGAGAATCTGGCGGATCGGCATGGACTGAAAATTGGCGAAGTAGTGCTGGGGGTGGCAGATGAGAATCAGGCGGTCCTTCCGAAACGGCTCCGCCGCGATTTGCGGGCGAAGATTTGGGAATGCCACCAGCCCCAGGTCGGCCTGGTTGTTGAGGATGTCCTCATAGACCTGGGCGGAGCGGCGGTATTCGACGTGGATCTTCACCGTCGGATGCTTCCTCATGAACGCCTTGATGTAAGCGGGAAGTTCGTGCAGGCCGATGCTATAGACCGATGAGATTCGAATCTCACCGGAAATCGTCGAGGTAAGTTCCTGAAGCCCACCTTGGAGGTTTTCAAATGCTTCAAAAACCCTCCGGCTGCCCTCGTAAAATGTCTGCCCTTCACGGGTGAGCTGAAATTGCCGGCGGTTCCGCTCGATCAAAAGAACGTTGAAGCGGTTTTCGATGGCGCGGATCTGCTGGCTGACGGCCGACTGAGTGATCTTGTTGAGCTGGGCGGCTTTCGAAAAGCTCTTGGTTTCAACCAGGTCGCAGAAGATCTTGAAGGATTCGATATTCATCGCCTTGAATGTTAATAACTCACTTCCACAGTATCAGATCAGCTTATACCGTATAGATAGCCCGATTCGCCGGATTGACAAATGGTATTTTCTCCCAATAGTTTGAGCCATGAAAGGAATCCTCGATGTCGAAAACCGTGCGGCGAGCCCCGACCAACTCGGGGGACTCCAGCGGGACATTCTGGATTTTAAGAAGCAGCGCAACGCCATCATCCTGGCGCACAACTACCAGCTCGGCGAAATTCAGGACGTCGCCGACTATGTGGGGGATTCGCTCGGGCTATCTTACCAGGCCTCAAAGACCGGCGCGGATGTCATCGTCTTCTGTGGCGTCCATTTCATGGCCGAGACCGCCAAGATTATCAACCCGGCGAAAAAGGTGGTCATGCCCGATATCCACGCCGGATGCTCGCTTTCGGACTCCTGCGATCCGGCTGACCTCAGAAGATACCTTTCGGAGCGCCCCAATACGTATGTTGTCGCGTATATCAATTGCTCGGCGGAGGTGAAGTCACTTTCAAACGTCATCTGCACGTCGGGCAACGCGGTCAAGGTGGTTGAGGGCGCGCCGCGCGACCGGGAGATCCTCTTCGTTCCCGATGAAAACCTCGGCCAGTGGGTCATGGAGAAAACCGGCAGGCCCATGAAACTCTGGAAAGGTTTCTGCCACGCCCACGTTCTGTTCACTCACGAGAGCATCATGCGGGTGCGCCGCGAAAATCCAAGCGCGCCCGTGGTGGCGCACCCGGAATGCGTCAAGTCGGTCCGAATGCTTGCCGACCACATCTGTTCGACGGAAGGAATGGTGAAGTTCACACGCGAAAACGAAGCAGGAAGTTTCATCATTGTCACGGAGGAGGGGATGCTTCATCGCCTGCGCAAGGAAGTACCCCACAAGAAGTTCATCCCAGGGCCGACCAACCACTGCCCCTGCAACCGTTGTGAGTTCATGAAGATGAACACGCTGGAGAAACTCCACGCCTGTCTGCGCGACCTTCAGCCTGAGGTTGACGTGCCCGAGGAAATTCGCCGCCGAGCGCTCCAGCCCATCGAGCGGATGCTTTCCATTGGGCGTTGAGCGCCGTGATCATGACCCGCAAATTCGTATGCTCAACCACATCGTCATCTTTTGGTTGAAGGCTGACACAATCGAGGAGGGGCGGCGCAAGCTGCTCGCAAGCGCCTCTGGACAGCTGACGAAGATCGAGGGTGTTCGGAATCTTGGCTCGGGCATTCCCATTCCCACGGACCGGAAGGTGGTCGACACCAGCTATCATGTTGCGCTGACGATGCAGTTTGATTCCGAGTCTCAACTTCAAAGCTATCAGAAGCACCCGATCCATCAGAAATTTCTCAGAGAATGCGTTGAGCCTTATGTCGAAAAGGTCATCATCTACGATTTCTCCTGACCTCGTGTCCCGAGATCCGCGCGTTTTAGTTCTTTGCGGAACGCCGAAAATTCCTTTAACGTGACCCGATGGCTGATTCCATCATGCTGGAAATTCGGGGAATGACCTGCGCCAGCTGCGCCGACACGGTGCAAAAGGCCCTCATGGGCGCGCCTGGCGTGGCATCGGTCCAGGTGAGCCTGGCCACGGGCCGCGCGCTGGTTCAATTCGCCAACGGCCGCGTTGACCAGCGCGAGCTTGACTCTGCCGTGCGCAAGGCTGGCTACGAGGTCTTCCGTCCCGAACAAGAGAAGCCGCTGCCGTGGTTTCGCAATCCCTGGCTGGTGGTGGCTTGCCTCGGGGTGATGCTGTTCGGGGGGTGGGGGCTGACCTTCGTCAAGTCGATCCCCCTTATCGTCGGCCAATCGCTTCTTCTGACAGGAACCTTTCTTGCAGGCATTCCGGTGTTTCACAAGGCGTGGATCGGTGTTCGCAACCGCCAGCTGAACGCCGAGCTGCTGGTTTCCTTCGCCGTCGTTTCCGCGGTTTCGATTGGCGAGTTCTTCGCGGCAGGCGAGGTGGCCTTTATCATGCTCGTTGGCGAGCATCTCGAGGAGTATACCATCCATCGAGCGAAGCGCTCGATCGGCAGCCTGCTCGGGAAAATGCCGAAGTTTGCCTGCGTCCTGCGCGGCGACGATGAGGTGGAGATCGCCATCGCTTCAGTCCAGCCAGGAGATGTCGTCGTCGTCCGCCCCGGCGCTCACATCCCGGTGGATGGCAGGATTCTCAAGGGCGATGGGTCGATTGACGAATCCATGATCACGGGCGAATCGATTCCCGTTGACAAAGGGGCTGGGGAGGACGTTTTCGCGGGCACGATGAACTTGAGCGGCGCCCTCCGGGTGACCGCGACGCGCGTCGGAAAGGATTCGACGCTCGAGCAGATCGCCGCGCTCGTCGAGGAGGCCAAAAGCAAGCAGGCGCCGATCCAGCGGGCGTGCGACAGGTACGCGCGTTTTGTCATTCCGCTGATGCTGGCGCTTTCGGTGCTGACATTTCTTTTCACGCATGATTTTTACCGGGCGATCGTGGTGATGATCGTTGCCTGCCCGTGCGCGCTGGTTGTGGCGACGCCGACAGCTGTGGTTGCCGGCATCGCGCGGGCCGCGCGTGAAGGCGTCTTAATCAAAGGCGGCGCATACCTTGAAACCGCGGGAAACATCGACACCGTCGTCTTCGACAAGACCGGGACACTCACGGAGGGAAGGCTTCTGATCAGCAAGGTCGAACCTGCGCCCGACATCGCCCCTGAACTCCTCTTACGAGCAGCCGCTGTGGCGGAGAAATTCAGCGAACATCCACTCGCGAAGGCCGTTCTCGACTACGCCCGAAAGACGGGCGTGAAAATTTCCGATCCGGAGGAATTCCAGACATTCCAAGGGGCCGGGGTGAGCGCCCTGGTTGACGGTGTGCCGGTGGTTGTCGGCAAGCGCGAGTTTCTCAAGCAGCAGAAAGTCGATCTTTCCACCGCTCCCTTCCAGCCTGAAGGCGGCACCGAGCTCTGGGTGGGGCGCGCCGGCCAGCTGATCGGCCGCTTGCAAGTCTCCGACACGCTCCGCGAGCAGGCCCTTCAGGCCGTCAAGTCCCTGCGCGAATGCGGCATCCGGCGAATCATTCTTTTGAGCGGCGACCGGAAGCCGACGGCGAAGCGGCTGGCCAATGACCTGGGAATTCCCGAGGTGATCGCCGAGGTATTGCCCGCCCAGAAGGCGGAAGTCATCGCAAGGCTTAAAGAGGATGGCTCACGCGTCGCGATGATCGGAGAGGGCGTCAACGACGCACCGGCGCTGGCCACGGCCGACATTGGCATGGCGATGGGGCTGAGCGGCTCGGACGTCGCCCACGAAGCGGCCCAGATTGCTCTCGTGTCGGACGATCTTCTCAAGATCCCTTACGCGATCAAGCTGAGCCGAAAGACACTGACCGTGATCAAGCAGGGGCTCTGGTTCGCCGTCCTCTTCAACCTCACGATGATCTCCGCCGCCATGACCAATGGCCTGGATGCTCTGGCCCACCTGATGATGCCCATCCATGCTGGGCGGCTTGGCATGGTGCTCGCGGCGATCGCGCATCAGTCGAGCTCGACGCTTGTGATCCTCAATTCGATGCGTCTGCTCGGCTTTAAGGACCGGCGCTGAGCCTGCGCCAGGGGGCAGGGTGGTTGTTTGTCAGCTCCGCCGCCGCGTCGAATTGCGCTCAACCACGGCGCCCTTCAACAAAAGCTGCTCCGCGGTTCGTTTCTCTTTGCATTCGATCTGCTTGATGAGCAGACGGACCGCTTGCCTGCCCATTTCCTGCATGGGCATTGTAAGGGTGGAAAGCTCCGCGAATTCCGTGAACTCGATGCCGTCAAATCCAATCAATGCGACGTCCTCCGGCACCCGGACCCCGATCGTCTTGAGGTATTTCAGCATCCCGAGGGCGATCTCATCGTTGAAGCAGAAGATCGCATCAGGCATCGCAAAACGCCGGCGGAAGTTTTCGAAACTCGTGAACGCGGTTTCCTTGTTGAAGTTGCTGCGGATCAGCAGATCCGGGTCAAACGCGATATCGGCCTGCTTCAGTGCCTCCCGGTAGCCTGCCTCGCGGCGATCGGAATCCAGCGAGCCTTGCGGACCAGCGATGGCGAGGATACGGCGGCATCCTCTTTCGATCAGGTGGGCCGTGGCCTTCAATCCACCATCAAAATTGTCGACTGACACGGAATTCACCTCAGGGTCAGCAATCTCACGTTGCAACACGACAAGGGGAACATCGATGCTCTTGAGCTCCTCGATCTGATCCGCCGGCAGGCTTGGCGCCATCAGGATCAATCCGTCGATCCGGCGTTCCTTCAGGAGCCTTGAGGCCATCGCGTTCTCATCCCCTGCGTCGTGCGAAAGCGAGGTGATGACGTGGTAGTTGAGCTCACTTGCGGCGCTATCGACGCCGCGCAACAGCGTTGAGAAGAACCCGTTGAAGATCCATGGGAAGAGAACGCCGATTGTATCGGTCCTCCGAAGCGACAGATTCCGGGCCAAAGCATTGGGTGTGAATTTCAGCCGCTGGATGACTTCCTGAACTTTCTCACGGGTCTCCTTGCTGACCAGCGGATGGTTGTTCAAAACGCGGGAAACGGTTGCCTTGGAGACGCCCGCTTCCTCACAGATTTGCTTCAGGGTGACGGCCATGGGCTTCGTCGAAATGGATTGGTCCTTGCTTGGAACCGGTTACACTAGCATAATCGCACAACGTGAATTCGTCAACGCGAGTTTTGGCCGCCTCCTCCGCGTCGTCTCCTTGAAATGAGGCTGGACCGAGGGGGTTGGTTCTTTACATGTTTTTATGCGGCCCTTATTTTGCGGCCTATGAACAAATCCCTCGTTTTTGCCCTGTCCGTTCTTCTGTTCGGTTTAAATTTCACCATCCCTTCGCCCGCCGAAACAGCCCAATACGACGATTCGTCTGCAGGTTGCCACCCAGCCAAGAAGGACGATAAGGCAAAAAGCGATGTTTCCTTCCAAAAGTGCAAGGCCAAGGGCGAGAAAAGTCTCACAGAGCGCGTCGCCTGCCTGGAACAATGTCTGAAGGACGTCGGATCCCGCGACGGACCAGGTTCTCCTTTTCCGGGAAAGACCAAGGATTACTCGAAGAAAAAAGCCCAGTGCCCGATGTCCAAATGCCCGAAGAACAAAGGCAGCCGCCCCAAAGAAAAATGTTCTTAGTGGGGGGATTTTTTACCCTCCACGCGAAGGTGCGCATTGAAAGCCTGCCATTGTTTTTAGTTCCCAGAAGAATCCTCGACCCGAGGTGAGAATTGCTTGCCTTGCCTTTTCCATTTAGCGTATTAGCTTACGCCTTTCGTTC
>JAHFSZ010000003.1:22888-69307 GCA_023265515.1 Verrucomicrobiota bacterium
CGCGAAATGAGCGCCCATAGCTCAACTGGATAGAGCACCTGACTACGGATCAGGAGGTTTCAAGTTCGAATCTTGATGGGCGCGCCATTTTCGTGGATCGGGGATCGTGAATCGGGGTTCGGATCGCTGCGACACACGATTCACGAAATACGAATCACGCATGATGGCCCGCTAGCTCAATTGGTTAGAGCAGCTGACTCTTAATCAGTTGGTTCCCGGTTCGAGTCCGGGGCGGGCCACTTTTTCCTGCAGATCCGCGTCGCATGCCTTCGTTCTTCCTCACTCACACCTCGGTCGAGTAGGTGCATATACACTCCCTCGTGTTCGTTCGTCAGCCTCGGCCTGCTCGCGTCTCTTTGGAAAAAGCTAGCCCAAGAGATCGAGAAACCGGGGTGGGCCACTTCTTTCGAAGATCGTAGGCCGAATGTCGAATGTCGTGCGGTTCTGCGATCTACAACATCCGACCTACGATTTTTTGGCCACCAGCCGAAAATCCTCCGTCAACTGATACGCATCCGAGCGCAGCAGTTCCAGGTCGGCGTTGGTTTTGACGGGAGTGAAGCGCGCTCGCGGGACCACCACGGCCCCGGCCCCTTCGAATAGCTCGATGGCGGCGCCCATCGCGGTTTCATACTGGATGACGCGAGCCGAAGCCTCGTTCTTGGGATCAACATTCTTCAGATTCCGAATCACCGGCAGAGGCAAAAGACCCTCGAACTCATGCAACAGGTCTCGAAGCCGATCGAGGTTGATCCAGAGATTGTTGGTATTGAAATAGCGGTGGCGGCTGATGTCTTGAAAGTGTTTCCGGTCGTCTTCATGGCACTGCACCGATTCACGAAGGATCAGCTTGCCGGATTTGGCCCTCGCGAGGTGGCCGCCCTTCTGGTCGCTTTTGGTGCGCTCGGCGACTTCCATGAGGAATGGCGCGCCTGACGACGCGAAGTGGGCGAGCAGGCGCGGGGAGAGCGTGGCACCGAGGTTGTCGGCGTTGGAGACGAACAGATAGAGCACGCCCGCACCGATCAGTCGTTCGAGCAGGCCTGAGTGCTGGAGGCAAATGTAGATGTCTCCGTGGCCGGGCGGACACCATTCCAAGTCATCGTCGGAGGGATGTTCGACAGGCCGATGGTCCGCCTCATGAAATTTTGGAACTTTATTCTGGAGCAACTCAAGGTCGGGCTCAGCGGCCAGCTCCGGATAGTGTTTTTTTAAATACTCCATGGTTTGGGCCGAGGTGTTAAAGCTGTTCATAAAGATCAGCCGGACGCGCGCCTTGTGCTTTTGATGGAGCAGGAGTGTTTGCCGGACGATGATGTCGAGAAACGTGAGGCCGTCTTTGACTTCAAGCAGCGATTTGGCGCCATCCAGACCCATGGTGGAGCCGAGACCACCGTTCAATTTCAGGATGGCTGTTTTCGAGAAAAGTTCCGCGGCTGTTTTCTTCTCCAGGTCTTCCAAATGGATGAGATCCTTCGGATCGAGTGGCGCGATCTCCGATTCGCGGATCCAGTGGCTTTCGGCGTTCTTCCAGAAGCGGCGGACATTGGTTTCGAACGCGCGGATCGCGATGTCGGAGAGGCCATGGGAGCGCATTTTTTTCGATGCAGCCTGGATCGAGTCTTCATGGGGTTTGGCGCGCTTCATGAAACACTTTTAGAACCTATCTCAAAATTATCAAGGCATGCGTTGCGAGCGCCACGACCGATGGCCAGCGGGAAAGGAACGCCAGGAGTGCTCAACCCCACTTTTCAGTCCGCATTTGCGCCTTGGGAATGCCCATCTCCTCGACAACCAGCTTTTCGGTGGAAACCACCAGCTCAGTCGGACCACAGGCATAGAAGACGGTGTCGGCGAGGGAGCCAATGTGCTCGCGGATCCAGTCGGAATTGATCCGGCCGCGGTGCCCGTCCCATGCCCCGGTGTAACCGTGCTCGGGAGTCGCGCGGGTGCAGGTGACCTTGAATTTGAAGTTTGGATTGGCCAGCTCGAGCTGCTCGAATTCGCGCCGGAAAATGATGTCTTCAGGAACCCGAACGCTGTAAAGGATGGTGATTTTCGTGTCCGGCCTCTCCACGTTGCAATGCCGTACGAAGCCTCGAAATGGGGTGACGCCGCTGCCGCCGGCGATCAGGATCAGATCCCTATTGGGATCGCTGGGAAGGGTGAAATTTCCAGTAGGGGGGATCACCATCAACTTGGTGCCCACTTGGACAACTTCGTTCAGTTTGGTGCCAAAAAAACCCATTTTTTTGACCGTGATATCAAAATAGCCACGGTCAAACTGGCAGGAAGAGAGTGAGTAAGCCCTTTTGACCTTTGGGTCGTCTGCGAAATAAAGCGTGATGAATTGGCCGGTCTTGAAAATAAAATCGGTGCCCGTAGGCCATTCGAGCTTTAAGGTTTTGACATCGTGGGTTTCCTGGGTCAACTCGGTGACAGGCATTTCGGTGATGACTCGTGGCATATTCTGTTGGTTTAAAATGTTGCGAGCAGTAAGGAAAGCATCATAAGTTCTCCGAAGCTTTACCCCTTTAGACGATGGCGGAGCAAATCAAAAGAAAAACTTTGGACCAGCGCGCGCAGATGTCCGATCTGGAGCGCCTGCGTCATTCGTGCGCCCATGTCATGGCGACTGCTGTGATGCGGCTGTGGCCTGACACCAAGCTCGATGTCGGCCCGCCCACGGAGGAGGGTTTCTATTACGACTTCGACGCGACGCATCGCTTCGTTCCGGAGGACTTTGAGAAGATCGAGGCCGAGATGGCGAAAGTGGTCGCCGAGAAGCAGCTCTTCCAGAAGCATGTCATGTCGCGCGACGAGGCGCTCAAAAAAATCCGCGCGATGAATCAGCCGCTTAAGGAGATCCGTCTGGCCGACATCCCGCAGGACGAGGAGATTTCCTTTTATCAAAATGGCGATTTCGTCGACCTCTGTGCAGGGCCGCATATCGACGACACGGCGAAGGTTCGGGCGTTCAAACTGCTCTCGATTGCCGGAACTTATTTCAAAGGCGATGCGCGCAATCCGCAGCTTCAGCGGTTGTACGGCACGGCTTTCCCGAGCGAGAAGGAGCTGCGAATCCACTTGACTGCGCTCGAGGAAGCAAAGAAGCGTGACCACCGAAAGCTTGGCAAGGAGTTGAAACTTTTTTCGATCACGCCGTTGGTGGGGGGAGGGTTGCCGTTGCTTTTGCCGAAGGGAGGCGTCATCCGCCGCGAGCTGGAGAGATTTATCGACGAGAAGCTCGATGCCCGCGGCTACGACCGCGTCTTCTCGCCGCACATCGGAGACATTCAGCTGTACAAGACGTCGGGGCACTATCCCTATTACAAGGACAGCATGTATGAGCCGGTTCATATCGACAAGGACGAGTACCTGCTTAAGCCGATGAATTGTCCGATGCATATTCAGATGTACGACAGCGAGCCGAGGAGCTACCGCGATCTGCCGCTGCGCCTTGCGGAGTTCGGGACCGTGTATCGGTACGAACAGTCCGGCGAGCTCAACGGCCTGACGCGCGTGCGCGGCTTCACCCAGGACGACGGCCACATCTTCTGCACACCCGATCAGCTTCGCGATGAAATCAAGGACTGCATCCGCCTTGTCACCGAGGTTCTGGATGTGTTCAAGCTGCCCTATCAAACGCGTGTTTCGTTGAGCGATCCCAAGAACGCCGACAAATACGCGGGGGGCCGCGAATTGTGGGACAGGGCCGAGGCTGCGCTCCAGGAGGTCGTCGATGAATTGGACATTCCATCCACGCTCGGCGTGGGAGAAGCGGCTTTCTATGGCCCGAAGCTTGATTTCATGATCAAGGATGCGCTTGGCCGCAGCTGGCAGCTTTGCACCATCCAGGTCGATTATTCGCTGCCGGAGCGTTTCAATCTCGAGTACGTCGGCAGCGACGGGCAGAAGCACCGGCCTGTCATGATCCACCGGGCCGTTTTCGGCTCGATCGAGCGGTTCATGGCCGTGCTCATCGAGCATTTTGCAGGCGCCTTCCCGGTCTGGCTCGCCCCTGAGCAGGTTCGCCTCCTGCCGATCAGTAACGATCAGGTGGCTTACGCGGAAGAACTCGCCCGGCAGCTTCGCGCGGCGAAAATTCGCGTGACAGTGGACCACAAAGCTGACAAAATTAGCGGCAAAGTTAGAAATGCGCAGTTACAGAAAGTCCCTTACATGCTTGTCGTCGGCGCGAAGGAAGCGGCCGACCAGACTGTTTCTGTGCGGGCTCGCCAGCACGGTGATCAGGGCGCCACTCCCTTCGCTGTTTTTCTGGAACGCTTGAGCCGTGAAATAGCTTCCCGTGCATTGCCTTCGTAAATCGCGTCATGTGCCAGCCGACTTCGCTTTCTTTTCACTTCCACTCGTGAGTTCCAAACCTAAACAGGAGGATCGTCTATTCAAAAGTTCATCCGTGTGAATCATCGCATTCGTGTCCCCGAAGTGCGCGTCATCGATGCCGACGGCAAACAGGTTGGCGTGCTCTCGACCCCCAAGGCGCTCGAACTTGCGCTCCGGCAGGGTCTCGATTTGGTCGAAGTTTCTCCCACCGCGCAGCCGCCCGTCTGCCGGATCGTCGACTTCGGAAAATTTCGCTACGAGATGTCCAAGAAGGAGAAGTCGGTCAGGAGCCCGGCCGCTTCGCGCGTCAAGGAACTGAAATTTCATATCAACATCGATCCGCACGACCTGGGGATCAAAATGAATCATGCGCGCGGTTTTATCGAGAAGGGAATGCGGGTGAAGATGTCGCTCGTCTTCCGTGGCCGAGAGATGATGCATGCCTATCGCGGCGAGGGGCTGATCAACCAGATTCAGACTTTGCTCGCGGACGTTGCGTTCGCGGAAGCGCCTCCCCGGATGATTGGGCGGGCGATCCACCTGATGATGGTTCCTTCGCACGGCAAGAAGGTCGAAAAGCCGCTGCCGGTACAAGGCCTGCGCATCCCCAACCACGTGTTGGGAGGCCCCGGCTCGCGGTCGTTCGGCCAGTCGGTCGACATTTCAAAGCCGGCGGTCCCGGCCCCTCCGTTGCCCACGACGGCTAAAAAGCCCTGAAAGGCCATTTTCCGGAAAAAAGGTGTTGCGTCGGATGCAGGGATGCCTTAAGAGCATCCGCTTTTCTATGCAGAAAACAAACAAGGCGGCTCGAAAGAGATTTAAGATCAGCGCGCGCGGCAAGGTGATGTTCCGCGGAGCGGGCAAACGGCATCTCGCCGCGAGCAAGAATCGCAAGGCCAAACGACGGCTTGGCAAGGTTCGCAACGCCAGTCCCACCGACACCTACCGGGTGAAGGGCGCCATGCCGTTCAACCGGCGTCGCTACCGGAACCGGATCGGAAACCCGGCGCCCGAGGCGGCTGCGGCCAAGGCTTAAGAAATTTTTTCATCGCTCCTTCCGGTAAGGAAGGATGCTGTCGGGTCAAAACAAAGTCGGTTCCAAAGGGGAGCCGCACCCAAAATAGGAAAGGGCAACACCATGCCTCGCACGACCAATGCACCGGCAAGCCGCCGCCGCCGCCAGCGCGTCATCAAGGCCTCGAAGGGATATCGGGGAAACCGCAGCAAGCTTTTTCGGTATGCCAAGGACGCACAGTTTCAAGCAAAGACCTGGGCCACCGAGCACCGTCGTTACCGCAAGCGCGATTTTCGCAATTTATGGACCGTTCGCATCAACATCGCCAGCCGCAACCTGGGTATCACTTACAGCCGCTTCATGCAGGGCCTCAAAAAGGCGGGTGTCAGTCTCAATCGGAAGGTTCTCGCGGAACTGGCCGTCCATGATGCGAACACCTTCGCCGCGCTGGTAGAGAAGGCCAAGGCAAGCCTTGGCAAAAACTGAAGACTAACGAACATTCCACAGCAAACGTTCAACCTTCCCAGAAATGAGGATGGAAGTTTCGGGGAAAGGACGTTAGAAGGTTTCCATGTCTTTCAGGCATGAGCTGGAAAAGCTTCGCGAGTCGGGTATCAGTTCCATCGCAGGCTCTGTCGACGCCGTGTCGCTCGAAGAAGCCCGCGTGAAATATTTCGGGCGGCAGGGGCTTCTGCCTGAGCTGATGAAGAAGCTGGGGCGGCAACCTGCCTCCGAAAAACCGGAGCTCGGCAGGCTGGCCAACGAAGTCAAAAAAGCGCTTGAACAGGCCTTCGAGGAGCGGCGGCTCAAACTTTCGGATGCCGCCGCCGTCCCATCCTATGATTGGAGCCTTCCGGGGCGCCCGGCCGGGCTGGGGCGGCTTCACCCGATCACGCAGACGACTCAAAGGATCGTCGAAATCTTTCGCAAAATTGGTTTTGAGGTGGCCGACGGCCCGGAGGTGGAAACCGAGTTTTTTTGCTTCGACGCCTTGAACACACCGCCGGATCATCCGGCGAGGGATCTCCAGGACACACTTTATCTCGCCAAGCCGGACAGCCAGGGCAACCGGCGCCTGCTGCGCACGCATACATCATCGGTCCAGATCCGGACGCTTGTCAAACAGGCGCCACCGATCCGGATCGTGGCGCCGGGGCGTGTCTACCGGCGCGACGAGGTCGATGCCACCCATGCCGCCTGTTTTCACCAGGTGGAGGGCCTCCACGTCGACCGGGGCGTCAGCGTCGCCGATCTCAAGGGCACCGTGGAGTATTTCTTCGAGGAGCTTCTTGGCCGGGGAACCCGGACGCGGCTGCGCCCGCATTTTTTCCCTTACACGGAGCCCAGTTTTGAGATCGATTTTTCGGCGGAATCCGCCGGCATTCATAAAAAGGAATGGCTCGAAATCGCGGGATGCGGTATGGTCCATCCCAACGTATTCAGAGCGGTCGGGTACGATCCGGAGGAATGGTCGGGATGGGCATTTGGCCTCGGCGTGGAACGGATCGCCATGGTTCTCTACGGCGTCAACGACATCCGTCTGTTTTATGAGAATGATCAGAGATTTCTTCGCCAGTTCTAAAACAGGTCGCTCCATGCTGCCCCCTGGGGTGGCGCTGGCGGCGGTCTGTCTGTTTTCCTCATGCGCGACCATGGATTCGGTCGAGCACGACGCGGAGCATCGGGCGGACCAGAGGGGCGATCAACGGACTTCTGGAAGGACCAGGGTTTACCACGGCCTGGCCTTCGACGTGATGATTCCAGCAGAGATGAAGACCAACACAAAAAAAACCGAGCGGGAGATCGCTCATTACTTTTTCACGCCCGAGATGGCCCAGCGCCGGGTTGGAATGGGAATCTACGAAGGTCTTGCGGCCAAAAGCATGGTCCGTGTGCGCAAGGACTTGATCGAGGAGGAATCGACACCCGCGGAGATCGATTTGTTTGTCGGTAACGTACAGAGAGGTGTGACCTACAAGGGCAAGCGATGGTCGGAGTATTTTCTTTTTCCCAAGGACAGCAACTTTACGCTCCAGATCTGGTGGTTTGATGTCGAGCCCGAGGATGAAGCGGTTTTCCGCGAAGTCATCCGCACCATTCACGGGACCTATCCGAAAAAAGTCAGGGATTAACGAGCGATGAAAGTCTCCTGCAATTGGCTGGCCGATTTTGTCGCCATACCCTGGAAGCCCGCAGAGCTGGCGGACCGGCTGACGATGGCCGGCATCGAAATTGAGTCGATCGTCCGCCAGGATGCCGGCCTGGAATCGGTCATCGTCGCCGAGATTCTCAAATCGGAACGTCATCCGGACGCTGATCGTCTTTCAGTTTGCGAAGTTTCAACCGGTGCCAGGAAACATCAGATCGTTTGCGGCGCGAAAAATTACAAGGTTGGCGACAGGGTGCCGCTCGCATTGCCCGGCGTGCGCCTGCCCAACGGGATGGAGATCAAGGCGGCGAAGCTTCGCGGCGTTTCGTCCGGTGGAATGCTCTGCTCGGCGGCTGAGCTGGGGCTAGCGCCGGACGCCGAAGGCTTGCTGATTCTGCCGAAAGAGGCCAAGGTCGGGGCACCCTTCGCCGAAGCCTATGGCTTGGATGATACGGTCATCGACGTCGAGATCACGCCAAACCGTCCCGATCTGCTCAGCCACCTCGGCATCGCGCGCGAAATCGCCACGCTCGCCGGCGTGCCACTGAAGGCGCCCTCAGGTTATGCAGGCAAGCCATCCGGCAACGAGACTTTTGCAGTCGAGATCAAGGACCCGCGGCTCTGTCCCCGTTATTCGGCCCGTCTTCTCCGCAAGGTCCGCGTCAAGCCCAGTCCCGAATGGATGCAGCACCGGCTCGTTGCAGTGGGCCAGCGCCCGATCAACAACGTGGTCGATATCACCAATTACATCATGATCGAGGTTGGCCAGCCCCTGCACGCATTCGACACGCGTCTGCTCTCCGGTCGTAAAATCATCGTCAGGAGGGCGGAGCCAGGGGAACCTATCAGAACGCTCGACGATGCCGATGTGATCCTGGATGCCGACACGCTCGTCATCGCAGACGAAAAGCACGCGGTTGCCTTGGCCGGTGTGATGGGTGGAATTCACAGCGGCATCCAGAGCGATACCACCGAGGTTTTGCTTGAATCGGCGACATTCCAGCCCTCGAACATCCGGAGGACTTCGAAGAAGTATCAAATCCGAAGCGAATCCTCGTACCGGTTTGAGCGAGGGGTGGATCCGAAACTGGCCGCGTATGGCAGCGACCTGGCGACGCGCCTGTTGGTGGAGCTGGCGGACGCCGAAGTCGCCGGCCCCCTTCACATGGTCGAGCCGGCAGCTCCCTCGCCCCGGCGCGTGTCGGTCCGGCTCTCGATGATCCGCCGAATGTGTGGAATCGATCTGCCCGAAAAAGAGATCGAAAAGGTTTTTGATGGACTTGGTTTTCATGTGACCGAGCGCGCGAAGGAAACAGCGGGCATGTCGATGGTCGATTCCAGCCACGCGACGGAGCAGTGGACGCTGGAGGTTCCCTCGCACCGCCTTGACGTGGTGGAGGAAGTGGACGTTCTTGAGGAGATCGTTCGTGTTTACGGCATCGACAAACTTCCGGCCCATCCGGTGGAAGCCCGATGGATTCCGCTGGAAGAGCCGGGGCGGTACTTTGACATGCAGCGTGTGCGCACCCTGGCCGCCGGGCTGGGTTTCGATGAGGTTCAAAACTATACCCTTGTCTCATCGAAGGAGGCGCACGCCATCCACGGAGCCGCCTTTCCGGACGACCAGATCCTGGCCAACCCGTTGACCGACGAGATGGATGCGCTCCGGGCCGACCTGTTCCTCGGCATGCTCAATGTCATCGCCCGTAACAACGCCCAGCGCAACCTTTCACTGAAGCTATTCGAGATTGGCCGTGTCTTCGAAGGACAGCAGGAATCAACGCATTTGTCGCTGGCGCTCACGGGCAGTGCCGCGACGACCGGATGGGAGGGGGCGGAGCGGCCATACGACTTTTTCGATCTGAAGGGCGCGCTGTTCGAAATCTTCGGGGGGCTCGGCGAGCGAGATATCGTCTGGCGTCCATCCAAGCACGCGGCCTTCAGCCTCTTCCTCGAGCTCTACCATGGGGAGGAGGAGGTTGGTTTCGTAGGCCAGGTTTCGGGCCAGCTGGCGCGGTCGAAGAAAATTGAAGGGGATGTCTTCTTCGCCGAGCTGGATCTCGACCTGCTTTTGAAGCAAGGAGGTGCAACGAAGAAATTCAAGCCCTTGCCGGGCTTTCCTGCCGTTCAGCGCGATCTCGCGTTGATTGTTCCGGAGGAGAGACGCTTTGACGAAATCATCGGCCCCCTGCGCGACATCGCGCAGAAGGCGGCAACAGGAAAAAATATTGTCTTGGAGAACATCGCCCTTTTTGATATTTTTCGTTCCAGTCAGTTGGGTGAATGTCGCAAATCGCTGGCATTTCGTTTCACCTACCGTTCTTTGGAGCGAACCTTGACCGACAGCGAAGTCAATGCGCTGCACGCGGAAGTGATTAAGGAGACGGCAGTACGTCTCAAGTGCGAAGTTCGCGTGTAGCACTTGCGCGATTTACCCTGCGCTGTACGTGGCTAGGAACGCTGATTCTTTGAGCCTAACATCAAATTGGAGGCTGGGCTGGGTCGTGGCCGACATGCCTTTCACAGGAAGTCGAAAGCGGTCCAGCGGTCATCCACCCTGTATCAACAGGGTTCAAAGAACGCGTTCTCACGGCAGGCGCGGGGTTTCTTTTTAGTCGATTTCAGGCCAAAATGAGGTATCATGGGGATCGAAATGGTCACGCTACCCAGAATGATTGCATGTCTTGCTGTTCTGGTGGTTGGGGGGGTGCCCGGCCATGCCCAGCAAAAGGTTCACGGTGAGATGCCGGCGGGCGCTTTCGTGATCGATCCGGACAAGATTGCGTCCTGGAACGACAAAAGCTTTGCCACGGCGGACAAGGAATTTGCCGTTAAACAGTTTGATAGCGGGACTCTCGGCCGCTGGACCCACGAATTTCCCGCGCACTACGCCGGCATGGCGGAAAAGAGCGTGGATCTGGAGCGCGTTGAGCTTCAGGAATGGAAAGCCGGCAAAGCCCAGGACTGGGTGGGAAAACAGGCGGAGGTCAAACAGGCCGATGTTTCCGCCAAGTCAACAAGGTCCGGCACCCTGGTCGCAAACGAAAAATGGGCAAGATCGGTGAAAAAAGCCGAAACCGGAGAGAAAATCGAACAACCCGCTTCCGATTTTATTGTTCAAGCAACGATTCGTCCACTGGGAGTGCCTGAAGTGCAGGAGAAACTGAATGAGTACTCGAGCCCCCCTGGCGAACGGAAGAAGGAGATTCCTTCGAAACTTCAAAAGTCGTCGAAACTCTGATCGGCTTTTCCGCCGTCACGATGCCGACCAGATGGTAGCGTCCTGGCGGGAGGGAGTCGGCGCCGAGAGAGATGGGAATCAGAAGAGGATCCTGGCCGGGGTAGGTCAGCTTTTCATTCGCGTTGACGATGATGGTCGAGAGCTTTTGCGCGAACTCCTTGTCCGAAGACCAGCGGTAGAGCTCTCGATTCTGTTCATCCTGGATGATGAAGTCGAAATGCTGGGCCGTCGGGAAGCGCATGATGTATTTGTCCCGGCCTCTGTTCTGGAGGGTCATTTTGACTTCGACGGCGTCGTCCTCGGCCGTGGAATAAACCTTCTGACCGACCTCGATATTGGCATCGAATTCGGGGGGCGCATCGACGCGTTTGCTCAGATCACTCTTGGGGAAAAGCCACTTGAAGGGGTTCTGCAGAAGGCTTGGCTTCTTTTCTTCTGCCACATGATGCTCGGCGTTGATGGTGGCGCCTCCGGCGCCTCCCTCCGCCTTGCTTGGGCTGATGTCGATGGCGTGGAGCGTGAATGCCCCGGCGATCCAGAAAATACCGTGAAGCAGAGCTGAAAAACGCCGGAAAAAGTTCATGAGCCGTTATGGTTGAGGAATGGAGTTCCAGCGTCAAGACGCATTCTCTGAGTCCTCCATTCAAAAATATACGGTACCGCTGCCAATCTCGTCATTCCTTGGGCGAAATGGTCGGGTCCTCAATCGTGTACGGTGTACCGTTTACTGTTTACCGCCATTCAATTCGATCAAAAGAGTTGGAAACACCGCAAACGGTACACGGTAAACGGTTCACCGGGGGTGGAAAAAGGTCTTTTTTGGGAGGAACAAATAGCTGGGTTGACAACGTCGGCAAATCGATTTAGCAAGAAGACCTCCGATATGGGTAAAAATTCCACGTTGAGCATCCTGACCGGCCGGGCCAACCCGCAACTTGCCAGGAAGATCACCGACTGCCTTGGAGTCAAGCTGGTCGACACCACCGTCAAAGCCTTCCCCGACGCCGAAACGTTCGTCAAAATCAACGAGAACGTTCGCGGCCGGGACGTGTTCATCATCCAGCCGACCTGTCCGCCCGCCAATGAGAACCTGATGGAACTTCTGATCATGATCGATGCGGCCAAGCGCGCCAGCGCCGCACGCATCACGGCTGTCATTCCATTTTACGGCTACGCGCGCCAGGATCGGAAGGACCAGCCCCGTGTTTCCATCACGGCCAAGCTGGTGGCCAACCTGCTCACCTCTGCGGGCGCCAACCGCGTCCTGACCATCGACCTGCACGCGCAGCAGATCCAGGGTTTCTTCGACATTCCGGTCGACCACCTTTATTCCGCGCCGGTCATCAGCAGGCATCTTGTCCAACAAAAGGTCAATAACCTGGTCGTCGTGTCACCCGACGTCGGTGGACTCAAAATGGCCTATGCTTATTCGAATTTGCTCGGAGCCGAACTGGCAATCGTCGCCAAGCGGCGCGTCAGCCCGACGGAGACCGAGGCGCTGAATGTCATCGGCGACGTGGAGGGAAAAAACATCCTGATCGTGGATGACATCACTGAGACTGCCGGAACGCTCACGAGCGCGGCGGCCTTCCTCAAGAAAAGAGGCGCTCTGGAGATCCATGCCGCTGTCTCGCACGCCGTTCTCAACGAGCTGGCGATCGGGCGCCTCAAGAAATCGCCGATCAAACAGCTCGTCACCACGGACTCCGTTCCACAGAGCCAGACCAAGAAGTTCAATGTGAAAGTGCTGACCATTTCGAACCTGCTTGCCGAAGCCATCAAGCGGATTCATGACAATCAATCGGTGACTTCGCTCTTTGAAGTGAACGGCAAGACTCTCTCTCACTAACCCGAGTCTCAAAGTTTTCTGAACGTGGTGGGCTGATTCACGCTCATTTGGGACAGGAGCGGCGACTTTTTCTTAAACGGCCACCACCAGTTCCATTCGTTGAGCAGGTGCATGGTGGTGGGAATGACGATGGTGCAAATCAACGCGGCATCCAGAAAAATCGCGAACGCCATGCCAAGACCGAATTGGCGTGTTTCCACCGCCTGGGTGAAGGCGAAACCGAGAAAGATCGAAATCATGATCGCGGCCGCGCTCGTGATCACCTTGCCGGCGTGGGCGAGGGCGAGACCCACCGATTTCTCAGTATTGTTGTGAATCCGGTACTCCTCGCGCACGCGGCTCAACAGGAAAACCTGATAATCCATCGAAATGCCGAACAAAGCACAGTAGAGGAGCATGCATACGATGCTGTTGAGGCCGTCGGTCCGCGGAAATCCGAAGGGCACCCCGCCGCCCTGCTCAAAGATGAAGACCAAAAACCCGAAGGACGCCACCACAGCCAACAGGTTGATCAAAAGCATTTGGATCGGTATTGTAATCGAGCGATAGCCGACCATCATGATCAGGAAGTTGATCAGGAAGCTGGTGCCGATCACCATCAGCAGGCTCCGCTGGAGAACCGCATCCACATCCATCACCTCGGCGAGGAAGCCGCCGGTCATGACGCGCGTGGGCAGGCCCGCGAAGAATTCAGACTTGATCCGCTGGCTGAGGTTTTTAATCCAGGCGCGTGATTGGTAGCTCTGCGGGTCGTCGCGTGTGGCGACGAACATCAGCGAACGGCTGTGGTCCGGATCATTGCTCACGATGAGGTTGTGCTTGTCGAGCTCGGCGGTCAGATTGACGAAGTCCTGGCCCTGGGCGTTCGACGGGATGCTTCTCCAAAGGGTGGAAAGGCCGCGCGCTTCGGCCACCTCGGCATCCTTGAGCAGACCCGAGATCGCATCCTCCTCAGCCTTGCGGAAAGCGGTGATATCCCCGCCATTGCGATCCAGCAGGATGAGCGTTGGCGTGAACCAGCCGGGCTCGTACGACTTGCAGAGCGCTTCGTAGCCCTGACGCGCCTCCAGGTGCCTTGGCAGCTGGCTGGGCGTGATGGATTGAAACTCCAGATGCGCCAGCGGCGTGCTGACGACACCGATGACCGCCAGGGCAAGGGTCAGAAAAAACCACGGTTTGCGCATAATCATGTGGGTGGTTGCCAGCCAGAAAATTTCGAGCTGGCGTTTTTCGCCCGGATCGCGCTTGAAAATTGGAAACCTTTGCAGCCAGGGGCCGACCAGCCGCACCAGCGCCGGCAGAAGCGAGAGGGTGGCCCAAACCGAGATCAGGACAACCAGGATGCCGGCCAGGGCAATTGAAACGAACAGCTCCATCCGAACCATGAAGAGCGTGGAGAAGCCGACGATGACCGTGGCGCCGGAAAACATGATCGTGCGCCCAGCCTTCTCCATCGCGCGGAAGAGCGCAACGCGGGACTTTGCGCCCAGGTTCATCTCCTCCCGGTAGCGCGCGAGCCAGAGCAGGGCATAGTCGATGCCAACGCCCAATCCAATCATCGTGGCGACGTTCTGGACGTAAATGGTTACGAACATATAACGGCCCAGCAGGGTCATGATCGCCATCGTTGCCGTCACGCTGACGAGCGCGATGATAATGGGGAGCGCCGCGGCGAGCGGGGTTCGGAACACAAAGAGAAGAATGAGAAAGGTGATGGGTAGCGCAATTCGCTCCGCGTGGGTCAGATCAGAGGAGGCATTTTGATTCAGATCGTAATGGCTTGCCAGGCCGCCGCTGACATAAACTTTAAGAAAGGAGGGGAGGCGCGGCTCGCCTTGATCCAGAGACGCTTCCTGCGCCTCACGCAGCAGTTGCCGCACGCGCGGCGTCATCAGCTCCGCTTCAAAGTTGGAAGAGACGTCCAGCTCAACGAGGGCGAACGTGACGCGCGAATTTTCCGGATCCAGCGGCGTGGCGCCAAGCAAGGGGGCCCAAAAGATGTTTTTGATCTTCGGATCCTCTGAAAGGACCTCTTTAATTTCCTGAAGCGCATCACGGACCTTGCCGCTGGCCAGCAGGTACGGTTCCTGAACCTCGACAACGACCAAAAGGGGATAGGCGAGAGCCTTATTGAAGCCGGATTCAAGGGCTTTTCGGACCGTATCGGACTCGGTCCCCGGCATGCCAAAAGCGCCGCCGCGCATGACATGCTTCAAGCCCGGGGTGATGCACAGACTGACCAGGAGAATGCCAGTCCAAAGCAGAAGCGTGCGCAGATAATTGTTCATGTAAGCGACTGAGCGCCAAAGAATAACAAATGGTGCATCACACTTGCAAGCCCGGTATCTGGGCCGCAAGGGAGCTGGGGACGGCGCCGTCATGCCCGTCCCAATCAGGAGTCAACCCCAGATCACGGATCATCTGCAGATCCCGTTTGGCGTCCGCGCCCGGCGTGGTCAGATAGTTGCCGACCATGGTCGCACTCGCGCCGGCGATAAACATCAGCGGCTGTAGTTCGCGCAGATTCACCTCGCGTCCGCCGGCCACCATGATCTCGCGGGTTGGGAGGACAAACCTGAAGACCGCGATCGTTTTCAAGATTTCCATCGGGGGCAGGGGCTCCTTCACTTCGAAGGGTGTCCCGGGGATCGGATTGAGGAAGTTCATCGGCACGATATCGACCTCCAGCTCCTTGAGCGCGAATGCCATCGAGATCCGATGCTCGCGGGTCTCGCCCATGCCGAAGATGCCGCCGGAGCAAACTTTGATGCCGGCCTGCTTCAGGTTTCGGATGGTGTTGACGCGGTCCTGGTACGTATGCGTGGTGCAAATTTCCGGAAAAAATTCTTCGGCGGTTTCCAGATTGTGGTTGTAGGCGTGGAGGCCGGCTTGTTTCAGACGCTCGGCGATCTTTTGCTCCTGGATGATGCCGAGCGAGGCATCGGCCCGGACCGTGCCGCTCTTGGAGAGCTGTTCGATGCGCTCGCATACCTCGTCGAGGATCGGTCCTTCCTTGAGGCCCCACCAGGCAGCGACAATGCCAAGCGCCTGTGCCTTGTTTTCCCGGGCTTCGAGCGCGGCCTTCTCGACGGGCTCCCAGTCGAGGAAGCCGTGGCGCGGGGATTCTGTCTTGAAAAAAGAAGACTGGGCGCAAAACTTGCAGTTTTCGGTGCAGCCGCCTGCCTTGGCGTTGATGATCGAGCAAAGATGGACCTGGTCGCCTCGGAAATGCCGGCGAATGCGGTTGGCCGAGCTCATCAGGTCAAAGATGTCGGCTGAATCGGTCAGCTGAATCAGTGAGAGGGCCTCCGAATGGGCGATTTCGCCGCCTGCGAGGACCCGTTCACCGAGCTCCCGAATCTGCGTCTGAGCGTTGGAGGCCATGCCGGATATAGTTAAAAGCAATGGGAGATCGATTGTCAACCCAACGCAACCTCATTCTAAACAATTGACTTGATCGGAGCCACACCCGAAATAGGCGAAAAAGAACTGGTGTTTGCCGCCGTGATTGATCTTGAGTCGACTCTCATGAGTCCGAAGCATCTTAAATTTCTTCTCGCGTTCCACTGCCACCAGCCGGTCGGCAACTACGAGCACGTTTTCGAGGACTGCTTCCAGAAGTGTTACCGCCCGCTGGTCGAGGCGCTGGCCGCTTTTCCGCAACTTCGCTTTTCGCTGCACTATTCCGGGCCGCTGCTCGGCTTCATCGAAAAAAAGCATCCTGAAAATCTTGAGCTGCTTCGCGTCATGACCGCGCGCGGCCAGGTCGAATGGATCGGCGGCGGTTTTTATGAGCCGATCCTGCCGACGATTCCCGCTCGTGACGCCGTGGCGCAGATCCTCAAAATGCGGAAATGGATCGCGGACCATTTCAATTTTGATACGCGTGGCCTCTGGCTGACGGAGCGCGTCTGGGAGCCCGGTCTGCCGACGATCCTGCAGGAATCCGGCGTCGAATTCACCATGCTCGACGACACGCATTTCCTCAGCGCAGGCATTCATCCCCGCGACATGCTCGGATACTATCGGACGGAGGACAACGGGCACGCCGTCGACGTTTTCCCGATCGACTGGAGCCTGCGAAAATCGATTCCATTCCATTCACTCGATGAGACGTTCGGTTATTTCTGGGAGCTGAAGGAGCGTGCCGCGGGCCAGTCCGTGACCCTCGGCGACGATGGCGAGAAATTCGGCGTCTGGCCGGGCACCCACAAGCACGTTTATGAGGAAAAATACTTGGAGCGTTTTCTCGACCGGCTCCAAAAGTCGTCGGACTGGCTCAAGACCGCGCACTTTGCCGACATCCGGGCCGCCCAGCCTCCCAGAGGCATGATCTACATGCCGACCGCCTCCTATCCGGAAATGATGGAATGGGCCCTGCCGTATGACGCGCGCGTCACCTACGAGGAGTTGGCGAAAGAAATCAAGGGGCGCAGCGACCATGAGCGATTTGAGAGATTCATGCGCGGGGCGCACTGGCGGAATTTTTTTGCCAAATATCCCGAGAGCAACCTGATGCATAAAAAGATGCTCTATCTCAGCGACAAGCTTAACCAGAGCAAGAGGAGCGTTTCCAAAGGCCTGAAAAACGGTGTTGCGCGCGCTTACGATGCGCTTTGGCAGGGGCAGTGTAACTGCGCGTACTGGCACGGCCTCTTTGGCGGGCTTTACCTGCGTCACCTGCGCGAGGGAATCTACCGCCAGCTTCTTGGCGCCGAACTCGAACTCAAGCGCCTCACGAAGGACGGAGGGACGGTTGCGATCGAGAGGATGGACTTCGACTGTGATGGCCGCGAGGAAATTCTGGTGTCGGGGCCGGTGATGAATCTCTACATCCAGCCGCATTATGGGGGCAGTGCCTTCGAGTTCGACGTTTTGCCGCGCCGGGCCAACCTTCTGAATGTTCTGACCCGCCGGCCGGAGCCGTATCATCTCCACATTCGTGCGGCCGAAAAATCCAGAGAGGATACATTCGGGTCGATTCACGATCTTAACCGGGTCAAGGAGAAGGGCCTTGAAAAGAAAATCGTCCACGACTGGCACCTGAAGCGCTTGTTCCTCGACCACTTGATCGCGCCTGACGTCACGCTGGAGCGATTCGCGCGAGCCGACTCAGGAGAGTACGGCGACTTCGTCAACCAGCCCTACCGGGTGCTCGAGACGTCGAACCCTCCGACGGGCGGCGCCAGAATCCGGATGGAGCGGGAGGGAGGCATTTATCGAGACGGGGTCCTTTCTCCCGTGACGATTTGCAAAACCTATCACATCCAGAGGGAGAGCGGACGCGTGGAGTACGAAGTCGTCGCGCCCGAGCCTTTTCCCGGGACCGTCCGGATGGTCTTCGGCATCGAACTGAATTTCATCCCCCCGGAGGCCATTTCAAAGGGACAGCACCTGCTGATTAACCATGACGTCCAGCTGGGTCTCGCGGACCAGAAAGAGGTTCGCGATGTCGAATCGCTTATTCTCATCGATGGGCCCGGGAAAATGAAACTTATTTTTGGGGCGGCCGAGAGGTTTCACTTATGGACTTTCCCGGTCGAGACGGTTTCGCAGTCGGAAAGCGGCTTGGAGCGCACCTATCAGGGGACATCGGCACTTTTGTGGCGCCCTCTGGAATTAAGAGCCGAACAAAAACATAAAATCACACTTGAATTCAGGTTGGCGCTCGCCTAGTAAGAGGAAGGAAATTTATGAAAAAAATCAGCACTCTCTTTTTGGCTTTTATTTTGACGATCGTCACATCCAGTTGCGTCACCGGGGGCGGAAAGGAAAAGGCGGCGAGCAATCCTCCTCCGCCTCCTCCCGAGGAACAGGCGCCTGCTCCGGATGGCACCGGATCATCCGCGCCGACCGAAGGCAGTGGCGCGGTGGATATCGACAAACTTCCCAAGAAGAAGGGCTATCCATATGGCATCAAGACAAGTACGACAGGCCTGGTCAAGAGCCCGTACGCTCCTGATAAGGAGCTCGTGGACGTGAGCCGCTTCCAGTCGGGGAACTTCGTCCGTTGTCCTCATACCGGAAAAATATTTGTAGTTCCCTGAGCCGTGGGAGTCAGAAAACTGCTTCACACCCGCTACCGGGTGGATGATCTGGAGAAGACGGTCCGGTTCTACAAGGACATCCTCGGCCTCGAGGAGGTTGCGCGGCACAAATCCGCTCGCGGCTCAGAGCTGGTTTTCTTCAAGGCCCCGCAGAGCGAGGAACTTATCGAGATCTGCTGTTATCCCAAGAGTGGCCCAGTCAAGGTCCAGCCGGATCTGACGCACCTGGCGTTCGAGGTCGACGACATGGAGGCCTTCGCCAAGAATTTGTCCGCCCGGGGAGTTTCGCTCTCTGAGCCGCCTTCCGCTTCATCCTCCGGAAGTGTCATCGCTTTTCTGGACGCTCCTGAAGGCTACGAGATCGAGTTGATTCAGCGCGCAAAAAAACCGAACGCGGCAAGGGTTTAGCGGAGACGCGGCCCGATTTCAGAGGTTTCGTTGCCCGACCCCGGAAAGCTGTTTGGGGTGGCCGGTTTTGTTTGCCGGCAACTGATTGTAGCGCGACAGTTTGCCGAACAGCATCTCGTTCCGGGCCCGATAGATCCGCCTCAGGTAGCTCCGAAAGAAGAACTGGTTAAACCACATTCCGGCGCTTCCCGCGGGAAAACGGTAAAGGATGCATTCGGTGACGCGGGTCCCGCCGGGGATCGACTCGAAATAGAAATCATGCTCCCAGCAAGGCAGCACGCTTTTTTGCCAAATGTAGGAAAAATGCCGGTTGACGCTGTAGGAATTGACATACGACACCCATTGAAGTGGGAACCCGAAAAAGCGCGCCTGGAGCGAAAGCGAACAGCCGCTCCCCAGATAACGACCCGATCTTTTCTGAAGCTTAAATCCGAGGTGACTCGGAAATAGACTCAGGAAAAAATCTGTATCTGTGAGCGACTTGAATACTTTTTCAACCGGCGAACCAAAATCGATCTTTTCACTGAAAACGCACAACCCCATACTGCTTTTCCAAACTCTGCGATGTATTGGTTAACCAGCCCGTGAACGGAAACGCTGGATATCCGCTTGTGCTATGCACAACATCCGCCTAATGGTAATGGGTTGTGATCCAATTTACAAGCCATCATATGCGGGGAGATGCCCTGTGATGAAGAAAATGATCGCCGCTTCGATTCTTGCCGGCGATTTCGGCCATTTTGCCGAGGAAGCCCGGCGGGCCGAGCTTGCCGGGGCCGACTGGCTCCATCTTGACATCATGGACGGCCACTTCGTCCCGAATATCAGTTTCGGGCCGGGTGTGGCGGCCGCCGTCAAAAAAAACACCCGTCTGCCGCTCGACGTCCACCTGATGATCACGCACCCCCAGAATTACCTGGAGGCTTTCATCAAGGCTGGGGCGGCGAGCATCAGCGTCCACATCGAGGCGGAACATCCGGTCAACGAGACGCTCGGGCGGATCCGGAAAGCCGGGTTGCGCGCGGGCCTCGCGATCAACCCGGAAACGCCGATCGAGAGCCTCGCGAGCGTAGATTGGAAGCTTGTCGACATCGTGCTCTGCATGACGGTCCATCCCGGTTTTGGAGGGCAGGCGTTCCTCGATGATGTCCTGACGAAAGTCCGCGAGCTTGCCCGGCGGCGCGACGCCGAAAAACGGCCTTACGATATCGAAGTTGACGGCGGCATCAACAATGAGACGGCCAGGCGCGCCGCGCAGGCCGGAGCCAACGTCATGGTCGCGGGAACGTCGCTTTTTTCACGCCAGGACATGAAGCAAGCGGTCGAGGAGATGCGCCGGGCGATCGCGTGATCCGCCCGAACCTTCATCTGATCCTTTTGCCATGAGCGAGCTTCCGATCCGAAATTTCTGCATCATTGCCCACATCGACCATGGCAAGACGACCCTTTCGGACCGGCTTTTGGAAAAAACGCATACGATCGCCATGCGCGAGATGCGCGATCAAATGCTCGATGGAATGGACCTGGAACGCGAGCGCGGCATCACCATCAAGGCCCACCCGGTCAACATGAAGTACACGGCCAAGAACGGCCGGACTTACGAACTCAACCTGATCGACACTCCCGGGCACGTCGATTTCGCCTACGAAGTTTCGCGGAGTCTGGCAGCGTGCGAGGGCGCCCTGCTGATCGTGGACGCGGCGCAGGGCGTGGAGGCGCAGACGGTGGCCAATGTGCACATGGCGATGAAGCAGAAGCTGCCGATCATTCCGGTGATCAACAAGGTCGATCTGCCAACAGCCGATATTCCCAACGTAAAGCACCAGCTTGAAGAGATCCTGGCGATCCCGGGCGAGGATGCAATCCTTTGCAGCGCCAAATCAGGAATCGGGATCGACGAGGTTCTTGAAGCAGTGATCGACCGAATTCCGGCCCCCGAGGACAACCGGAAAGCGCCACTCCAGGCGCTTGTCTTCGACAGCATGTTCGATTCCTTCCGGGGTGTGGTGGTCCATGTCCGGGTCTTCGCCGGTGAGCTTGTTCCGGGCATGTCCATCCGGCTGATGGGTGCTGGAGAGAACTACGAGGTCAAGAGCGTGGGTGTTTTCACACCGAAGCCCGAAGAGCGGGAGAGATTGGGCACTGGGAGCGCCGGTTACGTCATCGCCAATATCAAGACCCCTTCCGAGGTCAGAATTGGTGAAACAATCACCAGCGTGAAGCATCCGGCAAAGCATCCTCTGCCCGGATTCCAGGAGGTTCATCCAATGGTCTTCAGCGGCATTTATCCGCTGAACACGACGGACTACGAGCGCCTCAAGGTCAGCCTGGGCAAGCTCCAGTTGAACGACTCCTCGTTTGTTTTTCAATCAGAAAGCTCGGTGGCGCTTGGTTTCGGCTACCGGTGCGGATTCCTTGGCTTGCTTCACATGGAGATCATCCAGGAGCGACTTCGCCGCGAGTTTGATCTGGACATCATTTCCACTTACCCGAGCGTTATCTATCGCGTCGTGCGCAGCAACGGTCAGGTGCTCGAGATCGACAACCCGGCTTTCATGCCGGACCCCTCCGTCATCGATCACATCGAGGAGCCGTATGTGCGGGTCTTTCTGATGACCCCGAACGATTCGATGGGCGACTTGATGGGTCTTGTCATGGAACGGCGCGGCGTCTGCAAGCGGACCGAGTCGATCGATTCGCACCGCGTCATGTTGACGTGCGAAATGCCGCTCAACGAAATCCTTGTCGATTTCAGCGACAAGATCAAGACGATCACTCGCGGGTATGGCTCGATGGATTACGAGCACATGGGCCACCGTGAAGGCGACCTGGTCAAGCTCGATATCCTGGTGAACCACGAGCCCGTGGATGCCTTCTCAAGCATCGTCCATCGTGAGAAAGCGGAATACCGGGGCCGCAGGCTTGCTGAAAAGCTCAAGGAGGTGATCCCGCAACAGCTCTTTACCATCGCCATTCAGGCGGCGATCGGCGGAAAGATCATCGCGCGGGAAACCGTCAAGTCGATGGGAAAGAACGTCACGGCAAAGTGCTATGGCGGCGACATCTCACGGAAGCGAAAGCTTTGGGAAAAGCAGAAGGAAGGCAAGAAGCGCATGAAGCAAATTGGGAAGGTGAACATCCCGCAGTCGGCATTCATTGCCGTGCTTAAAAATGATTAGGAAGATGAAGATTTCCTGATAATAGTCCTCGCATGTTCTGTTTTACTCAACGTTCAAAACTCCGCAAACAGCTCCGCGATACAGTGGCCTTCATCCACAAGCGGATCCGGATCGACCGTGACCTGATGACCGCCAAGGAGATCATTCTCCTGCACAACGCGGCCGACGAGGCGATGATGGGCTTCCGTGAAAAAACCGTCCCCCAGATGGAAAAGGAGATCGAGCGGCTCAACCAGGTTTACCAGAAAATCTTCCCGCCGCAGCCCGACCATTGGATCCGGGAGAACGGCGAGGTGTTCCTCGTCGCAATCCTGGTGGCCATGGCTTTTCGCGCCTACTTCCTCCAGCCGTTCCGGATTCCGACCGGCTCCATGCAGCCGACGCTCTACGGGGTTTTTCTGGAACAGAGCACCGTGGCGCCTCCGCCGAAGGCGCCCATCCGGTGGCTGCAGGGAATCCTTTTTGGAAAGAAGTACGTCTATGCGATGAACGAGGAGCGTGGCAGCATCAAGACGACCTATCTCCAGTGGGGTGGAAAATTCGGGCTCGTGCCCGAGATTACCGAAAAACCAGCCTGGCCGATGTTCGGATGGTGGCGATGGCTCTTTCCCGCCTCGGAGTTTACGATGGGGGACCGGCATTTCACGGTACCTGTCACGCGCGACCAGCTCATGGAAATGCTCAATGAGCGAATCAAGAAGAAAGGCGAGTGGAGCGAGGACCCGGTTTTCGAGAAGGGGGAGATTGTCTTGAACTATCAGGTGATCAATGGCGACCATCTGTTTGTCGACCGCTTCTCTTATAATTTCATCAGGCCGGAACGCGGCGACATTTTCGTGTTCGAGACCAAGGGCATCCCCGTGAGCGGCGTCGGACAGTTCTACATCAAACGATGCGTCGGCCTTCCCAACGAGACCATACAGATCAGGAACGACGACCACATTTACATCAATGGGAAGGCGATCCCCTCCGAGGGACCGTTCAAAAAAATTTATTCCAAACAGGATGGTTACATGGGCCATCTCAACCTGCGACGCTTTCATGAGCTGAAGCCGGACCAGCCGGTTTCTCCGAATGAATCCCATCTTTTGGATCAGAATGACTCGTTTCGAATTCCTCCGAAGTCTTACTGGGCGATGGGCGATAACACGACCCGCAGCGCGGACAGTCGTTACTGGGGGCCCGTTCCGGAAAAAAATCTCGTCGGTCGCGCCTTCTTCGTTTACTGGCCGTTCGGCAAGCGCTGGGGAATTCCGGAGTAAATTTTTTAAGACATTCGCGCCCGCGCCTCCGTGCAGCTTTGCGTTTGACTTCACTTCGTCAAGCGAGTTGAATGGCCTCCTGCATGGCTGCGGCGTCTGAAACGGAGATGAGCAGATGATCCGGAAATTTTTAAACCAAAGCACACTTACTTTTGTCGTTTTTTTGTCGCTGGCCTCAGCTTCGTTCGGCCAGTCCACCAATTATGTGGAGAAGTCATCGATCGAGGAGGAGTTGGGGTCCGCCGCGTCCGGGGTCAACAACCCGGCTGTTAATGTCGGCTCGAGAGTCGTGGGCGCGGCCGTGGCGTCCCTCACGAGCGGGGCACCCAAGTCTCAGGGCTTCCAGTTCAAGGACCCGGTGATCTCGCCCAGCGGCACCTACCGGTATTATCACGATTCATCGACTCCTGCGGGTTTTGGCGGCCATGACTGGAGCGCTGAGTTCAGCCTCGACGCGGACATCTACGACGGGCTGATCACGGGCGTCTTTTACCAGCGTCTCACCCGGAACGGCCACAACAGCACGGGGACGAGCGAGGATCTCGATTCGGACTCCGTTTCGCTGTATGCGGCCAAACGCTTCATCGATTTGATCAACGCCGGCGCCGCCTACAATCTCTCCATCGCCGACCACGACCTGCAGGGCACCGCCATCGCCAGCCTGGACCGGACTTCCAACGGTTTCACCGCCTTCACCGGCGTCAGCGATAAGCTGGACGACTGGTTTCTATCGAGCACGCTGTCATTTACTTACGCCCATGACAACTACCGGGTCCAGCCATACCTGGATACGGGGCTCATCACCCTGGCCAATGAGGTGAGCTACGACGTGGTCGACTTTTTCACCCTGGGCCTTGCGTTCAGCTACAACAACTTCGTCATCCAGGACACGTTTCCCGGTGTGACCGCGGTGGACGATGATTACTGGATGGTCGGTCCGCGTTTCCGCTTTTTTCCGACGGATGAATTGACGGTGAGCCTCGATCTCGACACGGAGGAGGGGTTCAGGCATTATGATGCTTACACCGTGCGTGTCGGGTGCAACTATGCGTTCTAAAAGACCGGCCGTTGTCGGCTGGTTTTCCGCTCTGGGCATCTTTCTTTTGGCGCAGGCTTTCGCGTTGAAAGCCGAGCCGTTTGACCAGTTCACCGTCGAAAAAATCCGCGGTGACTCGTGCGACATCAAGGCCAAAGGCGCGCAGGATTGGGGGAAGGCCGCCGAGGGCGCCGTCCACCCGGCAGGCTCGGCGGGCAGGACGGGCGGCGGCAGCACGATCACGCTGGCGTTCGACGAGAAGAACCGCTTCCGCATCCTTCCCCACACCGAGGTTGTTGTCAGTGTTTCGACGCGCGACGCGCGATTTCGCAAGGTGATCGACCTGTCGATGAAGGCGGGCAACGTTGAAGTCGATCTGGATGCCTTTCCGGAAAACTATCAATTTAAAGTGCAAACGCCCACGGCGGTCTGCGGCGCGGTCGGCACGCGTTTCAAGGTCGAGACCAGTGCCGGCCGGAATAACTCCTTCCAGACCGAGCAAGGGTCGATCTTTGCCGGGTCGCGCGAGGACGGCAGTTTCTACGCTCCGTCGATCAAGGCCGGCCAGAAGCTCGAGGCGGATGCCGCCCCGGGCCGGGAAAACTCCTACACGCGTCTGAAGGTCGAGGGGGGCAAGATGCCGGTGGCTTTTGGCTCGCGTGACCGGAATATGGATGTCGGCGATGGAAGCGTCGTCAAGACGGCCCAGGAGCGCAGCAGCAGCACGGGCCAGGTGGCTTTGAAGGTGGAGGGCGGATCCGTCGGCGGGCGCGGGTCGGGCCAGTACGTGATGAAGGACGGCAAGATCGAGGACCTTTCCGACGATCATGCTGGCGCCGGCCTGGTTGACGATTATGTCTCGCTGGCGGAAAAGGAAGGCGCCCTCCAGGCAAGACTCGAAAAGGCGAAGGCTGCGGGGGCTTCCGCATCCGAAATTTCGGGTTTGGAACAGGAGTTGAACGAGGCGGCGCAGAAAGCGACTGAAAAGCGCAAGGCGCTCTTCCAGCACCGGGATGTGATCCGCCGCGCGGTCCGCAGCGGCGTCGACGCCATCCGCAACCGGCCGGCCCAGGCTCCCCGCAGTCCCAGCCACTGAGACCGGGACTTTTCACCATGCATCGAGCCTTTTGCGGGCTGTTCTTTTTGCTATCCACCAGCGGGTGGAACACACGCGCGGCTGAACCCGGCGACTACCGCTTCGCCCAGCCGGTCCGGGTCGCCACGGCCAGCTGCACGCATTTTGAATGGGTGAGCGACCTGCCGGTTTGTCTGGAAACGGCGAGGCTTCTCGAGCGCTCGGCGACCGGAAAGTTCGGTCTTCCCGCCGACCGCATTGAATCCTGGACCAACGGGACCTCGGAGGAATTTCTGGGCTGGCTCAAAACGGTTGAGGATAAGGGCGCTCCCGACGCCTCGTTGATTTTTTACTTCGTCACGCATCAGCAGAAAGACGGAAGCTTCAGATTTTCCAAGGGGGCCGATCTCTCTCCAGCGCGCTTCGTCGAGGCGGTCAACCATTTGGCTCGCCGCTATGACCGCGTGGTGCTGGTCAACGACTGCTGTTATGGCGCGGTCCTGGAGGGCGGCGGAAAGTTTTATCAAAATGTCATTCGCGTCTACGCCGCTTCCGAAGAGGAACAAGCCTTCAATCTCCGGTTCGGAAAAGGGCCTTATGGAATGGAGGAATTTTTGAAGGAAGGGCGCGCCTATCTGAAGAAACGCATGAGCTGGGACCCGCCGGGCATGACTTTTCTCGGCATCGTGGGGCTCAAGGCGGCGCTGGAAATGTCGAAAGATGCGGGCTCCCCGGTGGATCTTCAGACCTTCTTCCGCCGTTTGACCACTGCCCGGGATTTGTACGACACCTCCATCCGGCAGAAAAATGTCCAGCACATCGTTCTGGTGCCGGCGACAGCCAATTTTGAGATTCTAGTCAGGCAAGGCCGTGGCTCGTGATTCCTGCAACCTGCGGATCAGACTGAAGGACGCGTTTTAAAAGGCGACGGCCTCGATTATCTTCTTCACCCGCGAGTCGCAAAGACGCTATACAAACCCAATGCCAGGTAAGCACCGCACGACGCTTGCGATTTTGCTGATCTGCACCGTCATTGCCGTCGTCGCTTCGTTGGTCAGCTCCTCAGGTTGGCTGGAAATCTACGAGCTGAAGATGATCAACGCCCAGTTCCAACTCCGGTACTGGCTGCGAAGCGGCCTGAATCGTGTCCGCGTGAGCGACCGGGTTGTGCTCGCCGGGATCGATGCAAAGACTGTGGATCCGTCCTTTTCGAATTTTTCCGACCGTTGGGGAACGGGGGGGTGGTGGACAAGAGATCACTGGGTTCGCGCGATGGAATATCTGGCATATTACAAACCGAAAGTCTTTGCATGCGATGTCTTTTTCAGTCCGCATCGGACGCGCTTTAGAGATACATCCGCCTACCAGCAGGACACCATCGATTCGGTCGAACAAACCATCCGACAGAAGAAGGCCGGACTGCGGGATTTGGCGAAAGGAGAAAAGTTCCCGCGACTCGAGATTCTCGACATCATTGACGATTCAGGGAGCAACACGCTCGCAAGCCGGTTTTTCGACATCGAAGACGCCCGCGCTAACGGAGAGAAGATGCCCCAGTTCGTGATCCCATTTTACTTTAATCGCAGGCAGGAGAATTCCTCGGAGCCGTGGGCCGCGGAGAAGGACTCCGAAAAAATCGACCGTTTGAAGCGTCAATCGATTCCTCCGAGTTGTCTTTCGGGCGTGCCGGCGGATTATCCTTTTGCCGACAGTGCGACGCTGCCGTTCGATTCGCTGCTGGATGCCCCAGTGACTCTGGGTTTCATCGACGTACCCCGCGATCCCGAGGACGGAAACATCCGGCGGGTTCCCCTGGTCCAGGGTTTTCGCGATCCGCGGTCGGGCACGCCTGTGTTCCTGCCGTCGTTATCGCTGGCCGCGTGCCTCTTGGACATGGGTATCCCGCTCGAAACACTCGGCACGGAGCAACCGGGATCGGGAATCCGCGTGGAATTTGGCAAGGAAATCCATCTTTGGAACAAGGATCGCCATCTACGCATCCCCATTGACCTGCGAGGATCCATGTTTTTGAACTTCGAGGGAAAAATCCGGGATTTTCCGCAGGTATCGTTCGTGGACATGATCCGCGGCGGCCGGGCGAAGGAAGTCCGCGACCTTCTGCAGGACCGGGTGGTGATTGCCGGCGTGACATTCACGGGCGGCACGGATGTCGGCCCGTGTGCCATCGATTCCAACGTTCCGCTGGCGTTCATTCACATGACGGCAGTCGATGATATCCTGCGGCAAAGTTTTCTGCGCCCGGCCGGCCGTTGGACTCGAACCGGAATTCTTTTCGCCCTTCTTGCGCTCGTCGGATGGATTAATTCCACCTCGCGGGCGCGAGTCAGCGGCTTCGGGACGTTTTTTCTGCTCCTGGGGTATATTACTGCCGCGTTTCTGCTCTTCTTTTCCAACATCGCCAGCCTGCCAGTGGTCGTCCCGGCCCTCTCCTTGATCATCGGGTTTGCTGCGATTTCACTCTTCCGATACCAGGTGGAGCAGAAGGGGCGGATTGATATCCGGAAAAAATTCTCCTCGATGGTTTCCGGGGATCTTCTGGAGCGGATGGAGGAGAACCCCGAAAGCCTGGCCCTTGGCGGCGAGCGGCGCGACGTGACAGTTTTCTTTTCCGACGTGGCGGGATTCACGCACGTCGCGGAGACCCTGACACCGGAGAAACTGGTCGAGGTGATCAACACGTACCTGACGCCGATGACCGAAATCATCCTTTTGAGCCACGGGTATTTGAACAAGTTCCTGGGTGACGGGATCATGGCGGTGTGGGGCGCGCCTTTGCCGCAGGCGAACCACGCCGAACGGGCGTGCCTGGCGGCTTTGGCCCAACAGCGGAAGATTGACGAGCTCCGGCCGCTCTTCCGCGAAAAGTTCGGCGTCGAGCTGAAGGTTCGCATGGGCATCAACACCGGCCCGGTCGACGCGGGCAACATGGGCTCGCTCAACCGGTTCGAATACACGGTTATGGGCGACTCGGTGAACCTGGCGGCGCGCCTGGAGCCGGCCAACAAGGACTACGGCACCCGGATCCTGATCGGTCGGGGGACCTTCGAGCAAATCCGCGGGAAGGACTTCGCGGTTCGCCTGCTCGACCGGATTGTCGTCGAGGGCAAAACAGAGCCCGCCGAAATCTACGAGCTGTCGGGCATGGAGGGCGACCAGTCGCCGCGGGATCGAGAGGCCGTTGGGTTATTCGAGGGGGGATTGCGGCTTTACTGGGAGCGGAAATGGGACCAGGCCTTGGAGTGTTTTGAGGGTGCCCTGAAGATTGTTCCCGGCGACGCGGCGGTGGGCCTGTTCATCCGGCGGGTGAAAGCGTGCCGGCAAACGCCTCCCCCCGCGGAGTGGAACGGTGTGTACGTCAGGGAAGGAAAAAGTTAGCACGATAAGGTCAGGGATGTTCACGCGTCGAATCACCATCTGTCGTCTGTTTGGAATCGCGATCCACATCGATATGAGCTGGCTCTTGATCGCAGGACTCGTGATCTGGAGCTTCGCGGTGAACTATTTTCCGCAGGAAATCCGCGGCCTGCCGGCGAGCGTCTATTTGCTGATGGGCTTCGGGGTGGCGGCCGGCCTGCTTTTTTCGATCATCTTTCACGAGATGTCCCACTGCATCGTTGCCAAACAGCAGGGGATCGCGATCCAGGGCATCACCCTTTTTTTATTTGGCGGCGTGGCCGAGATGGAAGAGGAGCCGCCCAGCCCAAAATCGGAATTCCTGATGACCATCGCAGGCCCGCTCGCGAGCCTCTTGCTGGCGGCCGTTTTCTGGCTCATCGCGAGGCTTTTCCAAACGCCGGGGTGGGGCCTCATCGTCAGCAAGGTCTTTGGTTACCTGATGATGATGAATTTTGGGCTCGCCATTTTCAACATGATCCCGGCTTTTCCGCTCGATGGGGGCAGGATCCTGCGCTCGCTGCTCTGGGGCTGGAAAGGAAGCCTGCGATGGGCCACGGGAATCGCCACCTCTCTCGGATCGGGTTTCGGGATCATCCTGATCGTCGCGGGCATGCTCCTGGTCGTCAATCAGCAGTGGGGCGGCATCTGGTGGGTTCTGATCGGCATGTTTGTGCGATACGCCGCGCAGATGTCGTACCAGCAGATGCTGGTCCGGCGCGGTCTTGAGGGCGAGCCGGTGCGCAGGTTCATGCGGGAAAACCCGGTCACGGTTGGGCCTTCGGTGAATCTGCGCGAGTTCGTCGAGAATTACGTCTACCGGCACCACTTCAAGATGTTCCCGGTGCTGGAAAATGGACGGCTGACGGGGTGCGCGACCACGAGCCGCCTCAAGGAGATCCCCATCGAGCAGTGGAATGGTAAAACGGTGTCAGACATCTTCCAACCCTGCTCTCAGGAGAACACAATCGATCCGGGTGCGGACGCCATGAAGGCGTTGACTCGGATGAACCGCAACCGGGCAAGTCGCCTGATGGTGGTCGAGAACGGCCAGCTCAAGGGGATTCTCTCGCTGAAGGACCTGCTGGATTTCCTCTCACTGAAAATCGAGCTCGAAGAGGAATGATTCAGCGCCGCAGTTTTTTCAGCTCGGCGATGAAGGCCGCGGGCCCGCCTTCCATATAGCCGAGCGTGCCGACCTGACGGCCCTGCGAGTCCAGGATGACAACCGTGGGAAACCCGGAAATGTGGTATTGTCCGGCGAGGCGGTCGTTCTGCTGCTTGACGTTCGCAGGCAGCGCCGTGTGCTTTGGAAAGTCCACTTTCAAGAGGACCAGGTTTTGCTCCGCATAGTCCTTGAATTCCTGCCTGCTGAAGACTTCCGCATCGAGCTTCTTGCACCAGCCGCACCAGTCCGAGCCTGTGAAATCCATCAGCAGGAGCTTGTTTTCCTCCCGGGCGTACTGGGATGCCTTCGGATGATCCTCGAGCCATTCGAAAGCGCGCGGCGGTTTCGATTTCGAGATGATGACGGGCTTGGGTCCCGACGGAGACGATGATTTGGGGGCTCGTCCCACATCCTCGGCGCGGCACAGCCCGGTCAGGAACTTTCCGTCCTGTCCAAGGTAGCTGATATGGACCATGCCGGGGGCATCGGCGGGCTTGCCAATTTCAAGTTTGGTTCCCGCATTGAATTGGCCGATCTGCTTGTCAGGCGCGGCAACATCGAACACGCCGATGGGTTCGGTGCAGAGATACGGTTCCGCGGATGCCTCCACGGTCGCAAGCAAAAACGCGGCTCCCATCAGCGGCAGAAATAAATTCAGATGACACACACAGCGTTGCATTCGAACAAATTTCTAGCAGAAACTCCGGTTCGCGCCAAGGCCCGCGTAGAAGAACTAATCGGCCAGTTTGGAAACCATCTCGCGGACCAGCGCATAGGTTTCCGGGAAGTGCCGGACCATCAGCTTGGCCTCGGGCGAGGGATCTGGATTGTAAATGGCCGAGAAGAGTTCGGCGAAGGCCTCCTTGCGCCCGCCGATGCTGGGTGTCAGAAAGTAGGCGAGGGATTCGAGATGGTTTGTGTTGGGCCGGTCGGCCAGAAGCGCCGCCTTTTCGCGCTCAAACGTATTCACGAACACGCTCGCCTGGCTGAACCCCTGATGAAAATCGATGGCATGGCCGATTTCGTGGTGAAGGACCTGGGAAACCCTTGCCATATCGATCCGTTCAAGCCGCGCGTTTCCGGCTCCATTTTCAAAGCGCTTGAATTCCGGCAGATAGACCGTGCCCCGGTCGTGCAGTCCTTCGCTCATATCCCAAGTGCTGCCTTGAGGGTAACCGCGGGGCGTCAGACCTTTTAAATCAGGGCGAATTTGTGTCAGGCAAGGCCCTGAGATCAGTTCCACGTCCTTTTTGGAGAACCAACTTTGAAGCTCACGAGGAAAATAGCCGATCGATCGGTCGATCGTCTTGGTGAACGTGGGGGAAAGATCGTCGGAAAATTGGGGCTTGAGCTGGTTTTCGGCACTCGAATCGAAGAGCGCGACCCCTAATAGCACATAGCCCAGAAAGCCCGTTAGGAACCCTCTCACACTTATAATAAATACGATATTTATGGAGTATCAACATTTATGTCAAAATAGTCTTAATTAGACATTATGCTAGTTCAACCCGTATTTTCGGTTAAAAATTAGTTTTTCTGATGAAAGATGGATTCCCGCAATCTGCCGGGGGATCTGCGAGCCTCCGCATGACCTGTCTGCAAGGAAAAAGATCGCACAACGTCCGAAGTAAAATACCTTGGACAGAAATAAGACGCCACCTTTGAGATTTGCGGACCCTTTCTGCATTTTTGAGGACAGATACCAGGTGGCCGCCAACCCACCGCCGCAAACAAAAAATGCCCGAGGAGGGACTTGAACCCACACACTGTTGCCAGTACTGGATTTTGAGTCCAGCGCGTCTGCCATTCCGCCACTCGGGCGAGTGCAAACTTTTGATTATGCGATTTTTTCTGGGCGAGTCAACTGCCGCGGGTTGCCACTCAGCCTGACCGCTCAGACTTGCCGGACAATGAGGTGCGTGCCCAAGACCTGAACGACGCGGATTTTTCGGCCCGCCTGGATGATCCCTGTTTCCGCTGTCACATCCACCAGTCGGCCGTCGAACTCGGCTTTGCCCGCGGGTTTAAGCATCGACAGGCTCCGGCCTTCGCGGTCCTGGAGGCCCTGTAAATCGGCAGCGATGGATGAATCGCTCGGGGTTGGTCGGGAACCGATGCCTTTGGGCAGACTTTTAAAGCAGGCGGCCGCGACCACGCCAGCAGCGATCAAAAGGCCGGCGAGCATCGCGATCGCGGGGCCGGTTCCGAACTGGACGAAAGTCAGGATCACCGCGACGAGCATCGATAACAAGGCCATGGCGCCGAACACAAGCCCCGGCAGGAACATTTCGACGATAACCAGGCAGATGCCGACCACCGCGAAAAATAGAATGGAGAGGGTCATGTCCGTGGCGAACCCGCCTTCGCACCTTTTACCGTGATCGCCCGGACTTTGGAACCTTTTTTCACCGGGAGGCCCAGCCGCAAAAAAATGTATATTCAACGGGCCGGTGTTTCGTTATCACAGACGGACGATGAAAGTCCGGGTTCGTTTTGCGCCCAGCCCCACGGGAATGCTCCATATTGGTGGAGCGAGGACGGCACTCTTCAACTGGCTCTATGCCCGGCACACCGGCGGTACGTTCGTCCTCCGCGTCGAGGACACCGATGCGGCCCGCAACACAGCCGAGGCACGCCAGGTGATCTTCGACGGGCTGCGCTGGCTGGGGATGAACTGGGACGAAGGTCCGGAGAAGGGCGGGGATCACGGGCCGTATTTTCAGAGCCAGCGTCTCGACCTCTACCGAAGCTACGTCGACAAGCTCCTCTCCAAGGGTCTTGCCTATGAATTCGAGGGGGCAGTCAAATTCAAGATGCCGAAGGATCGCTGCGTCGTCAAAGACCTGATTTGCGGCGACGTGGCGTTCGACCGGACCCTGGAGCCCGACCTGGTGATCCTGCGCAAGGACGGCTCGCCCGTTTTCCATCTGGTCAATGTCGTCGACGACCTTGAAATGAAGATCACGCACGTCATTCGCGGCGAGGACCATCTTTCCAATACGCAAAAACATCTGGCCCTCTTTGCCGCCTTGGGTGCCGAGCCGCCGCAATACGCCCACATCCCGCTGATCCTGAACAATGACGGCAGTAAGATGAGCAAGCGCGATGCGGGTTCCTCGATCGCCGAGTACCACGCACAGGGTTATGTCCCCGAAGCTCTGCGCAACTATCTCTGCCTGCTCGGATGGTCGCCGAAGGATGACCGGGAGATCGTCGACATCCAGGAACTGATCCAGCTCTTCGACCTGCCGCAAGTCAACCGGCACAATGCGCGCTTCGACATGGCCAAACTCCATTGGATGAACGGACAATACATGGCCAGGCAGTCGCTGGCTGATTTCACAGAGCACGCGATCCCGTTTTTGAAGGCGGCCGGCCAGATCGACGATTCGACCGATCGGGAGCGGCTCGGGAAAATGCTGGCGATCGTGCAGGAGAAGGTGAAACTCTTCCAGGACCTGCCGAACTGGACGATCTATCTGTTGAAGGACGATTATCCGTTTGACCCCGAAGCCGTCGCCAAGACCCTTAAAAAGGACGGTGCGGCCGGCCGGCTGGCGAAACTGCGGGAACGTTATGCAGCGCTGGCGGACTGGACCGTTGAAAAACTCGAATCGGAGCTTAAGGCGCTGGCCGCCGAGCTGTCGGTGAAAACAGGCGAACTCATCCATCCATGCCGTGTCGCGGTCTCCGGCAAGACCGTTGGTCCGAGCCTCTACCATATGCTCGAAGTGCTGGGAAAGCAGAGAGTTCTGGAGAGATTGGATCGTGCAGCGTCCTTGTGAGAATTTCGGAGACAGGAGACAGGATGCAGAAGAAAAACATTCTGGGTTCCGAGTACTGAGTTCTGGGTTCTGAAATATGACCGTGCCTAACATCATCTCGATTTTTCGCCTGCTGTTGATCCCGGCTTTCGTCATGACCGTGCTCTACTACATCGCCGGCGTGAAAGAGGGCGAGCCGGAGGACATGCTCCGCTGGTGGGCGGCGGCGATTTTTATCCTGGCAGCGGTTTCCGACGGCGTCGACGGCTACATCGCCCGCCGCTTCAACCAGCGCTCGGAGCTCGGAGGCGTACTCGATCCGCTGGCCGACAAGCTCCTGCAGGTGACGGCGCTGATCCTGCTCAGCATCGACTTTCACCGGGCGTTTCACCGCCTGCCGATCTGGCTGCCGATCCTCGTCATCAGCCGCGATCTGTTCATCCTCGTCGGCTACCTGGTCATCAAGCTGGTCGTCGGCGTCAAGGTCGAGGTCCGAACCCACTGGTCGGGCAAGGTGGCGACCGCGCTCATCATGATGCTGATCACCATGGTCCTCATGCAATGGACCGACTGGCGGATCTACCGGCCCATCCTTTACATCAGCGGCGTGTGCGTCCTCATTTCGCTCGTCGTTTACGTCGCGCGCGGTGTTGTGCAGATCAACCAAGCCCCGCAGAAGGGCTAGCGGAATGTTCGGCGGGATCGCGTCAGCTGACGTTGGAAAAAGAGTGTTCCTGCTTTGGCGCCTTCCTGATAAGAAGAGCGCCTTGATGAACACTCCGAACCCCGAATCCCAAGACGCCGCTGGCGTGGACCTTGTCCGGGTTGCCATCGTCGGCCGGCCGAATGTCGGAAAGTCGGCCCTCTTTAACCGGATGGCGGGACGGCGGATCTCGATCGTCCACGACAAGCCGGGGGTGACGCGCGACCGAATCGCGGTCCAGGTGGAGCGGAACGGGCGGATTTACGAATTGATCGACACCGGTGGGATCGGCCTGCCCGAGGAGGGAGCTACGCATGGCATTCCGGAGGCCGTCCGGCTTCAGGCGGACCTCGGGATCGAAGTTGCCGACGTCGTTTTCTTCGTTGTCGACTCGCAGGAGGGACTGATGCCTCTGGACCGGGAAATTGCCGGTCAGCTCCGTCGTTTTTCCAAGCCGGTCTGGCTGATCGTCAACAAGATGGACCACGAGAAGCACGAGACGTTGGACGTGGAATTCACGGCGCTGGGCCTGGAGACCGAATTTCCCGTCTCCGCGGTCCACGGCCGCGGTATCGGTCCGCTCTGGGACCGGCTCGAGGAGGTGAGCGCGGGTGCAACGGCCGGACCGCGGTCCGAGCTTTCAAAACATGCGACCCGGCTCGCCGTGGTCGGCCGTCCGAACGTCGGCAAGTCGACGCTGATCAACCGCCTTCTCGGCGCCGAGCGCGTGATCGTCAGTGAGACGCCGGGAACGACGCGCGACGCAGTGGACATTCCGATCCAGGCCGGAGGTCGCAGTTATGTTCTCATCGACACAGCCGGCATCCGCCATCAGCGCAGGCTGAGCAGTAGTGTCGAGGTTTTCAGTAAGATGCGCGCGGAACAAAGCGTTCAGCGATGCGACGTCGCGGTGATCGTCATCGACGCGCTCATGGGCATGACACGGCAGGACAAGATGATCGGCGGCTTCATCCAGGAGGAGAAGAAGCCGTGTATGATTGTCGTCAACAAGTGGGACCTCAACGAGGAGAAGGTGGGCGGCCGGAAGCGCCGCACCATCAGCAAATCCGAATATGAAAAAAACCTGCGTATGGAGGCCCACTTTTTGGACTACGCGCCGATCCTGTTTACCAGTGCCCTCCAGGGATACCGGTCCGAGAATCTCTGGAGCTGGATTGGCAAGATCGACCGGTTCCGGCACAAACAGATCGCGACCGGGCCGCTGAACCGGATCTTTACGAGGGCCGCGGCCAAGCTGCCGGCTCCGATTCGCGGGGGGCGGCGGCTCAAAATTTACTACGTCATCCAAAAACCCGATGCGCCCGTGCCGACGTTTGTTCTCTTCATCAACGAGAAGAAGCTGATGGACGAATCATACGGGCGTTATCTGCGCAACAGCATCCGCCGGGAAGAGGAGTTCCTCGGCTGTCCGATTGTTTTCGAACTTCGTGAAAAGAGCCGGGAGAAGAGGGGCCGTGAACGAAAACGTCCTGTGAAGGGTGAAGGGATCACCGATTACTTCTAAAAAGTGCGCTCGCTAAAACGATCCATTGACGGAAAGCTGGACGTAAGGCGCCGGGTCGCTGGTCAGATGGAAATTGGCCCGGTAGAAATCATACCGACGGTAGATCATGTAGCCGCCCTCCAGGTTCAGGGCGATCGAGTCCATCACTTTGTACGCCAGGCCTGCGCCGGCGCGGACTTCGGTCAGGTTGAGAAGCGCGTTGTCGAGGTTGGAGCGGCCACGGGCACTGCCGAAAGAATTGCTGACCCGGGCGTTGATGCCCTTCACATCGATGCCCGTGTAGACCTGCAGGTTCTTGTCAATGGAGTAAATAATGCGTGGCTCGGGCGGCACGAGCATGAGCGTCCAGTCCTCGTCGAATTCCCAGCGGACGCCGACGCCGGGCAAGACCGGATATTCGCGGAAAAGATCGACGCTGATGCCGGCGAACACTTGAAGGTCGTTGTCCACGAGCCAGGAGGCGCCGACGATGAATGGCACGTTGACATCGTTGAAACCGACGTCCTTGAGGTCGCTGTAGATGCCAGGCTTGGTTTCGAAGCGCAGGAGCCAGTCTTCGCTCAAGGTGGAATCAAAGCCGACGACCACAGCCGCAGATTGAAGCGTATTGGGCAGCGGGATCGTACCCGAGTGGTCAAATCCAAAGCGTTCCCAGGAGATGCCGAAGCGGGGGAGGAAGTTCTTGGAGACTTCCGGCGAAAGCACGTAGTCGATCGACGAGTGAACCTCGGAAATGTTGCCAACACTCACGTGGTAGAGCCTTGTCTTGGCGGAATCGACGTAGCTGGCCTTTGCGTTGATTTCGTGAGTGACCTTGATCTCCGGGTTGGTCACGAATCGGTCGATGTCGACCGGCAGTGTCTGTTCGACCACGGACTGGGCCGTGACAGCGGCGGCGCTGAGCAGCAGGGCGGCGGGGAGCAAAACGCGAAAGCGGAATGTTTGGCGGATCGTCATGCTGCGGCCCTAATGGAGGGAATCGGCTTGCGTGACGGAGGAGCCATGGGCCGCATCCGCCTGGAAGAAGCGAATGTTGTTTTTGATGTTTTTGATCATCAGCGACGCGGCGGCCATTTGCTCCACGCCCCGCAGGGAGGAGAAGGTCGGAGCCGAAACGAAGTCCGCGCGCCAGACGAGCGTGCCATTTTCCGAGCCCGCCTTCAGAGGCCAGAGCTCGTAGAGGGTGATCATGGTCAGGTAGGAATGGCTCGAATAGAGCTGGTAATCGGCCACCTGCCATCGGCTACCTTCCTGGCGGGTGTAGATGGCGCCGAGGCAGCAGGAGGCTTTCTTGTCCGAATTGAGGACTTGCCAGTAATACGCGGCGGGCTGGACATGGGTTTTCTGCAGGACCGCCTCGCTCAGGAGAGTTTTAAAACGCGATTGTACGGCGTGATCCTGCGATAGAAGCGCGATGATCTCGCCGTGAATGGGGATGCTCTGCTCCTCGAGATTGTAGGGAGGGAGCGCGGTGATCCCGCCACTGCGAAAAGCATCGTAGCGCTCTTGAAGCAGGGCCGACCAGAATTCTTCGGCGAGTTTACGAAATTCGGCGCTGTCCGGCTCGGCCTTGTCGACAGCCTGTTGACTGATCATTCTTCTTAAAAGGACTGCATCGGCGGTTGAAGATTGAAAGGGAAGCGTGTCGAAGACGCCTTTGCGGGTATCCTCGAGTAGACCGCGCATCGGTTCGTTAGGCGCGTCGAGGCGCAGGTCCTGGAATTTCGGTTCGCTTCCACTCTCGAATGTGTGGGAGTAGTAGATCTCAAGATCCTTGTGGACAGTCGGATTCCAGTTGGCCAGCAAGCGAACGGTCTCATCGGGCGGCTTGCGCACGACGTAACAGGTCTGGACGTTGATGCCACGGTCGAAATTGGGCGAGGAACCGCGCTCCGAAAGAATGCCCCCTTCCACCAGCTCCGAAACATTGATGCTCTTGAAGGCGCTGAAGGAGGCGATTTCCTTTACGGGATCCGCTGCGAACGAAGTGCGCGGACAGAGCAGAAGCGCGGCTAAAAAGATGGAATGCGAGGGGCGCATCGCGGATGCCATAGATTGCCAAAAGGCACGGCCATAACAAGTTGATTTTGAGCAACATCGATGGGCTTTGTATGGCTTTTTGGACGCCGTGCGTGGCGCAGGGGTTATCGATTCAATCCTTTTTCCCATCAGAAAGCGGCGAACAATTTGTGATCGGGAGGTTTTCATGTTTTTCTTTGACTTTATCGTCATGGGTTTCCATCTTTTCCCCCTTCTTGCGAAGCGATCGAGGCCAGGTGTCAGGAAGAGATCACCCTGGGGCCGGATTTTGGCTGGGTAGCTCAGTAGTAGAGCAGGGCCCTGAAAAGGCCTGTGTCGGGGGTGCGATTCCCTCCCCAGCCACCATTTTATCTGCTGAGAGTCTCCGGATCGGCGGACTTGGCGGATGCGGCGGGCGGTTCGGCTTCTGTCGCGGGCGAGGAGGAGCCACTGCTGGCGTCGGATCCAAGCAGGGCGGCCACTCGTTTCTGGATGGCGGCAATCTGGTCGAGCTTCAGGTGGGGGTCCTCGATGGTGAAGGTTTCGCCCGTTTTGGCATGTTCGTAAATGAGGATATTGCTCTGGCCGCGCCCTTGGCGAGGCTCGCTCGACTCGTCGTCGGTGGTCGGAGCAGGGCGGACGGTTTCGCGATGCTTGAAGAGGCGCTTGCGCTCGAGCATGACCGCGAGGATGTAACGGACCTCTTTTTCCTCCGGGAGGTTTTTTTCGAGCATGGCGCGCAGAAGGCTTTCGGCATCCTCCTTCTTCAATGGCTCGGGAGATGGAGGCGCTGGCGGCACATACGGATGCTCCCAAAAGGAAACAACCCCAGCCTTGTCGCGGGTTTGCTCGCCGCCTGCCGCCTGCCAGGCCGCCTTGCAGATGTCTTCGCGGCGGAAGCCTTCAGGGCCCATCGAGAGGATCGTGTAGACGGGTTCATCCTTTTCAAACGGCTTCTGGGTGCGGGCGCATTGATGGCCCGGGCTCTGGATGTTCCATTCTTCGATCATGCTCGATATCGCGAAGTATGTGGTGGGTGGACCCGCACTTGTCGAGTGTGAACTCTTGCCTGAAGTGAGTTTTAGAGACTAAAGTAGGTCATGCACGAAATCAGTCCCGTTTGGTTTACCCCATTCGTCGCGTTGTTGCTCTGCATCGCGCTGATGCCGTTCATCCATCTGCATTGGTGGGAGAAGCACTATTCAAAGGTGTCCGTGGGACTTGGCCTGCTCACATTCGGGTATTACGCCCTCTGGGTGAAAAACTACGAGCGGATCGAGCACACCGCAACCGAATATGTCGGTTTCATCGCCCTGGTCGGCTCGCTATTCGTCGTGGCGGGTGGTATCATCATTCGCGTTCAAGGCCAGGCCCGGCCGATTGAGAATGTTTTATTCCTGGCAGTGGGCGCCGTGATCGCCAATGTGATCGGAACGGCGGGCGCGTCGATCCTCCTGATCCGCCCCTTCCTTCGGATGAACAAATACCGGATTACGGCGTTTCACATCGTTTTTTTTATTTTCATCGTCAGCAACGTCGCCGGCTGCTTGACCCCCATCGGTGATCCGCCGCTTTTTCTCGGTTACCTCAAGGGAATACCTTTTTTCTGGGTCGCTGAGCACCTCTGGCTCATCTGGCTGGTGGGGGTTGGCTGGCTCCTGGCCCTGTTCTTCGGATTCGACATTTTAAATTTCGGGCAGGCCCCCAAGACAATTCGCGATCACGAGACGCCAACGCGCCGCTGGCAAATCGAAGGGCTCCGGAATTTTGCCTTCATCGCGGTGATCCTGGTCGCCGTGTTCATCACCAAGCCCCCGTTTCTGCGCGAAGCAATCATGGTGGCGGCCGGTGCGGCCGGCTATTTCCTCACCAAAAAGGTCTTGCCGCATGTTCATCAGGACAACCAGTTCAACTTTGCCCCGCTCAAGGAGGTTGCCTGGCTCTTCGTGGGGATCTTTGCCACCATGATGCCGGTGCTCGACTGGCTGGAGCACCATTCCTCGCAGCTTGGCATTTCGAGCGCCGGCTCCTTTTATTGGGGGGCAGGCGGGCTTTCGAGCGTTCTCGACAACGCCCCGACGTACCTGAACTTTCTCAGCGCCAGCGTCGGCCTCTTCGTTGACCCACACCACGTGCAGTTCATCCAGCAGTGGGTCCAGGACGGGATGAAAGCATCGCTCGAAGGTCAGCCTGACGCGGTGGTCAACACGATCAATGCGCTGAAGCAATATCATCTGGATATGCTGGAAATAGGGCGCGTGCCTCTTTCCGACATCCAGGTCTGCTACCTGATCGGCAACCATCAGTTCAACAAGTACATCGTTGCAGTCAGCACGGGAGCGGTCTTTTTTGGATCGATGACTTATATCGGCAATGCACCCAACTTCATGGTCAAGAGCATCGCCCAGCATCACAAAGTCCAAGTGCCGAGTTTTTTTGGTTACGTGTTCAAGTACTCGCTGCCGATTGTCCTGCCGATGCTCGTCCTCGTTTGGTACGTCTTCTTCCGCTAGAGGGATCGGGCGATTTCGCTTCACGGAGGCCCCTTGTTCAGGGTAGGCTTGGCGGTTAAATTTATGCCGGAATCCTGGATCACGATCCGCAACGCGCGGGAGCATAACCTCAAGGGGATCTCCCTGAAACTGCCGCGGGAGAAGCTCATCGTCATCACAGGGCGCAGCGGGTCGGGCAAGTCGAGCCTTGCCTTCGATACGATCTTTGCCGAGGGCCAGCGCAAATATGTCGAGAGCCTCTCCGCGTATGCCCGGCAGTTCCTCGACCAGATGCAGAAGCCTGAGGTGGATTACATCGACGGCTTGTCTCCCGCCATCGCGATCGAGCAGAGGACTTCCGCCTTCAACCCGCGCTCGACGATCGCGACGACCACCGAAATTTACGACTACCTGCGCCTGCTCTTTGCCCACGTCGGCCAGGTCCATTGCCCGGAAACGGGCAGGACGATGAGCAGCCAGACGGTCCAGGAAATCGTCGACAGGATTCTGGAACACCCGACCGGCACGCCGCTGATCGTGCTCGCGCCGGTGGTGCGGCGCGCCAAGGGCGAGTTCCGGGACGTCTTCGAGAAGATTCGCAGGCAGGGATTCGTCCGCGTCCGGGTCGACGGCGAGTATTGCGAGGTCGACCAGCCCCAGCCGGTGAAGCTCGAGAAAAATAAATTTCATTCCATCGATGTGGTGGTTGACCGCCTGCTGATCGACCGCCGTTACAAGACCCGGCTGTCCGAATCCGTTGAGACGGCGCTCAAGTGGGGGGGTGAAATGTTTTATGCGATGACGCAGAAGCCGGGCAGGGAGACTGGAGCGCGGGAGATCGTCTCCAGGGACTGGACAGAGAAGACCTACAGCACGCTCAATTATTGCCCCGAGAGCGGCATCAGCCTCGAGAAGTTCACGCCGCGGCACTTTTCCTTCAACAGTCCGGAAGGCGCGTGTCCACGGTGCCACGGCATCGGCCAGCAGATGGACTTCGATCCGGAGCTGGTTGTGGCGCATCCGGAAAAGTCGATCAGTCAGGGTGCCATTACCGCATGGCGCCATGGCGGTCGAATGATGATTATCCACTACAAGACGATGCTCAAGCAGGTTTGCACGCATTATGGCATTGACCTGGATGCGCCATGGGAAAAAATTCCGGAGGCACTGCGGCAGAAGATTCTCTTGGGGTCCGGCGGCGAGGAAATCACGTTTCATTTCTTTCGCAAAGGAAAGCCGCAGGCCGTGACCAGGGCGTTCGAGGGCGTCATCCCCCAACTCGCCCGATTGCAGGTCGAGACGGCGAGCGAGTTCACGCGGAAGCGGCTGCAGCGCTATCAAACCTTCCATCCCTGCCAGGTGTGCAACGGTGCCCGGCTGAAAAAGGCGAGCCTCGCCGTCACCATCGAAGATCGAAACATCATTGATGTGACGAGAATGTCGGTTCGGGAAGCCCACGCGTTCTTTTCGGCGCTGAAGCTGGACGATTTTCAACGGAAGGTGGCCGCCGAGATCATCAAGGAGATCCTGCAGAGGCTTTCGTTCCTGATCGATGTCGGACTCGATTACCTGACGCTTGATCGCGAGAACGGGACGCTTTCCGGTGGTGAGGCGCAGAGGATCAAACTGGCGACACAAATTGGGTCGAAGCTGGCGGGCGTGATCTACGTGCTGGACGAGCCAAGCATCGGCCTGCATCAGCGCGACAACCAGCGGCTGATTCATACGCTCCGGCAGATGCGCGATCTGGGCAACACGGTGATCGTGGTCGAGCACGACGAGGAGACGATGCGCGCGGCAGACTGGTTGGTGGACCTGGGACCGGGCGCAGGCATCCATGGCGGCGAAGTGGTCGCCCAGGGCGTGCCGGAGGAATTTCTGAAGTCCCCGAAGTCGCTCACGGCCCAGTACCTTCGCGGGGAAATTGGCATTCCCGTCCCGAGGCAGCGCCGCCGGCCGGAGGAGTCGCTTGAAGTCACTGGGGCGCGGGAAAACAATTTGAAAAATCTGACGGCGCGCTTTCCGTTGGGATTGCTCACATGCGTCACCGGAGTTTCGGGCTCGGGGAAGAGCACGCTGGTTGACGATATTCTGCGGCGGGCTCTTCAGCGCAAATTGCACGGCTCCAAGGACCGTCCCGGAAAGCACGACCGGATCGAGGGGATGAATTTCGTCGACAAGGTCATCATCATCGACCAATCGCCGATCGGCCGGACACCGCGCTCCAACCCAGCCACCTATCTCGGCGTGTTCGCGCAGATCCGGGACCTTTTCGCCCGTCTCCCGGCATCGAAGGTGCGCGGCTATGGATCCGGGCGGTTCAGTTTCAATGTCAAAGGCGGTCGTTGTGAAAAGTGCATGGGCGATGGCCTGATCAAGATCGAGATGCATTTTCTGCCGGACGTTTATGTCACTTGCGGCGCCTGCGGAGGCAGGCGCTACAACCGTGAGACTCTGGAAATCACCTACAAGGGAAAAAACATTTCCGACGTGCTCGAGATGACCGTGGAGCAAGCGGCCGATTTCTTCCGGGGGTTGCCGAAGATTCACCACGACCTGGACACGCTCCACGAAGTCGGGCTTGGCTACATTCGGCTTGGCCAGCAGGCGACGACGCTGTCGGGGGGTGAGGCCCAGCGCGTGAAGCTCGCGGCGGAGCTCGCCCGCAGGGCAACCGGAAGAACAGTCTACATTTTTGACGAGCCCACGATCGGCCTGCATGTGGCGGACATCGAGAAACTCATGGAGGTGATGTACAAACTGCGCGACGGGGGAAACACACTGATTGTCATCGAGCACAACATGGAAGTCATCAAATGCGCCGACTGGGTTCTCGATCTGGGGCCCGAAGGCGGACAGGCCGGCGGCCGGGTGATTGCCGAGGGAACACCCGAACAGATCGCGGCGTCCGAAAAATCATACACGGGGCGATTTCTGGCAAAAGTTCTTAGGCCAAAGGCGATCCAGAAGATCGATCCAACATCCGAGAAGGGTTTGGTCTATGCAGCTGAAAAGTGAAATCGCCCCGTGGTTTACGGTGAACCGTGTACCGTTTACCGTTGCGTCCAGTTTTGAGAATGCGGTAAACGGTACACCGTACACGGTACACGCCCGATGAGGAATAATTTGCTATGGCTATGCGGGCTGCTTCTCCTGGTAAGCCCGCTTCAGGCGGAAGTTTCCGACGCGGAGCAGAGCCTGTTCGACAAGGGACAAAAGGCCCTTGAAGACACGCTTTATAGTGTTGCTGAGGTCTATTTCACCAACCTCCTGAGCCAATTTCCGCAGAGCGAGCTTCGAGCCGACGCCCAGCTCGGGCTGGCTCAGGCATTTTACTATGAGAAACGCTACAAGGATGCCGTGAAAATCCTGGAAACCGCCGCAAAGTCTCCCCCCAAAAAGCTCCAGGCCGAATGCCGTTTCTGGCTGGCGGAGACCTCCTCGAAGCTCGGCAGGACGGATGAGGCCGCAAAAGGTTTTGAGCAGCTCCTGGCTGAGTCGCCGATGGACAAGCGCGCCGACGACGCCCGATACAGCCTGGCATGGATCTACTCGCAGCAGAACCGGTTTGACGAGGCGACGGTGCTCCTGAAGACGGTCCAGAAAAACGACCGCGCCGACCTGTCCGCGCGGGCCGCTCTCGGCCTGGCGATGATTCCGTATTTTCAAAAGAACCTCGACGAGGCCGAGAAAAACCTGAGCGCGGTCGCAAATAAATTTCCGAAGACTGCCGCCGCCGTTGAGGCGAAGAATCAGCTCGCCCAAATCGCGTTTGAGAGGGGAGACGAGGCGGTTGCCATCCAGCGCTATCAGGAGATTGCCGAGAGCGATCAGCCGGGCGCCGCGGAATTCGTGGAGGAAGCGCTGCTCCGGATCGGCGACATTTACGACAAGCAGAAAAAATATTCCGACGCGATGGTGGCGTACGAGCGCGCGTTTAAGAAGACCAAGTTCGAGGCGGTGAAAATGCAGGCGCTGGAGAAGTTTGTTTCCACGGCGGAAAAAAGCGACCGCGTTGATTTTGCCGCCGATAAATTGAAGGCATGGTCGGACGATTCGAAAAATCCCCTTTCCGACGATCTTTCGCTGGCTCTGGTCAAGTTGCTGCGGAAGGCGGCAAAGACTGAAAGAGCCTCGGCTGAGCTGGACAATTTCTTTGAGCGTTTTCCACAGAGCGAACTGACCGCGGAGGCTTTGCTCGAGCAGGGGGCTCTGTTGGAGCAGGGGGGCGCTCCGGAACAGGCGATGATGGTCTATCAGAAGGTTCCGAACGCAACCAAGGTTCCGGAACTGCAGGCCGAGGCCTATTTCAAGATCGCGGCGATCCAGCGCGCCCAGGGAAACGCGGACGAGGCGGCAAAGACCTACCAGCGGGCAGCGGCACTCAAGGGCACCGACGACCTGGCAGTCCAGGCATGGTGGGAGAATGGCCAGGCGCAAATGAAGGCGCAGAATTGGGCGGCCGCGACGGCCACTTTCGACAAGCTGATCAAGAAGTTCCCGGACGACCCGAGAGCGCGGGAGGCAAGGCTTCAAATCGCCGCCATTGCGTTCCAGCGCGGCCAATTTGATCAGGCGATTCAGGCTTATGGCGATTTCATCCAGAAGTACGGGAATGCCGACGCGCTGACGCCGCGCGCCCTCTTCGGGAAGATCCAGGCGCTCTCCCGCAAGCCGGACTGGAACGCACTGCTCGCGTCGTCGCAGGACTTTTTGCGCGATTTTCCGAGCCATGAGAGCGCGCCGCAGGTGAAGCTCTACCGGGGATTCGCGCTGGAGGGGATCGGAAAAGCGGATGAAGCGCTCAAGGAATTCGAAAATCTCGTCAAGGAGCACCCGAACACGGAAGCCGGCGCGATGGCCCAGATGCGCAGCGCCGAGCGCTACTTTTCTCGGAAGAATTATGCCAAGGCGCAGGAGCAATTCGCGCTGGTCGGCAAAAACTTTCCCAGCTCCTCGGTCGCTTCCGACGCGGCGTATTTCGCGGCCCTCTCGGCGTACAAATTCAAGCAGGACCTGAACGATGCCAAGAAACTTGCCGCCAAATACCTGGAGCTCTATCCAAACGGCACACACAGCTTCGAAGCGCGGATGCTGCAAGGCGACATCCTGACCGAGCAGCAGGATTACGCCGGTGCGCTGGTGGTTTACGAAAACCTGATCGGAAGCACGGACCTTGCCAAGAGGCCGGACCTGACGCCCCTCTATCTGAGCGCCATGGGCCGGAAAGGCGAGCTCCTTCGCATCCTCGAGAAGTACGACGGCGCGATCACCGCGTTCCAGTCGATCCTCGACTTGCCGAACGTCGACCTGGAAATGATTTACAACAGCGAGGTCCAAATCGCGCGATGTTACGAAAAGAAGGGCGACCGGACCAAGGCGCTTGAGCATTACCTGAACGTGATTTACGGGGACAAGGCGACGTCCCAGTCGTCCGAGTCATTCTGGTACGCGAAGGCGGGGCTCAACGCAGCGACCCTGAAGGAGGAGCAGAAGGATTTCTCGGGCGCCGCCAAAATCCTCCAGCGGATGGTCAAAGCCAACGCTTCCTGCAAGACGATCGCAATGGACCGGCTGAAGCAAATCAAGGACCTGCATCCGGAACTTCCGTAGCGTAGAGCGCATGGCGTATGGCGGATAGGGAAAATGGCCGGTATGTTCAGAAAAATCATCCAGATCAATTTTCTGTTGTCATCCTATCCCATCCGATCCAAACGAAATTCGAT
>JAHFSZ010000046.1:0-1510 GCA_023265515.1 Verrucomicrobiota bacterium
GGTGTGACGCCTTCGTAAAGAATGCCGTAGGTTGCTCCGATGATCGGGGCATCCATGCCGCTTTGGATTGCGAGCTGGCGAAACGATTGCGTGTTGCGCACACCCTCGGCGACGCCGTTCATCGAGAGGACGATTTGTTCGAGCGATTCGCCGCGCGCCAGCCGCTCGCCGACCCGATGGTTGCGGCTCTGCTGGCCGCCGCACGTGAGCACGAGATCGCCGAGGCCGCTCAAACCGAAAAAAGTCTCGTGCCGTCCGCCCAGACGCTCGCCGAGCCGGACCAGCTCGGACAGCGCGCGCGTAATCAGCGCGGCCCGCGTGCTTTCGCCCAAACCGAGCCCATCTCCGACACCGGCCGCAATCGCCATGATATTCTTCATAGCGCCTCCGAGCTCGACGCCTGTGACGTCGCTGGAGGTGTAAAGCCGAAAGGTGGAGCCGCTGAAATTCTTCTGGATCCACTCACCCCGGCCGGCGCTTTCGCTCGCGACCACAACGGCGGTCGGTTTGCCGCCGGCGACGTCATGCGCGAAGCTGGGACCCGAAAGGACGGCATAGTCGTTTTCCCCGATGGTTTCACGAATCACCTGTGACATCCGCAGATGCGTCTCCGTCTCGATGCCTTTGGTCACGCTGAGGATCGGAAGGTTTCCAATCAGGGGCGCGAGTTTTTGCGCCACGGCGCGGACGCCGTGCGAGGGAACAGCGATCATCACCAAGTCGGCGCCTGCAACGGCTTTGGCGAGATCCGGTGTGGCCGCGATGTCCGTGGGAAGTCGGACGCCTTTCAAATAGGGAACGCATTGCTCGGAAAGGATTTGCTGTACGATTTCCTTCCGGCGCGCCCAAAGGCGGACTTCATGGTTTTGTTTTCGGGCCAGGATCGACAGCGCCGCGCCCCAGGCCCCCGCGCCGATGATGGAAACTTTCATGGTTCGGATGACTTTTTATTTTTGCTCAGAGACCGGCCTTCGGTCCCCGCGATCAGCGCCAATAGGTTGGAGCGATGGCGGATAAAGCCCAGGATCATGATCGCGAGCGTCAAAATCAAGCAGGGACGCTCCGGCCGGATGAACCAGGTGGCAATGGGCAGCGAGACGGCGCCGGCAAGCGACGCAACCGAGACGTAGCGCGTCGAAAAGAAAAACAGAGTCCAAACCGCAGCCGCGACGGCAACCGAGAGGGGAAGCAGGGCCATCAAGGCCCCGGCACTCGTGGCCACGCCTTTTCCGCCCTGGAACTTGAGCCAGACGGGGTAGTTGTGGCCGATGACGGCAAGCAGGGCAACGCCGGCCACCTCCCACGGAATGGACCCCGGGCCAGCGCGCTCAGCGGCAAGCCACGCCGGGATGAACCCCTTCAAGAAATCGAGCGTGAAGACGAGGATCGCGTAGTTCTTTCCCAGGGCCCTGCCGACGTTGGTGGCGCCGATGTTGCCGCTGCCGACGCTGCGGATGTCGACCCCCCTGGCACGGGCTGCCAGCCAGCCGAACGGAATCGAGCCGGCTAG
>JAHFSZ010000046.1:1610-14009 GCA_023265515.1 Verrucomicrobiota bacterium
GACCTTCTCGTGGTAGCCGTCAATAACGACGCCTCGGTCCGCGCTTTGAAGGGACCAACCCGGCCGGTCAATCCCGCCCAATCGCGGGCAGAAGTCCTGGCCGGCCTGCGCGCCGTGGATTATGTGACCCTTTTTTCCGGAATTCGGGCGACGGCCGTCATCCGCGCTCTTGCGCCGGACATTTACGTCAAAGGGGGGGATTACACGCCGGCGACTCTCAACCGGGATGAGCGAAGCGCTCTTAAGGACGTGGGAGCTCAAGTAATCATTGTTCCTTTTGTGAGAGGGTTCTCGACCACAAAGACCATTCAGAAGATGAATAAGAGAAAGCGTCGCCAATGACGCGGGGACACGGAGATTCGGTGACGCGGCGACTTTGCATTCAAGCTTGTGTGGTTTTTCCCCGCGTCTCCGCGTCGCCCCCTCTCTGCGTCGAAACACACCGAGTGAGAATTTTATGTCATGCAAGTTGAAGATAGGAATACTGGGTTCCGGCAAAGGCTCGAATTTTCTCGCGATCCAGAACGCGATCGAGCAGGGGAAACTCTCCGCCGAGGTGCGCGTTGTTTTAAGCGATGTTGAAAATGCCGGCATTCTCGACTACGCGCGCCGCAAGGGCCTGAATGCCGTCTTCGTGCCGCCGGGAAAGTTTCGAACCAAGCTCGAACCGGCCGCCGAGCAAAAGTGCGTCGAGATCCTGCGCGAGGCGGGCGTCGAACTCGTGGTCCTGGCCGGATTCATGCGAATGCTCAAGAGCATCTTTCTGGACGCGTTCGACGGGCGTGTCGTGAACATCCATCCGTCGTTGCTTCCAGCCTTCGCGGGCCTTGAGGCCTGGAAGCAGGCGCTTGATTATGGCGTTCACTACACCGGCTGCACGGTCCACTATGTGACCCGGGAGATGGATGCCGGACCCATCATCGCGCAGGCTGTCGTGCCCGTGCTCCCTGAAGACACGCCGGAGAAGTTGCATGCGAGGATCCAGGCCGAGGAGCATCTCATCTATCCCCAAGCCATTCAATGGATCGCGGAGGGAAAATTGACAATGTCCGGACGCCGTGGTTAGTTCAAAACCAGAGTTTATGAGCAAACCCGTTCTCAAATTGGGCCTGCCCAAGGGCAGCCTGCAGGATGTCACCGTCCAGCTGTTCGCCAAAGCCGGATGGAAGATCCGAGTGAGCGAAAGATCCTATCATCCTTCGGTGGATGATCCGGAAATTTCGGCCCGCCTGATCCGCGCCCAGGAGCTGAGCCGTTATGTCGAACACGGCTTCTTCGACTGCGGACTGACCGGCTACGACTGGATTGTCGAGAACGGCTCCGACGTGCAGGAGGTATGCGACCTGATCTACAGCAAGTCGACCTCCGCGAAGGCGCGCTGGGTGCTGGTTGTGCCCAACGATTCGCCCATCACCAGCGTCAAGCAGCTGGAGGGCAAGCGGATTGCCACGGAGGCGGTTGGCCTGACCCAAAATTATTTGAAAAAACACGGCGTTAAAGCCGAGGTGGAATTCTCCTGGGGCGCCACTGAGGTGAAGCTCCCCGAGCTGGTGGATGCGATCGTCGATATCACGGAAACGGGATCATCGATCCGCGCCAACAACCTGCGCATTGTCGACACCGTGCTGGAGACGAACACCAAGTTCATCGCCAATAAGCAGGCTTGGAAAGATGCCTGGAAAAAAGCCAAAATTGAGAACATCGCCCTCCTGCTGCAGGGCGCGCTCAACGCCGAATCCCGGGTGGGATTGAAGTTGAACATCCGCGAGGATGACTTGAGAAAAATCCTCGAAGCCCTGCCGGCACTGCGCAATCCGACGATTTCCCCCCTCGGCCAGAAGGGCTGGGTCGCGGTGGAAACCATCATCGAGGAGCGGATCGTCCGCGAGTTGATCCCGAAGCTGAAGGCGGCCGGCGCGGAGGGGATCATCGAATTTCCTCTCAACAAAATTGTTTATTGAGCGAACGCGTTTCTTGGCGTAATTTCTTTCAAAACTATGGGTTCACTGAAGAAAAGACGGAAGGCGAAGATCAACAAGCATAAGCGCCGCAAGCGCATGCGCGCCAACCGCCACAAGAACTAGTCCTCGAAAAGGCCCCCCATGACCCGCCATGCTGCAACTAAGGCCCTCTTGGTAACGGCGGTCTGTTGTCTTTTTTCCACGGCCGGTCTTTTGGCCCAGTCGCCGAAGAGCGGTGTTTGGGAAAAGAAGCGCGGCAAAGATTCCAGAAAGCCCGCGGAGGTTTTGAAAAAGCCGGCGGCCGAAGGCGGGGATGAGGGTGTCTCCGAAAAACCGGCCCCTGATAAGGCCGCGCCGGCCGACGCACCGGCTGCGGATAAGACCGGTGAAACCGGCCGGCTTGGGCTGACTCAGCATCAGGATGATTTTGCCCAGGCGCTGGCGCACTTCGCTGTGGGCTACTTGTATGAGTCCGTTCGGGACAACGATGCGGCGCTCGACGAGTACACCAAGGTGCTTCAATTTGATCCGACTCGCGAAGAGGTTGCGGTCAAGGTTGGCACGGAGCTGCTACGCCGCCGCGAGAACAAGCATGCCATCCAGATTCTTGAGCAGGTGACGGCGAAATCGCCAAAGAACTACGGGCTCCAGATCATGCTCAGTGTCGCCTATCGCGCCGAGCACCGTTGGGAGGAAGCGATCAAAGCCGCGCGCGCCGCCCAGAAAGCCGACCCAAAAAAGATCGCGCCCTACCAGTCGATCATGGAGGTATCGCTCGACAACGGCAACGCCAAGGAGGCATTGAAGACGCTCCAATCGGCCGCCAACCAAAAGGTCGACGAATACCGTTATTGGCTCCAACTGGGCGAATTGTTCACCCTATTGCGCGAGCGCGAGCCGTCGCTGGAAATTCCGCCGGATCAAATCAGCGACCAGTACGAAAAGGCGCTGGCGCTTAATCCTGAGGAGCCGGAGGTCTTGGTGCGCCTGGCGGACCATTTTCTCTATACAAAGAACCTCAAGCGCGCGATCGAACTCTACCTGAAAATCCTGGAACGGCAGCCCGATGCGATCGACATTTACCAGAAACTTGCGCTGAGCTACGTTCAGGATGGAGACAAGAAGCAGGCCATTTCCACGCTCGAGGAAATCGTTAAAAAGGAGCCGCTCAAGTACCAGATCCACAATCTCATCGGTGAGTTGAACGAGAGCCTGAAGGACTGGGCGGCCGCGCGTACTGCTTACAAATCATCGATCATCGTCAATCCCGACCAGCTTGAAAACTATCTGAAGGTTTGCCTGCTCGAGTTGCGTCTGCAGAATCCGGCTGGCGCTTTCGAAATCCTCAAGAAGGCGAAGGAGAAATTTCCCGACATGCCGCAAGTTCCCTATTTCCATGGCCTGGCCTATAGCGAGCTCAAGGACTATCCGAAATCGGTCATGGCCTTCGAGGAAGCCTACCTGATGTCACAAACCAACCCGAACATCCGGCTTGAATCCGATTTTTATTTTTATTATGGCGCCGCCTGCGAGCGGAACGGTGAATTTGAGCGGGCTGTGAACCTCTTCAAGAAGGCAATCGAGCTGAATCCTGACTACGCCGATGCTTACAACTATCTCGGCTATATGTACGCCGACAAGGGCATCAACCTGGACGAGTCCCTCAAGCTGATCGAGAAGGCGATTTCCTACGAGCCAAACAACGGCGCGTTCATCGACAGCCTTGGATGGATCTACTACAGGCTCGGCAAGTACGACCAGGCTCTCGTGGAGCTTCAGAAGGCCGTTGACCTCATCAAGGACGACTCGGTCGTTTTCGAGCACCTTGGAGACGTTTACCAGAAGCTCGGCAAGAAGGACCAGGCCGCGATCCAGTGGCAAAAAGCGTTTCAGCATGACCCAAAGAACGAGGCGCTCCTCAAGAAGCTGAAGGATGTGGGTGTTGATCCAGCCGCCGTTCCGCCGCTGGATCCGACGAGCGATGGCGGTGCGGTGCATTCTCCGAGCAAGGTGCCTGAAAAGAAATTGTAACCGCCTCAGACGGCTGCCGTTACCAGTATTCTTCCTGAACCTTCTCGATCGGCTGGGTGACGATTGTGACGTCACCGTGGACATGACACTGCGAGGCGAGGCGGTAACCATCAGGCTTGAGCTTGAGCTGCTTGCGCTCGCGGCCGCTTTTGTCGGAAAGATTCTCGATTCCCTGGGTCACCTTCACGTAGCTTGTGTCGAACCAATTCGAGAAAAAGGGAAACTTGTAGTTGCACGGCCAGCGGTAAACCTGGACACCCTCACGCTCGAGCACATCGAGAAGGTTCTCGCCCGGCTCGGCGGGGATTTTTCTGTTAATGTTTTCGCAAAAGATGGTGGGCATAACCTCATTCATTTAGGATTTATAATTTAGCATTTAGGATTTGCTAAGGAATAAAACCGAAGTCCAGCCGAATTGTTAAATCCTAAATGATAAATGCTAAATAATCTTCCCTCCCCAGCCGAGAATCTTCGCCTTGGCGGCCTCGGCTTCCGCCTCCTCAATCTGGTTGTTTTTCTGCAGGGACATGGAAAGGCTCACATGGGCCAACTGATCATTGGGTCTGAGCTCGCATGATCGGCGGCCGGCCTCCACCGCCTCCGGATAGCGGTGCAGCTTCATGTGCACCATTCCGAGCGAATGCCAGGCCTCAAAGCACTGGGGATCCAGTTCGGATGCTCTCTTGAAGCATTGCAACGCCTTCTCCAACTCGCCGACGGCAATGTTGGCAGTTCCCTCGTCCATGAGCTCATCGATGGTCATTGATCAATGATCCTCAATGGTAAATGTTTCGGATGCAATCGACCAGGCCCTGGATCGTATAGACTTTGGCTTCGCGCGCCACTTTTAATCCGAGTTTTTGCATCGTTGCGCTGGTGATCGGTCCGATGGAGACGAACCTCGGCTGCCCGGGGATTTTCCGGATCCGCTTCTTTCCGACCAATCCGGCGAAATTTTCCGCTGTCGACGAACTGGTAAAGGTGACAAGATCGGCCCCGCGCTCCATCAGTTCAGCAACGGCTTCCGACTTCGCTGGCCGCTTCGTCCGGTAGGCAATGACGTCCTCCACGGCGTAGCCTGCCTGGCGCAAAAGCCGGGGCAGGGCATCGCGGGCGATATCGGCACGGGCGAGGAGGACACGGCCACGGCCCGGCGTCTTTTTCATCGCCGCCGCGACCTGCTCGGCGACATATGCGCGAGGCATCAGGTCGACACTCAGGCCGCGTTCCTGCAGCCTGGCGGCCGTGGCCGGGCCGATGGCGGCGAGCCGGACCTCGCCCAGACGGCGGATATCGCCGCGCCGCTTCAGAAACTCTGCAAAAAAGAAATCGACCCCATTTGGGCTCGTGAAGACCAGCCAGTCAAAGAGGTGAATGCGCGAGATGGCTTGTCGAAGAGGGGTCGGATCTTCAGGCGGCTGAATCTCAATGGTGGGCAGCTCGAGCACGTCCGCGCCGAGCTCTTCGAGCCGCTTTCGAAGTTCGCCGGCTTGGTTGCGCGTTCGGGTGACGACGATCCGTTTGCCGAAGAGTGGCAGCTTTTCAAACCAGTTGAGCTGTTTGCGAAGCCCGACCACATCACCCACCACGATCAGCGCCGGAGGCCTGAAGCCCGATTTCTGTGCGCGCTTGCCGATCTCAACCAACTTCCCCGTCAGCGTCTGTTGTTTTCCGGTGGTTCCCCACCGGACGATGGCGGCGGGGGTGGATGGATTCTTGCCGTTGCGGATCAGCTCGGAAGCGATCCGCGCCGCCCGTTCGACACCCATGAAAAAAACCAGCGTGCCTCTGAACTGGGCAAGATTTTTGTAGTCGATGGAGGTGCGGAATTTTTGATCCCCGATTTTCGCGGGATCCTCGTGGCCGGTGATCATGGCCACGGCCGATGCGTGGGAACGGTGGGTGATCGGGATTCCCGCGAACGCGGGTGCCGCGGTGGCCGCTGTCACTCCGGGAACCACTTCAAAAGGGATCCGCAGTTTGTGAAGGTTCTCGGCCTCCTCACCGCCGCGGCCGAAGAGAAACGGGTCGCCGCCTTTCAGACGGATGACGGTCCTGCCGGCCCGCGCCTCGCGAATCATCAGCCGTTGAATCGCGGCCTGGCTGAGGGCGTGGTTTCCCGCCTTCTTGCCCGCATAGATGATCTTCACCGAGGGTTTGGCGCTTTTCAAAAAAACCGGATTGCTCAGATAGTCATAAATGATCACGTCAGCCTTGCGGATGCACTCCAGCGCGCGCACCGTGATGAGCCCGGGACTCCCGGGGCCGGCGCCTACCAGGTAAACTTTGCCTCTCTGCTTCAAAGTGCGGCTCCTTTTGACTTCATCTTTTCGGCAAGCGTTTTGCCCAAATCCTCGTGCTCACTGAGTGAGCCGGCGACTTCATCCTCCCACCACCGCCCTCCGTCGCTTGAAAAAACCACGCCGCGGAGCGTCAGTTGTTCATGGGTCGCGCGCGCGATCGCCGCCAGAGGCTGGAGACAGCCGCCGCCCATGGCCGAGAGGAACGAACGCTCGGCCAGGACCTCGGCTTGCGACCGGAAACGGTTGATCGGCGCCGCCAGCGAGCGGGCCCTCTCATCCTCGGAAAGGATTTCGATGCCCATCGCCGCCTGGCCCGGCGCTGGAATCATCTCTTCCAAACTCAGCCATCGATAGCGCAGCGGCCAGCCGTTCCGCCCCGCGGATTTCGAATGTGGGCGTGGGACGCTGTCGATGCCGACGATGCTGCGCACTTCCATTTCACTTCGGGTTGGCCCCTTCTCAAAGAGCAAAAACTCCGGCTCACTCTGGCTTAAAAACCCGAGCCGCTTGAGGCCTGCGCCCGCCAGGACGATCGCATCCCATTCAGAATGCCCAACCAGTTTTTGAAGTCGTGTTTCCACGTTGCCGCGGATCTCCATGCATTCCAATTTCGTCCACCGATGGCGTAGTTGGAAATGGCGGCGCGGGCTCGAGGTGGCGACGGTGCCTCCCTGTTGTGGCGTCCAATCCGGGTCCTTGTAGATCAAAACATCACGCGGATCTTCGCGCTCGGGAACGGCCGCGACTGCCAGTCCTGCGGGGATATCGGTGGGCAGGTCCTTCAGGCTATGAACCGCCATCGAAATTTTGCGCTGTAGCAGGGCCTGCTCCAACTCCTTGGTGAACAGCCCCTTGGTTCCGCTCTTGGCAAGGGATCCGGTCTTGATCTTGTCGCCCGTGGTCTTGATGATTTTCATGTCGAATGAGAGGCGCGGGTGTGCGGCGCGCAAGCGGTCGAGCACCTCTCGCGCCTGGGCGAGCGCCAGTGCGCTGCCTCGTGTGCCGATGATCGAAACATCCTTCATGGTGACAGCGGGTTGAGGCCCTTATTCAGTAGCGCGGCCTTCCGGAATGCTTGATCATTGCGGCCGGGATGCTTGTCGAGCCATTCCATGAATTTACGGACCAGAGTGTGGATCCGGTCACGGCAATGGATCAGCTCTTTCTGGCGGAGCGCCAGGTTTTGATCGGCGATGACCTTGAGATCGTCGATGTCATAAAGGTAGACGTTTTCGATCTCGCCGACGCTGCGTTCAATGTCGCGCGGCACGGCGATGTCGATCAGAAATACGGGCCGATGCCGGCGTTCATCCATGAGAATTTCGAGGACCTCGCGAGCGACGACCGGATGGGGCGCTGCTGTCGACGTGATCATGATGTCGATCTTCATGAATTTTTCGGGCCACTCCTCGAAGTGGGCCGCTTCGCCGCCAAGCTCGCGCGCCAGTTGAACCGCGCGCTCATGGAGGCGATTGCTCACGATGATCGAGCGGCAACCGCGCGCATGCAGGGCGCGCGCGGTGGTCGCGCTCATACTGCCGGCGCCCAGCAGAAGGACTTTCTTGTCCTGCAGATTTCCGAAGATCTGCACGGCAAGATCAGCGGCGACCGAACCGACGGAGACGCTTCCTTCACCGATTTTCGACGTGGTGCGGATCATCTTGGCCGCCTCGAAGGACTTCTGGAAAAGCCTGTTTAGCGCGGCGCCCGTGCAGCCGGTCTGGCTGGAAAGCTGGTAGGCATCCTTCACCTGGCCGGTGACCTCCGTTTCGCCGAGGACCATTGAATTGAGTCCGCTGGCGACCTCAAACAGGTGCTGAACCGCGTGCTCGCCCTCATGGTGGTAAAAAAAACTCCGGTCCAGCGGAGACTGGGGATGGAGATCCTGGAGGAAGCTGAAGATCCGCTCGGCGCCTGCTTCAGTGTCCATGCTCGACGCATAGATTTCCACGCGGTTGCAAGTCGAGACGATCACCGCCTCCTGCAACGGGGGCGAACCGGTGAGTTGTCGCAGGTGCTCCGAAATTTTCGCGGCAGGAACAGCGAACCGCTCCCGGACCTCGACGGGCGCGCTCAGATGATTGAGTCCGACGGCGATCAGTTTCATTCAAAATTTGTGGTAGGTGGAAATGGTGTTGATTCCCCAGAACGACAGAAGCGTCAGAGCAGTGAAAATGATGCAGAGCCAGGCGGCGTTGCGGCGGCGCAACCAGTGAAAGCGGTGGGCCAGCACCAGGATGAGATACGCGAGCCAGACGGTGGCAGCCCAGCAGATCTTGTAATCGTAGTGGCGTTGGGCGGGCGGCAGGTTTTCCAGCCATACGAACCCGGTAATCAGGCCGACCGTAAAAAGGACAAATCCGGCAAAAACGACATAGGTCATCCAGAGTTCGAGGTTGGTAACCGCGGGAAAGGTCATCGTGCCGGACGTGAGTTGGTGCGTTTTGAGCTGGCGCTCCTTGAGCAGGTACATCGTCGCCAGGAGCGCGCCGAGGCAGAATGCAGCATAGGCGAGAACGCTCAACACCGCGTGGATCGTTCCCCAGGCGGAATTGAGCCACCGGTCGACACCCGGCGCCGACCCCGGCAGGAACAGGGTTAACGCCTGAAAGAGTGCCGTCGTCGTGATGGCATAGCATGCCAGCGCATTGGACCTATAAACCAGATTGAGGATGAGGTAAGTGCCCGCGAGCGCCCAGCTCATGAAGGTGATGACCTCCGCAAGCGTCCCGACCGGGCAGCGGCCCATTGCTGTGCCGCGCATATACAGGAAGACGAATTGCGTGATCCAGCCGGTCAAAAAGAAAAGCCAGGCGGGAAGCGATTTTTCCCGCCGGCCGTGGCGAAAATCGGTCCAGCAGAAAAGGAGGCTGATGCTCCAGAAAATCACGATGGGCGATAGAAACCAGTGTTGCATGTTTTGTCGTGGAAAAATTGGCGGAGCCCCCTGCTTTCGCAAAGGGCTCCGTTGATCTCGAGGGCTGTAAGCCGAATTTTGTTCTCCCACACATTTCTCAATGTGTGGGATCGACCGTCATTTATCTTCCCACAGATTTTTCAACCTGCAGGATCCCACACTTTTACAAAGTGTGGGATGCGACCGGTACCCGGGACGCTCAAGTGAGTCAACTCATGGTCCCCTATTTGGTCTTGCTCCCGCCAGGGTTTACCGATGCCTCTTTGATTACTCAAAGAGCGGTGAGCTCTTACCTCACCTTTTCACCGTAACCCTCCGCATTTCTGCGAAAGGCCGTTATTCTCTGTGGCACTGTCCGTCCCCGGGGGATCTGGCCTCCGAGGCCCCCGTTTTCACGGGGTGGCGCGACTCATGGAGTTCGGACTTTCCTCCCCACACTTTGGGACCCGCTTGGCAGCGCCCGCAACCTTAGCCTACCTGAACCTCATGCTGCGGTGATAGGCACAGATGACTCGGGCCCAAAAGTGTGGGGCGACGATCCGCCCTCAGTGCCAAGGTAATGCCCGGGGCGTACCGCGTACAGCGAAAATTGAAAGGCTCGTGAAGGGATTGTAAAGGGGCCCTGGCCTCGGGCGTTGTCCTGATCTGGCATTCCTTCCGACCTTGTTGTCGGGTTGCCAGGTGCTTCCAAGCCGGATGCGGTAGGGTCAAACAGGACAACGCTTGGCTTCGTCCCGCGAAACTTAATCCCCCATCTCAGGATTCCAGTAAAGGATCCGTGCGCAGTTGGTGCAACTGATGATGCCCTCGTTGGCTTTGACGTTATTGATGGTCTGCGTGGTCAGCTTGATGTGGCAACCCTGGCAGTTGCCGAGGTGGATGCTGACGACGGCCGCATCCTTCTTGCTTTTCATGATGCGGTCGTAAAGACCGAGCGTGGATGGATCGACGACCGACGCCAGTTCGGCGCGGCTTTTCTGAAGTTCAGCCAACTGGCCATCGATCAGCTGATGGCGCTTTTCCAGCTCGGTGATTTGCGCCTCGAGCTGGGCGACAGTCGCCTTGCAGGCAGCCTCCTCGGCCTGGATTGTTTTTTTGAAGCTCTCGAGCTGCTCCATGAACTCAATCTCACGATCCTCAAGGGAGCGGATTTCCGTCTCGACGGCCTGAATTTCATGCTGGAGAGCGTGAAATTCGTCATTTTTCTTGATCGACAGGAGCTGAGTCTTGAATTTTTGGACTGTCCCCTTTTTCGCCTCAATGTCGCCGTCGATTCTCTTTTGCTCCTTCTCGCTTTGTTTGGCCTGGTCACGCGTGGCCTCCACATTGGAGCGTGCCGCCGCGATCCGGTGCCTCAGGTTCTGGATGTCGAGCGGAAGGCGGTTTTTCTCGGCAGTGAGCTTGTGAATGCGTGAATCGCGGTTCTGAATGACCAGAAGTTTTTCGATCACGTCGTTCATTTTTTGAGCTTCGCGGTTGTTCTGCGCGAGTTCGCGGTCGTTCTGCGCGAGTTCGCGGTCGTTCTGCGCGAGTTTAGCTGCTCCGCGAATTTGAGGATCAGGTCCGCCTCCAGGTTCACCAAATCCCCGGGAAGCTTCCAGCCCAACGTGGTCCGTCGTGCCGTGTGTGGAATGATCCATGTCGTGAAAGTGTTCCCTGAAACGCCCGCCACGGTCAAGCTCACACCATCCACCGCGATGGAGCCTTTGTGAATTACGTATTTGATCACGCCCGCGGGGGCGCGGACCGTCAACTCCCGGTCGGGCCCCTTCATGCGCGCCCGCGCGATCCGGCCCGTGCCGTCGACATGGCCGAGGACGAAGTGGCCGCCCACCTCGTCGCCGTGGCGCAGAGGCCGCTCCAGGTTGACGCTGTCGCCCTTGACGATCCGGGCGAATCCGGTCACGTTCCAGGTTTCGCGCAACAAATCGAAGAGAAGGTCCTTCCGGTTTTGGACCACCGTCAGGCAGCAGCCGTTCACGGAGACCGACGCGCCAATGGGCGGAACTCCGAACGTTTTGGGAGCATGGATCGCCAGCCGGATTTTTCTTGGACTTTTCTCGATCCGCTTGACCACGCCCTGGGATTGGATGATCCCGCTAAACATAGGCAATGACTAACAGATCATCGCCGATCCGGCGAAGCTGGAATTCGCGAAATCGCATGGCATTTTTCATCCGCCGGATGCCGGAGCCGCCGACCGCTTTGATCGCCGAGCGGCCTCCGACCAGTTTTGGCGCATAGAAAAAAGCCGCCTGGTGGACGAGCCCCGCGTCAAAAAATGCGCCGAGCGTTTCCGAGCCGCCTTCGACCAGCAGGGAGGTGATTCCATTCGCGCCGAGTTTTTTCAACAGTCTGCGCAGAGCAAATCGGCCGGATCGGAGCGGCACTTTCCAGACGGCGGCACCTCGTCGGGCCAGCCGGCGGCATTTCGAAGCTGCGACTCCGGTTCCCGTCACGACGAGCGTTGGATAAGCAGGGCTCGCCCGCAGGATTTTCGCGTTCGCCGGCATCCGGCCGCGTGGATCGAGCACAACCCGGAGCAGGGGTCGAAGGCGGGGCACACTGCGAATGGTCAGCCTTGGATCATCATGGAGAATCGTATTGACGCCGACCAGGATGGCGTCCGCTTGGGAGCGCAGGCGGTGGGCCACGCGCCGCGACGCCGTGCTCGTGATCCACTTTGAATCGCCGGTTCTGGTGGCGATCTTGCCGTCGAGCGTCATGGCGGCCTTGGCGATCACCCACGGAGATCCCGTTCTGATCCAGTGATTAAAGACGCGATTCAGGGCTGATGCTTCCCGGGCGAGGACTCCTGTTTCGATCCGCAGGCCGGCAGGTCGGAGAATGCGGATGGCGCGCCCCGCGTGCTTCGGATTCGGATCGATCGCGCCGACCACGACTCGCCGGATGCCCGACTTCAGAATGGCGGCGGTGCAGGGGGGCGTGCGGCCTTGTGTCGAGCATGGCTCGAGCGTGACATAGAGCGTGGCGCCCTTCGTGTTGCCCGCCCTTCGCATGGCGACCACTTCGGCATGGGCCTCGCCCGCCTTTCGGTGCCAGCCTTTTCCAAGCAGGCGGTTATTCTTCACGACGACCGCGCCCACCATCGGGTTGGGAGAGGTCCGGCCGCGGCCCTTCGCAGCCAGCTTCAGCGCCCGGCTCATCCAGTATTCATCGCTCTTCA
>JAHFSZ010000046.1:14109-18597 GCA_023265515.1 Verrucomicrobiota bacterium
AGATCGTCGAGTCCTTCGCCGACGCCAAGAAAAAGGACGGGAATTTTCAACTGGTGCTGGATGGCCGCCACCATTCCGCCACGCGAGGTGCCGTCAAGCTTGGTGATGATCAGCCCCGTCAGACCGAGGCTCTGGTGAAACTCCCTGGCTTGGTGAAAGGCATTGTTCCCGGTCGTGGCATCAATCACCAGCCAGATCTCGTGCGGAGCGCCAGCGATTTGTTTTTGGGCGACGCGCTTCATCTTTTCAAGCTCGCGCATCAGGTTCGCCTTGTTGTGCAGGCGCCCGGCGGTGTCGATGAGAAGGAGATCGGCATTGTTTCTTTTGGCGCGGGAGATCGCTTCGTGGGCGACGCTTGACGGGTCAGCTTCGGCCGGTCCTGATACCATCTCCACTTTCAAACGGTCGCACCAGATTCTGAGCTGGTCGGTCGCCGCGGCGCGAAACGTATCGGCGGCTCCGACCATCACCGACCGGCCCTGGTTCTTGAAATAATGGACCAGCTTCGCGAGGCTTGTGGTCTTGCCGGTGCCGTTTACCCCGACAATCAGCACGACTTGCGGCCGGCCGACCGGAGCAGGCCGCTGGTGATTTCCGCCGAGAAACTTCTCGACCTGCTCCTGCACGATGGCGAGGATGTTTTCGCGGGCAAGGGTCGGTTTTTCCTTTGCCTGTCTGCGGACCGCCTCGAGGATCGCCTGCGTCATCGGAATGCCGAAGTCGGCGCCCAGCAGGGCCCGCTCCAGCGTGTCCAGATCGACTTCAGGTCCCAGGAGCTGGGCCCGGATTTGGTCACGGGCTTTGCTGAGGCTTGATTTGAGTTTTTCGAAGAACCCCATCCGCCCCAAAACTTGCAGAACCTAACCCAGTCGTCGAAGGAAATTTTCGAGCAACGGGCCCTCAATGCGCGTGTTGCCCAAAGTCGCGTCGTCGCCGGCATTGCCGTGGCAGTCCGAGCCGCCGGTGGAAAGGATGTGATGCTCCCCGGCCCATCGGAGATAACGGCTCGACAGCCGGGAGTCGTGCCTGGTGTGGTAAACCTCGATGCCGTCCAAGCCCTGGTCGAGCAGCTCGGCGGGGATCCGCTCGCCTTTGAGCAGTCCGGGATGGGCTAAAATCGCCAGTCCGCGCGCGCCGTGGATCAGCCGGATCGCCTCCTCTGAGGCGACGCGGGCCTTGTCGACCCATGCGGGCTTGCCGCGGCTTAAGAAGCGGATAAACGCTTCATCGAAAGTTTGGATCTGTCCCGCGGCCAGCAGCGCGCGAGCGACGTGAGGCCGGCCAAGCGAGCCCTTGGCGCCGAGCTTCATCACGTCCTCGAAACCGATCTTTAGTCCCGCCTCCTGGAGCCGGATGACCATCTTCTTGCAGCGCTCCAACCGGACCTTTTTGGATGAACGAAGCAGCTTCTGGAACTCGCCCTCCTTCCACCGTCCGTCGTCGGCGAAGTAGCCAAGGATATGCACTTCCTGCTCGTGGAAATGCGCGGTCAACTCGACGCCGGGGATGACACGGATGCCGAGCTTCTTGCCGGCCTCGATGGCTGCCGGAATGCCCTCCATCGTATCATGATCGGTAATGGAGAGAATTGGCACGCCACGCTCACTGGCCAGCCGGACAACCTCTTCAGGACTCAGAATGCCGTCGGAATAGTGGGTATGGCTGTGCAGGTCGGCGGTCATTGGACTGCGTGAAACGTGGGCAGTGAATCGTGGGGCTCACGCCTTCTGAGAGGCGACGCTGAAGAACTCGCGGTCGTGCAGATGTTCAAGGCTTCGGTGGAAGCTCGACCACGGCCAGCGCGACGCGTTGTAAATCAGGTGCTTTTCGGCGGGGAGCCGGCGCATCTGGTCGAGGTATCCCTGAAGCTCGCGATGGTCGCGCACCAGGTGCTCCTGGATCGCGCGCCCCCAGATCCCGCCCTTTCGTTTGAGAAAATGGTTGATCTCATCAGTGGTGAAGTGGGTGAAATTCTTCAGAATGTCGGTCAGGAGGCGCTGGTCGGCCGGCGTCATCAGAAGCTGGAGTTGGCGCGGCAAGATCACGAATCCCGCCACCTTGATCCAGTGCTCCTGCTTGAGCCACGTCAGATGGTTGATCAGCACCTCGGCCAAGACCGGGTGCGTCAGGTCCAGATCGCATCCCGATTCGAGGCTTAAAACGATGTAATTGGCTGGATTGACATCGCCAAAGGTCGGCTGCCGCAGGCGGTGGGTGGAAACTGCCGCGCGGCTCCGAATCGCCGGCCATTCCGACAGGGGCAGGTGCTTGGTCCGGGCCTTGTCCTTTTTCGGTCGCTCATCCATCACGTTTCAGAGCCGTTCTCAGCGGACGATGAAGGTCCTCCTTCACCCGGTCCAGGATTCCGTTGATGAACCTGCTCGAGTCCTCAGTTGAATATTTTTTCGCCAATTCCAGCGCTTCATTGATCGACACGACGGGGGGGATGTCCTCACGAAAGAGCAGTTCGTAGATGGCGAGCCGCAGAATGCTCCGGTCCACGACGGCGATCCGGTTAAATTTCCAATTTTCCGCATACGATTTAATTTTCGTATCAACCGGCTGAATGTGGCCGATAATACCACGCACCAGTTCTTCCGTAAAGCCATTCCGTTTGCGGGCGGGCTTCTGGAGGTCCCAAAAGGATGCCAGGGCCTCCTCGACCCCCTCAGGGTTCAGGTCGTGCTGGTAAAGGAATTGAACGGCGAGCTCGCGGGCTTCACGGCGGGAGCTCATGTTTTCGGCCTCTTTTTCGCCTCCCGTCGCACGACGGCCGCCATTCGGATGGCGGTTCGGGCGGCTTCCACCCCCCGATGGTAAGGGCCCGGCCAGGTGCGCTTGCGGGCATTGGCCCGGCTGCCAGGGCTCAAGACCTGGTGGATGATCGGGACGCCCGTTTCGATGGCAATGTCCTGCAAAGAGAAAGCCACAGCCTCTAAAATGTGGTTGGCATGAAGAGTTTTGCCCTGCAGGACCACCCCCAGCGCAAGGATGGCATCGAATCGGCCGCTCCGAGCCAGCCGGGCGGCGATCACAGGAATTTCAAAGGAGCCCGGCACGCGGACGACTAAAACATTTTTTGAACGGACGCCCGCGGCGCGAAGCTCGCGTTCGGCCGCCTGCAGCAGCGGCTCGGTGAACTCGGGATTGTACTCGGCGCAGACGATGGCAAAGCGCCCCCGATGCGCCGAGACTGATGACTTCGATGATTTAAGCTTGCTCAACATATTTCTATTTTCAAAGAACAGGAGGAAGCCCTAGGCCTTTTGCTTCCGGGGGGCTGTGGGAAGAGGAACTTGCTCGACAATCTTGATCCCAAAGCCTTCCAGGCCCACGACCTTCTTCGGCTGATTGGTCAGCAGTTTGATTTTTTTGAGACCCAGGTCAACGAGAATCTGGGCGCCGACGCCGTAACTCCTCAGGTAATGGCTCATCTCCCGCGGCCCCGGCTTGCCTTTGAGCCGCGACTCGCGGACCTGCTCTTCGGGCATGGTCACCGGCCCCCAGCCGTCATGCCGGATGTAGACCAGCACCCCGGCGCCGGCCGCCGCGATCGCACGCATCGATTGGTCCAGCACGCTCTCAGTGTGGAACAGTGTCGAGTGGAAGGCGTCGCTGGCGATATTTTCCGCATGGACCCGGACAAGCGCCGCCCGCCCGGGCGAAATCCGTCCATGGACCAGTGCCACATGCATTCGTCCATCAACCAACGACCGGTAGGCATGGAGCTTGAACTTTCCGTAAGGGGTGGGCAGCTCCACTTGTTCGATCTTTTCGACCAGCTTCTCGCGCACACGCCGGTAGGCGATCAGCTCTTCAATCGAGCAGACCTTCAGCTTGTGTTTCTGCGCGAACTTTAAGAGCTCGGCGAACCGCGCCATCGTGCCATCCGGATTTAAGATTTCACAGATCACGCCCGTCGCCGAAAGGCCCGCGAGCCGCGCCAGGTCGACGGCCGCCTCCGTGTGGCCCGCGCGTTCCAGCACGCCGCCCGATTTGGCTTGGAGCGGGAAGACGTGTCCTGGCTGGACCAGGTCGCGAGGCTGGGAGTGCAAGTCGGCCATTACCCAGATTGTCCGCGCCCGGTCATGGGCGCTGATTCCGGTGGTGATCCCCTCGCGCGCATCGACTGAAACCATGAATGCCGTCCGGTGCGACTCCTGGTTGGCGCTCACCATCGGCTCGACGCCAAGCTGTTGCAAGCGCTCGCTTTTCGTCGGCACGCAAATCAGTCCGCGGCCATGAATCGTCATAAAGTTGATTGACTCGGCCGTCACCTTCTCGGCAGCCATGACGAGGTCGCCCTCGTTTTCCCGCTCCTCGTTGTCGGTCACGATGACCATCCGGCCGAGCCGGATGTCTTCGATCACCGACTCCACGGAACTGAAACGGCGCCTGCCGGGCGGGTTGCGGGTCTTGTCCATTCGTGATTTAAGAGGTTGAAATATCGATCCAAAAACCTATCATCCTGCCCGGTAGAGCACAACC
>JAHFSZ010000047.1:0-2568 GCA_023265515.1 Verrucomicrobiota bacterium
CGCGGCTGCTCCAATCCTCGTACGCGGAAAGGATGAAAGCCGTCCGCTGATCGGCAGGCAGCTCGCCGACCGCCTGCTCGATCGCGTCGGCCAATTCGTGGCGCTCCACCCCGGAATCCGTTTGTCCCTTTTCCGCAATAAGCTCGATCTCCTTCTCGGACGCCGCGACACGGGATTCGGGGTGACGCTTTCTGCGGCGGATCGCGTCGAGCGCCTTTCGCGCGCCGATCCGGAAGAGCCAGGATTGAAACTTTCCGCGATTGTCAAAATGCGGAAGCGCCTCGTATGCGCTTACGAAAGCCTCCTGGGCGACGTCGCGAGTTTCATCCCAGTCGAGGATCATCCGGTAAATCATCGCCTGAAGCCGCGGAGCAAAAATCTCGATCAGCCTTCCGAAGGCCTCCTCATTTCCCTTCCTGGCGCGCTCGACGCACTGCTCGACGTCCCCTCCCTTGCCGGAATCGGCCGATAGCACGGATTTTTTTTCTTTTTCCTGCGACATGACAAACTTCCGTAAAAATGATCCCTTCGCGGCAAGAGTCCAAGACCTTTTACTCCTTTTTTCCCTCTCGTGTCAGGCATTTGCGCCGGCTTCGGCGTCAAACCGCGGGCGCCAGCAGGCGCAGCACCGATTCCTTTGCCCGCTGGGTCCACGATCTGGCCTGAAATTCCTTCAACTGAACTTCCCGGGCGCATGAAAGGTCGATGACCATCTGCTGTTCAATCTGCTTGGCGAGTTCTGAGTCATAAATCGCGAGGTTTAATTCGAAATTCAAACGAAACGACCGGATGTCCATGTTCGCAGAGCCAACAAAGCTCCAAACCCCGTCCATCGCCATCAACTTGGAGTGCAGGATACCCTTCTGGTATTCGAAAATCCGGACCCCGCTTTTGAGCAGGTCTTCGTAATAGGAGCGGCTGATGTGAAGCAGATAGGGAACGTCGGGGTGCTCCGAGAGAATCAGCCGGACATCCAGCCCTTTGAGCGCGGCCATCTGGAGCTGCTCGATGAGGTCGAGATAGGGAATGAAATACGGCGTCTCGATCCAGACCCTCTCTTCGGCCTGCGCGATCAGGTCGAGGCAGGTCATGTGAAGGGGAAAGAACTCGCTGTCCGGACCGTCCTCGATCACCTGCACAATCTGCCGCCCGGCGGGAATCGCTTGCGGATAGTACGCGTGGTTGAGAATCTTTTCGTCCGTGGCAAAATACCAGTCGTCGGCGAAGACCTCCTGCAACTGCGGTACGCACGGTCCCTCGACCCGAAACTGGGAATCGCGCCAATAACCCCATTGCGCCTTCTTGCCGCGATATTCCTGCCCGATATTCATGCCGCCAACGTGCGCGATGATTCCATCGATCACGGCGAGCTTCCGGTGATTTCTCAAATTGAGGAAAAAACGGGTCCGTGGAAAATGAAGACTCAAAAACCAGGAGAAGCGCCCCCCTGCGTTCACCAGCTCCCGAAAGCAGGACGTCTTCACCTCAAAAGAACCGATTTCATCGGCCAGCAGGCGAACCTCGACGCCGCGTTTCGCCGCGCGGATCAGCGCGTCCATAAACTCCCGCCCCACGGCATCGTCCCGCCAGATATAAAACTCGAGATGGAGATGCGACCGGGCCGATTCGATGTCGCGCAGAAGGGCGGGATAAAACTCGGAGGCATCCGTCAAGAGTTTGACTCGGTTGCCATGCGTCGTTCTCTTGCCTGTCATCCTTTCGAGCATCCGAAGCCGGCGCGTCGCGCCATCATCGAGCAATGGATCAGGATGCACAGCGTCGGATGGGAAGCCTGACCGTTCCGGTCCCAGGCGAGCTTGCACCTTGCGCCGGACATATTTGCGATGCATCCGATTGGTGCCAAGCCAGCCGTAAAACACGGCGCCCAGAATGGGGAATAGGAGGATGCCCCAGATCCATGCCATCGCTGAAACAGGATTTTTCTTTCGCAAGAGAATATGCGGGATCACCAACCATGTCAGCAGGTACATCGCGCAAAGGACCGTCCAGACCGTGACGAATGGGCCACCATCCATGGAAGTTCCCTACCATCTCATCGCCAATCGGTGAAGCGCTAAACGGGCCGCGAAAACATACGCCGAGGGGGATTGACAGTTTCCACCGACCCCGATACCTTCTACTTCCCATTTGGTGTCGCTGGTTCCGCAAGGTGTTCTTTTTTAAAATTTTGATCGCGGGGTGGAGTCCCGCAGGCGCGGGAGTAGCTCGTCAGGCTCATAATCCCGCAGTCGCGGGATCGCTGGGTTCAAATCCAGCAGGTGTTCTTTTTTAAATTTTGATCGCGGGGTGGAGCAGTCTGGTAGCTCGTCAGGCTCATAACCTGAAGGTCCTGGGTTCAAATCCCAGCCCCGCAACCATTTTCCTAACTCTCACCCTTGTCCATCATCCTTTCGGCTCGCCCAAACCCACCCGCGCGCGCCCGGTTTTGTTGACCAAAAAACACCGTGGACATCGTCCCGCGAGACACGGTAAAATTATATGAAAGCTTAGAAAGCTCAGATCATGGACTTGCACGAAACACTTTTTCACAGACATCCAGGCAACCCG
>JAHFSZ010000047.1:2668-18229 GCA_023265515.1 Verrucomicrobiota bacterium
TGTTGACCAAAAAACACCGTGGACATCGTCCCGCGAGACACGGTAAAATTATATGAAAGCTTAGAAAGCTCAGATCATGGACTTGCACGAAACACTTTTTCACAGACATCCAGGCAACCCGGTTTTGACGGCTTCCAATTGGCCCTATCCGGTCAACAGCGTGTTTAACGCCGGCGCCATACGCCTGGCCGACGGCAAGACCCTCCTTCTCTGCCGGGTGGAGGATCGAAGCGGCCTGTCACACTTCTGTACCGCGCGTTCCAAAAACGGCGTCGACGGCTGGGAGATCGATGGAAAGCCGACTCTGGTGCCGGACCCGAACCATTTTCCTGAAGACCTCTGGGGCATCGAGGATCCGCGCATTACTTACGTGCCGGAACTCGACAGCTATATCATCGCATTCACTTCCTATTCGCGCAGCGGGCCGGGAGTGTCCCTCGCCCAGACAAAGGATTTTCACAGCTTTGAGCGTTATGGAATGGTCATGCCTCCCGAAGACAAGGATGCGGCGCTGCTGCCGCATCGCATCGGAGGCAACTGGGCCCTGATCCACCGGCCCATGTCCCCACTTGGGGCCCACATGTGGATCTCCTACTCGCCGGATTTGCGCCACTGGGGAAGCCACCGGGTCATCCTGCGCGCACGCCGGGGCGGCTGGTGGGATGCCAATAAAATCGGTCTTGCGCCGCCTCCGATCGAGACCCCGCGCGGATGGTTGATGCTTTATCACGGCGTGCGGCACACGCCCGCCGGATGCCTCTACCGGCTCGGCCTTGCGCTCTTCGACCTGGAAAAGCCCGAGACCTGCCTGTTGCGGAGCGATACCTGGATTTTTGGTCCTGAAGCGCCGTACGAGCGCGAAGGAGATGTTGGAAACGTCGTCTTCCCTTGCGGCCACACGACCGATGATGACGGCGACTCGCTGAATCTGTATTATGGGGCCGCTGACACTTCCATCGCGCTGGCTCGCGGCAAGATTTCTCATTTGCTCAGCTGGCTGGAAAAGCACGGCAAACCGGATCCGAACCTTCCGTAGAAACTGAATCTGGGGGGAAAACCATCTCAGACGACCCGAAAAGAACCATCGCTTTCATCGGCACCTACCTGCCACGCAAGTGCGGTATTGGCACGTTCAACGCTGAATTGTGCGAGGCCGTGAGCAACCTTGCTGACAGCCCCCTGGACTCCGTCGCTGTCGCGATGAATGACGTTCCGGAAGGCTACGCCTATCCACAACGCGTGCGTTTCGAGATCCGGCAAAACAACCTGGCCGATTACCGCCTCACCGCAGACTTTTTGAACATGATTGCGCCCACGGCAAACCTGGAAGGCGTGATCATCCAGCATGAGTATGGAATCTACGGCGGTGACTGCGGAAACCACCTTCTGACGCTGATGCGGGAAATTCGCAAACCCATCATCACAACCCTTCACACCATCCTGAAGGACCCGGCACCGATTCAATTGAAGGTCCTTCGGGAGGTAATCCGGCTTTCGGACCGCGTCGTCGTCATGAGCAAAAAAGCCGTCGGTATGCTGGAAGAAATTTACGGAACGAACCGGGATAAGATCGTCTACATTCCTCACGGAATTCCCGATGTTCCGTTTGTGGATTCCAATTTCTACAAGGATCTCTTCGGCGTCGAAGGCAAAAAGGTCATTCTCTCCTTCGGCCTTCTTTCACGCAATAAGGGCGTCGAATACATGATCGATGCGATGCCCGCGATTCTCGAAAAGCATCCCGATACCGTTTATATCATCCTGGGTGCGACCCATCCTCATGTGAAAAGGTCCGAAGGAGAGGAATACAGGCTCTGGCTTCAGAAAAAAGTCCAGGACCTGAAAATCGAGCAACAGGTGATTTTTCAAAATCGATTCGTCGAGCTGAGTGAGTTGTGCGAGTTTCTCGGAGCTTCCGACGTTTACGTCACACCCTACCTGGGCGTGGATCAGATCACTTCCGGCACATTGAGCTTCGCCCTGGGAGCCGGAAAAGCCACGGTCTCGACCCCCTATTGGTACGCCGAGGAGGCGCTGGCCGAAGGCCGGGGAGTGCTCGTGCCGTTCAAAGACAGCGGGGCCCTGGCGAGCGCCATCATCAACCTTTTCGACAGCGAAACGGAGCGCCACGCCATGCGCAAACGCGCCTACAACTTCTGCCGCGGCATGATCTGGCCCTGCGTCGCCCGGCAGTACCTGGATCTGCTCGTCCAAGTCAAAGAAGAGCGCCAGGCCCAGCCACGCGCCAATTATTCCTCCAAGAGAATTCTGCAGTCCGGCGTGCAGGAACTCCCCGAAATCGATCTGCGCCACCTTCAAACGATGACCGACTCGATGGGCATGCTCCAGCATTCCAAATTCAGCGTGCCCGACCGGAATCACGGTTATACCACCGACGATAACGCGCGCGCCCTCATCGCCGTGCTCCTTGCCAACGAGGCCCAGGACGAGTTCGAAACCGAACCGATGATCTTCATCTACCTGAGCTTTCTGGACTACGCGTTCAACTACGAAACCGGCAGATTCCGCAATTTCATGAGCTACCAGAGGGACTGGCTCGAATTGGTCGGATCCGAGGATAGCCACGGACGCGCGATCTGGGCGCTCGGCATGGCGGTGACCCTGAGCAAGAAACAGAGCATCACGGCCTTCGCCGTCCACCTTTTCAACCGGGCCCTTCCAGTGATGGAAGGCTTTTCGTCGCCGCGTGCGTGGGCTTTTGCGCTGGTTGGAATCCATGCCTATCTTCAATATTTCAGTGGCGACACGGAGGCGAGGCGCGTCCGGGAACTGCTCGCAAGCCGTCTTTATGATTTGTTCAAGTCACGCGCTTTGCCCGATTGGCCGTGGCTTGAAGACTCCCTGAACTACGACAACGGCAAGCTTCCGCACGCGCTCCTTCTCTCGGGCCGGTGGCTTCATAACAATGACATGATTGAAATGGGCCTCAAGTCGCTCGACTGGCTTTGCCGGATCCAAACAGCGCCCGAAGGCCATTTTTCCTCGGTTGGCACCCATGGCTGGTATGCGAAAGGCGGCGTCAAAGCCCGGTTCGACCAGCAGCCTATCGAGGCCAACGCCGTGCTCGAAGCGGCGCTTGAAGCCTACCGGATCACGCGCGACGAGCGCTGGATGAAGGAAGCTTACAAATGCCTTAACTGGTTTTTGGGCAAGAACGACCTGCAACAATCACTGTTCGACCCCAGGACCGGCGGCTGCCGCGACGGCCTGCATCCGGATTCCGTCAACCAGAACCAGGGCGCGGAATCGACACTTGCCTGGCTGATGTCGCTCCTGCTGATGTACCAGCAGATCGAAGACATCGAGCTGGAGAAGCTCCCCTCCAAGGCGATCGAGAAGTCGAAGGTTTGAGCCGGGTTCCATTTTCCGGCTTTCCTCACAGCTTTGTTCCTGCTACCCCTTCCCTGCCATGGAACGATCGTCACTCGATTTTCTCAAAAAACTCCTCGCCACCCCCAGTGTCACCAGCCAGGAAGCCCGCGGCATCCGGGTCTGGGTCGATTACGTCAAGAAATTCGCCGACCGCGTCGAAACCGACGCCTATGGCAATGCCTACGCCTTCCTCAATGAGAAAGGCTCACCGAAGCTGATGCTGACCGGCCATGCCGACGAGATCGGCTTCATGGTCCAGTATGTCGACAGCGATGGCTTTCTTTACATGACAGGCGTTGGGGGCGTCGATCGGGCGCTCGCCCGGGGCCAGCGCATCCATGTTCACACTAAAAAGGGTCCCGTGCTCGGAGTGATCGGTTCGCTCCCCATCCATCTCCAGGATCGCAAGGACGACAAAAAGGTGCCCGAAATGCACGAGATCTTCATCGACATCGGTGTGAAGACTAAAAAGGAGGCTCTCAGGAAAGTCGAAATCGGCGATACGATCACTTACGTCGATGACTTTGAGATTTTGAATGGCACGATCGCAGTCGCCCGAGGCTTCGACAACCGAATTGGAACGTTCGCGGCCGCCGAGGCGCTGCGCTTGCTCTCGGAAATAAAAAAGTTGAATGCCTGCGTGGTGGCCGTCGCAACCGTCCAGGAAGAGATCGGCCTGAACGGGGCCGCGATGGCCGGCTACAATGCGCATCCGGACGTTGCGCTGGTCGCCGATGTCGGCCACGCGCTCGACATTCCCGGCGTCAACAAACCCAAGCATGGCGAGGCCGCGCTCGGCAACGGGCCCATCCTTGGGCTCGGCAGCGCGAACCACCCGGTCGTGGTTGAGCGCCTTCGCATCGTCGCCCGCGCCCGGAAAATCCCCCTCCAAGCCGCCCTCGATCCCAACCATACGAGCACCGACGCCGATGCCATTTCCGTGGCCCGAGGCGGCATACCGACCGCCTGCCTCGGCCTGCCCAATCGTTACATGCATACCCCCGTCGAGACCATCGACCTGAAGGATTTGGACCACTTGGTCCGGCTCATGGCGGCCTTCGCCGCATCCCTCTCCAAGGGCGAGCGTTTCAAGGTGAAGATCTAGCGCCGATCTTCATAAAACCCAATAAAATCAATGGTTTTAGGCGCTTTTTCGATTTTCGTCGAAATCCCGTTGACTTCGGACCCGACCCTGCCAAAGATGCCAAGCACCTCCGGGAGTGGGGCTTAGGACGCCTCCCGATGACCCCCGGAAAACACGAAGTGAAGCGGAGTCCAACATGTCCGAAGTGAAATTGAAAAAAGGCGAATCGGTCGATAAGGCGCTGCGCCGTTTGAAACGCAAGCTGGATCGCGAAGGGACCCTGCGCGAGGCCCGCTTGAAGCAGCACTACGAGAAGCCGAGCGTCCGCCGCAAGCGCAAAGCCAAGCAGTCGCGCCTCGGCCTTCCCCGCTTCTAAATTTCTTTTTCTGGCAACGGACAGGTCTTTCCATTTTCGGAAAGACCTGTTTTTATTTTCCCCGTATCCCATCCGGACCGCGCCATGAAAAAGACAGCACTGATTCTTCTTAAGATTCTGGTCGCCGGCGTCCTGCTTTGGTACATCTTCAAGTTCAAGACCGATCCGGCCAAGCTTTGGAGGGAGATGAAGAACGCCGATCCCGCCTGGCTCGTGCTCGCGTTCCTCGTCAACTTTTCGATCCTCTTTCTGGCTGTGTGGCGCTGGAATCTTCTGCTCAAGGCGCAGGGAATTTCAGCGCGTTTTTACCCGGTCTTCTGGGCCATCTGCGCCGGCAATTTTTTCAACTCGTTCCTGCTTGGACTCACGGGCGGCGATATCGCGCGCGTTTACTATGCGACGCAGCTCGCACCCTCGAAAAAGGTCGGCGCGGGTCTGAGCATCGTGGTGGACCGGCTCGTCGGCATGCTTGGCCTGATGGTGCTGGCCGGCCTCGTCATCGTCTTCTTCGGGCACACCTTCTGGGACAACGCGGAAACCCGGCGGTGGGTGCTGATCATTGCCGCCTCGATCGGCGCGGCATCCATGGCAGTCGCCCTTTACTTAAAACAGCGGATGGTGGGGCGCTGGATCGGCTGGGAAAGATGGCGCCACCGGCTTCCTTTGCAAAAGGTGTTGGAACACCTGAACCAGATCAATGAGGCATACCACAACAATCAGCGGACTCTGCTGAACACGGTCCTGATCTCCGTTCTGGTCCACATCCTCTCGATCCTTGCCGTTTATCTGATCGGCCGCAGCCTGCAAATCGAGGCGCCAATGATCGCGTTTTATCTTGTGCTGCCGATCATCAACGCCGTGACCGCCATCCCGCTCTCTCCGGGCGGCGTCGGCGTGCGTGAGTATATGTTTCTGCTGTTGTTTAACGCCATCGGGGTCCACGCCAACGCCAAGGTGACGGCCATGTCGTTTCTCTACTACTTCGGCGTCATCGTGCTGACCAGCATCGCGGCGGGAGTGATCTACCTTTTCGCCAGGCCCGCCGCGATTCATCACGAAAAGATCTCCGAGATCATCGCCCATGAAGAAGAAAACGTCCAAGCTTGACTCGCGGCACGCGTCGCTGCGCGTCGTCCGGAGACTGCAAAAGGCGGGATACGAGGCTTATTGGGCTGGCGGCTGCGTCCGTGACCGCCTGCTGAAACGCCGCCCAAGCGACTACGACGTCGCCACCTCCGCCCGACCCGCCCAGATCCAGAAGCTTTTCCGCCACACCATTCCCGTCGGCAAGGCGTTCGGCGTCATCCTCGTCGTGGAGGGAGGCGTCCCCGTGGAAACAGCCGCGTTCCGCGGCGAAGGAGCGTACAAAGATGGGCGCCGGCCCTCGAAAGTATTTTTCACGAGCGCGGAGAATGACGCCCAAAGGAGGGACTTCACGATCAACGGGCTTTTCTACGATCCGATCGCCCGCAAGCTCATTGACTTTGTGGGTGGCCGGATCGACTTGCGAAAAAAAATCGTCCGTGCCATTGGCGATCCGGTCCAGCGGTTTCGCGAAGACCACCTGCGTCTTTTGCGCGCGGTCCGCGTCGCCACGGTGTTGAACTTCAGGATCGAAGCCAAAACCTGGCGGGCAACCCACAAACTCGCGCCGCTGATCAAAAAAATCAGCGCCGAGCGAATCCGTGAAGAGCTGACGAAAATTCTCTGCTCGGACCATGCCGCGCGCGGCCTTGATCTCTTGCGCCGCAGCGGACTGCTTAAAATTCTTCTGCCCGAAATCGAAGCCATGGCCGGTGTGAAGCATTCCCCCGACTTCCACCCGGAGGGCGACGTCTGGGTCCACACGCGCCTCGTGATGAGCAAGCTTCCTGGGAACCGAACCCCGACACTTGCCTGGGCCACTCTTTTGCACGACGTCGGCAAGCCGCGGACCTGCGTGAAGAAGAAGGTGAAGGGCTCCTGGCGGTGGCGTTTTCCCGGCCATGCCGAGGTCGGCGAGCGCCTCGCGCGCAGGATCCTTGACCGGCTGAAATGGCCCCGTGCCGACACCCAGGCGGTCTGCGATATCGTCGCCAATCACATGACGTTCAAGGATGTCCAATCCATGCGCCTCTCCACGCTCAAGCGCCTTTTGTCGCGGCCGACCTTCGTCGAGGAGCTCGAGCTGCACCGGGCTGACTGCCTGGGGAGCCACCGGATGCTTGGGAATTACCGTTTTTTGAAAAGGATGCAGAAGGCGCTCACTCGCGAGCAGGTCCGGCCGAAGCCCCTGGTCAATGGCCATGACCTGCTGGAGATGGGCCTTTACGAGGGACCGGAAGTCGGCCGCTGGCTGCGCCAGGTCGAGGAAATGCAGTTGGAAGGCGACCTGAAAACCCGCGGCGAGGCGCTCGCGTGGCTGCGCCAAAATATCGTTTCCTCCGGCAACAGTTGAAGCTACAAAGTGACCGTGCAAACACTCCTAGTCATCGACGACGAAACGCATGTGTTCGAGGCATTTGCGCGCAATTTCGATTCCCCGTCCCTGCGCGTCATCTCCGCGTCAAGCGGCGAGGAAGGCCTCGATCGAATCGTCCGCGAAAAACCCGACGTGGTCGTGATGGACATCCGGCTTGGCGGCATGGACGGACTGTCGGTCCTGAAGGAAATTCGGGGCCGCGACATGCGCGTGCCGGTGATCATGATGACCGCCTATAGCACCACACAGACCACCATCGAGGCAATGAAGCACGGCGCCTTCGATTATCTCTTGAAGCCCTTTGACGTCCCCAAGATGGAGGAGGTGATCCAGGCGGCGCTCAAGGCCTCGCGTGACATGCGCGTGAAGGTTTCGCTCACCCAGGAGCCCGATGCCGGCTCCGAGGATCTGGGCATCGTCGGCAAGTCCTCCGCGATGCAGGAGGTATTCAAAAAAATCGGCCTCGTCAGCGCCAGCCACGCGACGGTTCTGATCACCGGCGAGAGCGGCACCGGCAAGGAGCTCGCCGCCAAGGCCATTTATCAAAACGGCGGCCGCCGGGAAAAGCCGTTCCTTGCGATCAACTGCGCCGCCATTCCCGAGAACCTTCTCGAGAGCGAACTCTTCGGCCATGAAAAGGGTGCGTTCACCAGCGCGATCGGCCAGCGCATCGGAAAGTTCGAGCAATGCAACGGCGGAACGCTTTTTCTGGACGAGATCGGCGATTTGCCGATGACCGTCCAGACCAAGCTTCTGCGCGTCCTTCAGGAGGGTGAATTCCAGCGCGTGGGTGGCAATCAGACGATCCATGTCGACGTCCGCCTCATCGCGGCCACCAACAAGGACCTCGCCCGGATGATCGAAGAGAAAAAGTTCCGGGAGGACCTTTATTACCGGCTGAACGTGCTGAGGATCCACTTGCCTCCCCTGCGCGAGCGCAAGGAGGACATCCCGCTCCTGGTGAAATATTTCCTGAACCGGTTTGCCGCAAAGTCCCCGGACCGGCCTCCGACCCATCCGACCGGCTCAGGGACTGTGTCGGGCTCAGGCCGGGGCCGCCCCAAGCAGATCAGCGAGCCGGGGATGCGCCTGCTCGTCGACTACAGCTGGCCCGGCAACGTCCGCGAACTCGAAAACATCGTCCAGCGGGCGACGGTTCACGCGGCCGGCGACGTGATCCTTCCCAAGGACATCGAATGGCATGCGCATGCCGGCGGGAAAAAGGAGGATGCGGCCGGTGTTCGCCCATCGCTCGATTCAGCGCTCGATGTTCTTTTTGACCAGGCGCTCACCGACTCCCAGTACAAGCTGATGGCCAACATCGAGCGCTACATGATCGCCCGGGCCCTGAGCAAGACCGGTGGCAACCAGGTCCAGGCCGCCAAGATCCTCGGCATCACGCGGGCCACGCTCCGAAAGCGGATCGAAAAGTACAAGATCAGGAGCAAGCTGGAAGTGAACTAAAAACCCCGGGGTGCCGAAGCATCCCGGGGTTTTAATTCAACAGGAACGGTGCTTTTCTAACGCAGGCTGGGCATCGTCAGCCGGGGCGCCACGTTAATAGGTGCGGGCGATTCACTGGCCGCCTTGAGCGCCTTTTCCTTCTCCTTCTGGCGCTGGCGGTAAATTTCCGCGCTGGTGGTTGGCACGGCTTTTTCGTCCGGGCCGGTGACATGGATCTGCGGCCCGTACTCGAAGTCGTACTCCTCGGGCTTCTTGCTGTCCGCGACGTCGCCGAAGTCAATGATCTGGTAGCCCTTGGCGTTGCCCAGCCAGGAGCGGTTGTCGACGAAGTCGTCCGCTCTTTCGCCCTTAAGCTGCGCGTATTGATCCTCGAGCCCGGTCTTGCCGCCGGCCGGAATGATCGTTGGCGTGATGAAGAACAGGAGATTCTTCTTGGTTTTTGACTTGTCGCTCGACTTGAACAGATAACCCGCCAGCGGTATGTCCCCCAGAATCGGTACCTTCGTGTAAGTATACTCGCCGTTTTTCTGGATCAAGCCGCCGAGCGCCAGCGTTTCACCGCTCTTGATCACGACGCGCGACTGGATGTTCCGCTTGGCGACCAGGGGGATCGTGACAGTGCCGCCCGTGCCCAAATCGAACGTCCGGCCGGCCCCCACCGTGCTCGTAAACTCCGGAATCAGGTCAAGTGTGACGAACTGGTCCTTGTTCACATGGGGTGTCACTTTCAGCGTGGCTCCGATGTCCTTGTACTCGAACCCTGACAGCACGAAAGATGCCGTCGTCGAGTTGAACTGGAAGTTCGGGATCGGCTCCTCGTTGATGATTTTGATCTGCGCCGGCGTGTTGTCCGTCGTCACCACCCTTGGGTTGGCCAACAGCTCGGTGTCGGTATTCTGAATCAGGTAATTGAACGTGGCCTGCAATTCGTTGGCGGTCAACGTGGCTGCCCCCGGCACAAGATTGATGCCAGCGGCGGCGGCGGTATAGAACGTAGTGGCGTAGGTATTCAGCGTCGCCGGCACGGCGCCCGGCGAGCCGAGGCGGAACCTGTTGTCATAGAGCCCCAACCAGTCGACGCCGGTATTCAGGACCGGGTTCTTGGTCGTCTCCAGGAGACGGAACTCGATCATAACTTGGGGGGTCGGTGTGTCGAGCGCCTCGATGATGGGCACGAGCGTCTTCATGGCGGTCGGCGTGTCCGTGACGATGATGCTGCTGCTGCGCTCGTCGCTCTGGACCTTGCCTTGTTTGCTGATCAGCTGCTTGAGGATCGGCTCGACGTTCTTGGTGCCGGTGTTCCTCAGGACGACGATGCGGGTTTCCGTCGGTTCGTTGGCGATGGAGGCCTTGCTGCGAACCTGGTAAACCCCGTCGCCGTAAGTCAGAACGTAGCCCTTGGACCCCAGGATGATTTTCAAGGCCTGTTCGATCGGAACATCGACCAATCGCGTGGTGACTTTGCCGGTCACGTCCTCGCCAACGATGACGTTCAAACCCGCCTGACGCGCCAGCGCGCGAACAACGTCTCGCAGATCGGCGTCAACGTACTCGATCGGCGGCCGCCGCGTCGTGGTGGTGGTGATTTGAGTCACCGTGTTGGTCCCGCCGGCGGCCGGCGTCTCCTGCCCGTGCAGCGCAGGCATGAACGCAGCGGCCACCCAACCGGCGGCCAGCATCATGATCGATCGTAGAGTTCTCATAGTTTACTCCTGTTGATTTAAAACCCCCTGTTATCCAGTTGTTCGGGAATTGCCTTGGGTTGAAACTCGATCAGATCGCCTTCGTAATCGACGATCATTTTGGTCGGTTCGATATGGAGCACCCTGAACACCACCTTGTATCCCTTGGCGGTGAACGAATACTCCTTGCCTTCCTCCAAAAATTCCGTGAATCCGGTCACTTTTGCAAACCGCTCGGTTTCGGTGCAGCTGATGAACTCGACTTTTAACGACAGCTGGATCTTGTTCTTGTTCGCCTTGACGGGCTCGGCGTTGGTCGTTCCCTTCGCCGGGCGGGGCCAGACAAAATCCACGGGTGTCATTGGATCGCGCTCCTTCGGAACGTTCTCCTCGTCCTTCTGCCACGTGAATGAGGGCTTCACGGGCTCGATGACCCATTCGTCCGCCGCCGGTACGACCAACGACGCCAGAAATCCGATGATGAGAGCCACCCATTTCATCGCCCTAATCCTTGTTTGTGACCATATTGATTTTGACCGCCATGTCGTGAATGTTTGGGGCGCCGCCAGCTCCCGCGTTGATGGTCATGCTTTCAACGACCAGGAGCGGATGCGCACCCTCCAGATCGGCCAAAAACTCACCGAGTTGAAAATAATTCCCCTGAACATTGAAGACGTAACCCACCAGGCCAAAATGCTTGAAGGCCTTGACCTCGCCGAGCATGATGGCGTCCGGATCCGACAGGCGGGAGCCCTTGAGCTTGAGCTGATGCCGGGTCGCCACCGCGTCCATCGTGCGCGCAAGCCACGTCTCCGCCCGCTCCGGCGGCATCTGATCGCGGACCGGCTTAAGTCTCATCTCGAACAGCTCGATCTTTTTCTGGGCGACCTTGCCGTCCTCGATTGTCTTATTCATCATCCCGGCCTTTTCCGAGAAAGCATGCTCTTTCTTGTCGGTCTGGTCGCGCGCCTCGTTGATCCAGCGAAAACCGAAATAATAGGAGACGATCAGGACCGTCAGGCCCACGATCACCACCAGCGCCAATGTCTTCTTCTTTTCGTTCGAGAGCGTCATTTTTTCAGCTCCACCCTGATATCGATTGTGCCAACGGCCAGCTCATTGCCCACCGGCTCAGTCGTCGAAAAGCCCGCCAGCTTGACCGTATTGACGACCTTTCCATCCTTGGTCGTTTCCGCCGCAATCCCGCCAAGGTTTTCGCTGTGCGCAAAAAACTCGACCAAATGGTCCCTCTGCTCCAGCGATTTGGGTTTCGTCGCCTCCGAATAGGTGGCTTCGAAATTCATCAGATTGACACTGGTGCTCCTGGTAATGAAGGTCGGATGGCCCTTCTTGTCTTTCGGGCCGGGCAATTTTTCGGAAATCACTTCGCGAAAAATGGAGAGCTTCTTCACGAAAAGGTTTGTCGGCATGCAACCCTTGAACACCTCCAGGTTTCGGGACTGCAAACTTTTTTCTTGCGCGCGCTTTTTAAGAAACACGAATTCCTTTTGATACGCCGGCAGCTCCGCCAGTCTCATTTCGGCCTCTTTGTGTTGCGGTTCCATGGTCTTTATTTGTTTTTGGAGCGAATCGACGGCCTCACGTGCAGGTTTGTAATTGAGGTAAAGGATCGCCGTCCAGACCCCCAACCCAAGCAGCCCGAGGACGAAGGCCAGTCCCATGATCCGGACAGGATCGTACTTCCGCTCAAATTCGAGGCGCTGGATTTCATGGAATAAATTGATGTGCAACATGGTTCCGTCGTTCCTGCATTTCTGCTTTTCTTTCCCTGTTCCCAACCCGCCAACTACGACAACGCATTTCGAGCCGTTCCAATGCAAACCGCGAAAGCGGATTGATTCTGCGCAAACATCTCCTTCTGGCCGGAGGGCAAGCTGTTCTTCATCCCTTCAGCCGGACTCCAAATCTCGCAGGGAAAACCGACCTCCTGCTGGATGACGCTGATCGTCACCGGCGCGTTGGCCAGCTTTCCCGAAAGAACGATCTTCTTGAGATTCGCTTCCGTGTTCCGTTCGAAAAAATTCACCGAGGAATGGACTTCGCGCATCATCGGAGCAAGGCCGGCCTGGATGGCCTGGGCGAAGGCCTCGCCTCCTTCGATCTCGGCATTTTCGGCGGCCGCCGCGCTTCCCTGGGTCTGTGTCAGGTGGTCCAGAACATTTTTGCCGCCCAGGTTGATGACACGCGTCAGAAAAATGGATCCTTGATGGACAATCGTCAGGCTCGAGCTCAGATGGCCGATATCCAGGAGCAGCACCGCCTCCTGCTGGAAGCTTCCAGGACAGGCGCACTCGTAGCCGTTGATGATGCCGAGCGGCGCGAGACTGAGGGACCGTGGATGCAGTCCGGCACGCCTGGCGGCCATGAAGAACATCAGCATTTCGGTCGTGGGCAAGCCTGCAATCAGAGTTTTTCCCTTTTTTAAGGATTTGTCCGTGTCCGTTTTTTTCTCTTTGTTTTCCCTCTTCAACTGTTCCGCATCATCGAAGAGGCAAACGCCGTCAAAAGTGTAGTTCTCGAAATTCTGGTGAAGATAGGTCTGATGATTGAGTTTGAGGGAGGCGCGCAGGGCCGACTGCGGGTAATAGGGCGTCTCGACATACCGGAGAACGGCGGAAGGCGAATTGAAGGCAAAATGGCATTCATAGCGCCCGGCCTTCAGCTGGCCAGCCAGGTCCTTGAGCTGGGCGGCGACAGCCTTTTCGGACGCCTGCTGGATCGACTGCGACATGGCCGTCTGGGGAATCATCGCCGCGCGAGACAGCGACGCTGATCGCGCCGAGCCTGAAAGGCAGACGGCTTTCAGACTGTGCAGTCCCACGTCAATGGCGATCACATTTTTGGCCATAAAAGGGCAATCTTGCCTCGATGCGCTACAGAAGTTTCTTTTGCCGTGTGTCTTCAGTCTGTTCCTGCTGGCGGCTGCGGACCAGACGCTCATACTCCCGGTAGTCTTCGATCGGAAGCATCGCCGCGACTGCTTTGCCATGCCGTTCGACGACGATGTGATCGCCCGCGTACATCAATCGGCCGACCATTTCCGACAGGTGACTCTTCGCTTCCGAAATACTCACTGTTCTAGTCATAGTTTGCTCATTTTGGTTAATTTGACTAATGACTCTTTAAAAAAAGGAGCGCACCTTAGTGCGCCCCTTTAGAATACTTACGGCGCGTATGGACCCCAGCTGATGCCGACGCCGGAAAACTCCGTAAACGTCGCACTCGCCACCTTAACACCATCGCCGACTGTCGCGATCGTGAAGGCGTTGCCCAGCAGGTCATTGCCGCCGGAATTGGCCAAACGCGTGCCAGCCTTCAGATAAGGCGTGATGTCGCCCCACGTGATGGTATCACCGGTGGTTTTGTTGTTCTCCAGCGCCCACTGGTCGATGCCGCCGTCGACTTGACGGCACTCATTGAGTACGGTGGTGCCTTGCGAACGTCTGCGAGCACGAATAAAGCTGGGAACAGCAATCGCTGCCAGCAATCCGATAATGGCGACCACGATCATGATTTCCACGAGCGTGAAACCGCCTCGATCCTTGCGTAGGTTTGATAACATGATATTACTCCTTTTTGGAATTTTAACGACTATTCTAATAAACCACGGTTCAAAACCATCGGCAAGCCTAATTGTCAAAGTTGACCACATTTTTCAATTTCCAACTGACCCACGGACTCCGTCAAAAAAATAAGACATTGCACCGCCGACTCGGAGATGATTTTGTAAAAAACAGAAGTTTCTCTGGTTGGAAATCCGACCCATCGACTGACACCAACTTTCTTTTCAATGAAGGACGAGTTTGAAAAAATATGTGGGATCGTGAAAATGACAGTTTGGTAATCTGCCTGGCGATCTCGCTCGCCTTTCACCTTCTGGCTTTTGTCTTCGTCGTCGTGTTTGGCGGCTCGCAATTTCTCGCCGATTTATTTCGCGCCAGGCCTCCGCCCGAGCAAGAGGAGGCACCCAGGCTGGTGCTGCTTCAAACAAAACCTCCTCCGCCCCAGCATTTTGTGGAAACTGATGCCTCGCAGGAATCGAAGCAGCGACCCAAACAAACGCCTTTTTACTCAGAGCGAAACACGCTGGCTCAGGACCAGAGCACCCGCTCCGACCAGAATCGGCCTGAGATCAAGGGACGCGACAAGACTTCCCCCGCAACCGAGAACATCATCCTGACCAAAAGCAGCCCTCCCTCCAGCCCCTCCACCCCGAAACCTCCGATCCCCGCCGAGCCGGAAAAATCCAAATCCGAACCGAAGCCCGTGGAAAAAGCACAGCCCAATTCTTCGCCGGACGATCTCGCCAAAAAGCAGTACGCCCTTCTCAAACCGCACGCCATCGAGGCAGCGCCGGCCCAGCCCGACGATGTCCCGGTCGAGGCACAGCAGGCGCAACCGTCGGACATTCCCACGCCCGAACAGGCTCGCGCGCCTCCGACGCCCGCCTCAAGACCCCCCGTCCGCTCCATCCCGACCCAGGCTTCCAGCCTCACGGGCGGCATCAGCCGCAAAGGCGTCATCTCCTTCGACACGCAGGAATCGCCGGCCGGATACTACGACAAGATTCTCATTCAGGCCATCAGTCAGCGATGGTATCTCTTGATCGGCGACCGATATCGTAACCAGGCAGGCAATGTGAAAGTGGAATTCGATTTACTCTCCGACGGCCAGGTCGCCAACGTGCTCGTTCAGAGCGATGATTCGGTCGGGCCCCTCCTCGCCAATATGTGCCGCCAGGCAATCGTTGACAGCGCGCCCTACCGGGCGTTTCCGCAAAACCTTCAGCTCCTTTGGGGAGATAACCGTCACATCAAGATCACCTTCCAGTATTCGTTCTGAGTCACTCACGTCAAAACTGAACCCGGAACCATCGAAAAACTTGCGATCCGCCTCTGTAAATCCTACGCGACCGGATGGATTTCGGCGGGGGTTTTCGCCTTTTCGATGAGATGCTCAATCTGCTCGCCGGTCAGATAGGGGCTGTCCGCCGAATTGCCCTGGAGCGCGACGTCGACGTTGGCCTGGTCGAATTCCGCCTCGGGAAAGCGCAGGTAGGGCGCGTAGCGCTCGACCATCT
>JAHFSZ010000102.1 GCA_023265515.1 Verrucomicrobiota bacterium
CCGAACCAAGCCTTTAACGGCATCCTTTGTAGGTGTTCCCTACGAAGGTCAGGTCGGAGGTTTAAGCCCTGCAGCGGCGCCGGCGCCCCACGTACATGGGTTGTAACAGCCCAGGTCATTACGCTGGGGCGCGCGGCATAAACGGGTGACCGTCGAAGAGGAGGATGACATTGTGGAACACGTTGCGTTGGTGTTTGCGGACGGTAGAAACGTAGCCGCGGATACGCGCGAAGATCTGGGCGCCGCGGAGGGTGCGAAAGGCCCCTGAGATTTTCTGTTGGACTTTGCTCATGCGGAGGTCTTGTTCGGATAAATTATTGGTGAAGGGGACTTGGAAGTCATGAAGGAAGGCCAGCGCGGACCGTTGATGGCGGGTCAGGCGATCCAGGAGGTTTTGGGCTTTGGACTGCTTGCGCCGTCCGCGGCGTGGCGAAGGGGGCGCAGGGAGCGGGGGATTGGCGGCGCGGCCTTGGCGCAAGAGGGCCCGGTAGCGCTTGATCCAGGGAACCAATTGGGCGGCAGTGAATCGGTCGGCGCGTTCTTTTCGTTCGGCGACGCCCCGGAGCATTTCCAGGAGGAGGTCGTGCATCTTTTTGGCCCATTCTTGATGGAGGACTTCGTGGAGGAAAATCAGTTCGCGCAGAAAGTGGGCATTGCACAGGGCATGGAGACAGTTTTTCAAGGTGAAGTAGGACGAATAGCAATCATGCACGAGCCGGCCGGTGAATCGCTGAAGGATGCCGAAATCCTCGATGGCGTCTGTGCCGCGTTTGGGATGAACGCCGTACCACGTGAACCGGCGGGTCGAGAGGTTATGGAGCCAGTGGAGTTTTCCAGCCACGCGCAGGCCGGTTTCGTCGGCATGGACGACACGGGCTTGTTCCAGCAGGCGCTTCACGCGAGTTTCAAAGCCGGCCAGGCGCTGGTAGGCAGCCAGGAGGGCGGCCTGAAGGGTGGCTTGGCTGACGGCCTGGCCGAAGAGGTCCTCGGTCATCTGGCTGATGCGTTCCAGAGGAATGAGCTGCTGCACGCGCAAGTAAACCCACCAAGCGTACAGGTGCGATCCGTATTGTGCAGGAGCGGTGACATCCACCGGAAAATCGGCAGTGATTTCGCGCTTGGAGAGGGGGCAGCGTTTGACCTCGGCCTGGTGTTCGATGACGATCAACTTTTGCGGTGGCAGATCAAAGACCTGCCTTTTTTCATGCCGGAGGACGGGTTCGTGGCGCAGGGAGCGGCCACATCCGCAGGAGCAACGGGTCAGACGATGGGGAATGATCACATCCGGCTTGTCGACGGGTTTCAAGGTGTTGCCCGGATGACCCGGCTGGCCGCCTGATTTCAGCCCGGAGGGTTTTCGAAGACTTTGGGGAGCGGGCTGGGTGTAACCGTCGGTGGAGGGAGGCTTGGAAGAGTTACGGCTGGTTTGAGCCAGGCGGGCTTGGAGCGCCTCCAACTGGGTTTGCCAGTCCATGGACAAATCGACCAGGGCGGCCAAGCTTTCACGGCCCAAGGTAAAGAGTTCTTCACGCGTTTTCATGGCGGAGCCGGCGAGCAGCGTGGGGGATCAGCGGATAGAGATAGATATCTTTGACTGGGACTTGGAGGGCGCTGTAGCGGTCCTGACGGCTACGGCCCTGAGTTTGACCGACTCGGATCCAATTGGCGGCTTTGTAACAGGCACCTTTGAAGCGGTCCTGTTCGACGAATGTTTCCAGGAGGTAGAGAGGGCGCCGGTATTTGGTTTGCCAATCGGAAGATATCCGCCGGGCGATTCGGCCGAGGATGTGGCTGGCCAGATGCGGGACTTTCACCCAGGGCAAAATGAGGAAGCGGCTGTTGTTGGCGATGAACGCCAGACGTTTTTGACGGATTTCGGGAGACCATCCGATCCAGGTGTCGCGGGGCGCGACTTTCCAGGCGGCGGCGCCAAAGAGCACGCAAGCCAGATCGCGCCCCGACCGGTCGCAAATCTGATAGGCGATGTTTTCCCCGACAGGACCTCGGAACCCGAGGTAGTGGTGCAGGGCCAGCGCACGGTGAAACGGTTTGACGGTCTGAGACGTGAGCGCCGTGATCTGAAGCGGGAGCAAGATGTTCAAGGCGTCGTTGATGGGACCCGGAGCCGTCGTATCGAAGAGTTCCGGGATGTCCTGGGCGGTAGTGCGCTTGGAGGGAGCTCGTCGGCGTTCCGGCAGAAGGATCCATCCGCGAGTGTGGAGTTTGAGCATCAGCGTTCGGACGGCCATGTCCTTAAGTTGGCCGGAGGCGCTGCGCCAGTTCCAGCGCTGGGCCAAAAGGATCGAAAGCTGATTGCGACTGGCGCCAGGGTGCGCTGAAATGACGGTCTTTATTTCAGCAAGGTGAGCCGGGGTGAGAAAACGACCTTGTAGGACGATGCCATCGGTTCTGGAAAGCGCTTGAAGTTCCGACATGTGGACACGCTACAACATGTGAGGGTTTCGAGTCCAGTGAAATCTTTGAATGCAACGGGTGGGAGACCTGAGTTGTTACCTGACTTCTTAATATACCGATACCCGTAAGGCGCCTGGCAAAGCACATTGATCACACCCTGTTTGGCCAGATGTTTTTTCCCTCGACGACTTCGCTCCACGATCTGTGCCCGTTCGT
>JAHFSZ010000048.1 GCA_023265515.1 Verrucomicrobiota bacterium
TTATAATCCCCGGCTCATTTTGTAATTGGGAATCGCAAAGGACTGTGGTACCTGCATGAAAGCATGAAGAGGGATGACAACCGACAACCCATCATCCCCATCCAGAAAGGCATTGAATTTATGACCCCTCAAAGCATCGCCCGACTCATCGGCATCGCCATCATCGTTTTTGTCGTCATCATCGTTGGTTCCACCTCGTCGTACGTGGTTCAGCCGGGTTATCGAGGCGTGGAGGTTACCCTGGGAAAAGTTTCCCCGGCGTTCAAGCCCGAAGGCTTCGGTTTGAAGACGCCGTTCATCACCACGATCGTTCCGGTTTCGATTCGGCAGCAGACCAAACCGATGCCGGCGGAGTGCTACTCCTCCGACCTGCAGCAGGTGAAGATGGATCTGCGCGTGCTTTACCGGATTCCCGAGGGATCGGTCGTGAAAATTTTCCAGCAGTTCGCCGGTGACCCCTTTGACAGCTTGATCGCGCCTCGCGTGAACGAGGCATTGAAGGAAGTCACCGCGATGCAGAGTGCCGAGATGATCGTCAAGAAGCGCGAAGAGATCAAAACCAAGGCGCTTGAGTCGGCGCGCCTGAAAGTCGGGGGTATTCTCATCGTTGAAGACATCGTCCTTCAGGACATTTCGCTCACGCACGAACTGGAGTCGGCCATCGAGGCCAAAATGGTTCAGGAGCAGGAAGCCGCGAAGGCCAAGTTTACCCAACAGAAGGCCGAGATCGAGGCGACCACGGCGATCATTCGGGCCAACGGCGAGGCCAAGTCGATCAGCATTCGCGGCGAGGCGCTCAAGCAAAACCCGACGTTCATCGAGCTTCAAATCGTGGAAAAGTGGGATGGCAAATCCCCGCTGGTCGTTGGAGCGGGTGCGAGCGGGACGGGCATGCTGCTGCCGCTCGGCGAGTTGCAAAGGGCGCGCTGATGAATCCCCGCCGGTTCGCCGCATTGATCAGCCTGGTTGTTTTGATCGGCGTCATGCTCGTGTTGGCAACGATCTTTCCCATGGTCCTCGGGTTCGTGGAAATGGCGGCGCGGGAACTTCGCTACTTGTGGTGGCTGATCCTGCTGGTGGCGCTTGGGATCTGGCTGGTTTGGGGCGTTGGAAAAAAGCCTCAGCCGTAAGGCTCCGCATCACCCATCCTTTTGGGCCTTCTTCAACTCGCCCAGCACATACAACCCGACGATGGTCCCGAAGGGGATGAGGGGAATTAAAATAATGGCGCCGATGGCGCTGACCGGCTGGGCCCAGCGGCAGTTTCTCCTGACGCCGTTGCCGATGAGTCCGTAAACAAATGCGGCGACAAGCAGAATCGACCCGATAATGGTCAACGTGTATTTGTGTCGCGGCAGAGCGTAGAGGCAGAGCAGGGAGCCGAGCAGGCCGAGGATCAGGGCCAGGACGTACCAGCAGGTGCCGATTGCCTGGAAGTGCCGGTTATTTTCGGTATCCTTGGCGTCCTCGGAGATGTGACCGGTGGCGAAGCTCGGGCCATCCGATACCACCGCGATGTGCTGGGAGGAACTTTCCATGACCGGCTTCCTCAGCGCCTCCAGCTGGCCGAGGGGCACCCATTCTTCCAGGCCCTTGTGCCAGCCGAGATCTTCGGCGGAAAGCTCGCGATCGCGCAGGAGCCGGTTGATCTGGATCGAGTCATAGGGCCCCAACTGCTGGCCATTACGGTTGACGTAAATGGAGATCAAACGCATGCGGCTTCATTGTAGACCATCGACGGGAGTTGTAAACAGATCATCCGCCGCGTCTCGCTCTGTCCTCCTCCTGCTCGGACGCCAGGTGCAGCCGATGGAAAAATCGATGGACGACCGGCGCGAACAGGATCCCCATGATACTGATGAAGGCAAGGCCGCTGAAGAGCGCGTAAAATCCTGCGAAAAGCTTGCCGGGAGTGGTCTCGAGTGGATGGAGTGGGCCCATGCCGGAGAGGATCATCGATGCGTCGGCGAAGGCGTCGATCCAGGGCTGATTTTCGAAGAAATGATAACCGACCATGCCGATGCCGAGGGAAGAGGCGATGATCAATGACGCAAACAGGGCACCCCATGCCAGCCGCAGGAGAAAAGCCGGCCTCGGAAGGAGCGGCGCCTTGTGATGCTCGAACATGCTTGCCTGTTTTGAAGGAATCGGAGCCGGGCCTCAAGATTATAAAAACTGGCATGGTTGTCGGTTAAACGGGCCGCAACAAATTTCAATCTTTGTTCCGCTTGTTTTTTCCATTCTAATTGGCGGATGGAACGGGGCGACCCATGGCAGGACACTGTGGTGATCGGCGGCGGGGCCGCCGGTCTGATGTGCGCCATCGAAGCCGGTAAGCGCGGTCGCTCGGTCGCGGTGCTTGAACATGCAGACCGTATCGGCAAGAAAATCGGCATTTCGGGCGGCGGCCGGTGCAACTTCACCAATGTCTACGCCTGTCCGGAAAATTTCATCTCCGCACATCCGGACTTCTGCAAGTCGGCGCTTGCCCGCTACACGCCGGGCGACTTCGTGGCGCTTGTCGAAAGGCACGGCATCCGCTACCACGAGAAAAAACTCGGCCAGCTGTTTTGCGACTTCAGCTCCAAGGAAATCATCCAGCTTCTGCTCAAGGAATGCGAATCCGCCGGCGCCGCAGTCCGGCTCAACTGCAAGGTCAGCGCCGTCCGGAAGGAGGGGGAACGAAAGTTTGTCGTCGAATCGAACCAGGGAACATTTTCCTGCGAGTCGTTGGTGATCGCCACCGGCGGCCTGTCGATTCCGAAGATCGGCGCGACAGATTTTGGCTACCGCATTGCGGAGCAGTTCGGCTTGAAAGTGACGGAACGGAGGCCCGCACTTGTCCCGCTGGTGTTCGCGCCCGAGGACCGGGCAAAATACCTGGAGTTGTCCGGAGTATCCGTTCCGGCCGTGGTCCGGCATGACGGGACGGAGTTCCGTGAAAATATTTTGTTCACGCACCGCGGGCTGAGCGGGCCGGCCATTCTTCAGATCTCCTCCTACTGGCGCGAGGGTCAGACCATCGAGATCGATCTTCTGCCGGATTTTAAAGCCGATGAATGGCTTCTTGAAAATCACAGCGGGAAGATGGAACTCGTCAACCTGCTCAGCCTGAAACTGCCGCGCCGTTTTTGCCAGGTCTGGTGCGGCTGCCACGCACCGAGCCGGCCCATGAACCGGCACAAAATGCAGGAGCTCCGGCAGATCGGACACCTCCTCAACTGGTGGCCTGTCCGGCTTGCCGCCAGCGAGGGATACGAAAAGGCGGAGGTCACGCTCGGCGGTGTGGACACGGCCGAGCTCTCGTCCAGGACGATGGAGGCGCGGAAGGTCCCCGGCCTGTTTTTTATCGGCGAAGTCGTCGACGTCACCGGCTGGCTCGGCGGCTTCAATTTCCAGTGGGCGTGGGCGTCCGGCTTTGCCGCGGGGCAGGTGGTTTGACAGAGGCGCGGATTCTGCAAAAATGGAAGATGCAAAAATGAGCAAGAGCCTGAAAATCTTCGGAAAGCATGACGAAGCAACCGTCAAGCAGATCGAGACATGCCTGGCGGCCGGCGGCGAGAAGGCGGTCCTTTGCGCTGATGGACACAAGGGCTATGCCCAGCCGATCGGCGGCGTAGTCGCTTATAAAAACAAAATCTCAATCTCGGGCGTCGGATTCGACATCGCCTGCGGCAATATGGCGATCCGGACCGACGCAATGGCGGGAGAGATCGCGCCACACATCGACCGGATCATGGACGACGTGGTCCAGCGCATCTCGTTTGGCGTGGGCCGCACGAACCCGACGCCGATCGATCATGAGCTGTTTGACGACGCGATCTGGAACCAGCAGCTGTTCAAGTCGTGGAGGCACATGGCCCAGGAACAGTTGGGCACGGTCGGCAGCGGCAATCACTATGTCGACATTTTTGCCGACGAGGAGGACCGCGTCTGGGTTGGAGTTCATTTTGGTTCGCGCGGTCTTGGCCATAAGACCGCGACTTATTATCTGCAAAAGGCAGGCGGCAAGGATGGCATGGACGTGGCGCCGGCGGTTGTGGAGGAATCCTCGGCCATCGGCCAGGATTACCTGGCCGGGATGAAGCTGGCGGGCCGCTACGCGTATGCGGGTCGTGAGTATGTCGCCCGCACGGTCGTCCGCGACATCCTGCGGGCGAACATTGTTGAAGAAATCCACAATCATCACAACTTCGCCTGGCTGGAGAAGCACGGCGCGGACAACTACTGGGTCGTGCGCAAGGGCGCGACGCCGGCATTCCCGGGACAGAAGGGCTTTGTCGGCGGAAGCATGGGTGACGATGCCGTCATTGTCGAGGGCGTCGACTCAAACGCTTCGCGCGAGGCGCTTTTCTCAACGGTTCACGGGGCGGGGCGCGTCATGTCACGTACCGCGGCGAAGGGGAGATTCGAGAAGGTGGGCAACAAGCGTGTCCGCCAGCCGGGCCTTGTCCGTCACGATGAGATGATGAAATGGCTTCACCAGAGAGGCGTCCTCCTGCGCGGCGGCGACCTCGACGAGGCGCCGCAGGCGTACCGTCGGCTGGCGGATGTATTGAATTCGCATGCAGGCACGATCCGAATCCTGCATACGCTCCGCCCGCTGGGTGTCGCGATGGCGGGCCGCAACATCGTGGATCCGTACAAAGATTAGTTCAACGGCCTGGTTGTCCGCGGCCTCACCGCGCGAGTATCAGTCACTTCTTTTTCAGCGCGGCGATCTGTTCGGGAATCTGGCTGAAGGTGCCGGCTTCGCAGCAGCGGACGAAGCATTCGGTGACCGACTTGAGCTCCTCCCACCGGTCGCGGATGTTTTTGGATTCGGCGTGCGTGATCCGGTTGTCGGCGGCGGCCGAGGCGATCTCGGCGAGCATGTCGGCGAATTCCTGGACGATCTCATTGGTCGCGGGAATCAAATAGTAAGGCTGAGGCTGGGTGGTCACGGGATTCCTGATGAAGAACCCACCGGCGCGCTGGCAGATCCACTGGACGATCCTTGGATCCTTGGTGCCCCTGAGAAGGGCCTCGATCCGGTCGAGCGGATTGGTGGTGCCGCTGGCGGACTCGCCCTGCGGTTGGGCCCATTTATAAATCATCGACGCGGACAATCCCATGTCGTCAGCAATCTGTTTGGGACTGACCTTATCGAAGACTTCCTTGAGGAGTTGGTGTGATTCCATATCAGCGGCTCCCGGCCGGCTGGTTGAGGAAGGTGACGACGCCCGTATCCAGATTGTAATAGGCGCCGATCACCCTGATCTTGCCTTGTTTGGCGAGGGTGGGGAGATGCCTCGAAAGTTTCATGGGGGGCGAGCTTACGCGCATGACACGCAGAAATCAACCATCGCGCTCGATGGCGCCGACCAGACAACAGCCGTCGTGTGCGCTAGTGAATCTTCCTGCAAACGATGCGCGACTGGATGAGAAAACGGAGGTACGGCCGTTGGTCTCCCGGATGGGCGTTCGGCAGCCAGGCCTTGATCGTGCCGGCCCTGGCTTCGGACATGCTGACCGGAGTTTGGTCGGCGACGTAAGCGTCGACGAAGATCTCAAAGCGCCAGACATGCTTGCCCCAATCGGTATTCGGATCGGGCGAATATTTAAGAATAAGAACGCCGGCCTCATTCGTTGCTCCTTCGGCAAGAACGCCGCCGGGTCCACTGATCAGGCTTACCTTCGCGCCGCGAATCGGCCTTCCAGCCTCATCGATGACCGTGATATGGACGACAGTCTTCGAGGTCCACGGGATCGAACCAGCGATCAGAATGACGGCGGCCAGAATCAAAAGGGTAAGCAGGATTTTCGCAGGAGCTCGCATCGGTTCAAAAGCAACAATGCCATGCCAGAAGCGGCTTTTGCTGCCAATGGAAGATGGCCGGGGTCTCGACAAATTGCTATCCAGATCGATCCCAAAATGGAACCGGTTCCATCTAGCCCCACGAGCGATCGAACGCATGCCTTGATAATTTTGAGATAGCTCCTAAACTTTGCCGCCTGATGATCCAATCACAGACGCCGATGGCAGAGAAAACTTCCAGACCGCGGCTGATCTTCTTCTTGTTGGCAAACCTTGTTTTTTTGGCCGGGTGCAGCTCCGAACATCCCCAGATCGTTTTTCAAAAGGCGCTCGAATCTGAAAAACAGGGGCGGATCGCCGAGGCCCAGCGCTTCTATCAACAGGTTCTTTCGAGGGATCCCAACCACATCGGCGCCTTGGAGCATTACGGCCAGCTGCTGTTGAGTCTCCAGCAGACGGCTGAAGCGGCCGAAACCCTTCAGCGTGCCGTTATTCTGGAACCAAGGCGAGTCTCGGCGGTGGTGCTGCTGGCCGGGCTCCGCCTCGACCAGCGCCAGACCCAGGAGGCCGAAAAGTGGATCGAGCCGTGGAAGGGTGACGCACAGCCCTCGGCTGAGATTGGTTTTCTGCGCGCAGAGATCGCGCTTCAAAAAAACGACGTGCCGTCCGCCCGGCGGATCTTGGAACAACTGGTAAAAGGGGAGGCTCCCCCGGTTGCCCGCCAGGCGCAGGTGCGTCTGGCCGGTTTGGAGATGATCGAGGGCAAATGGGCGGAGGCCGAAAAGAGACTTCAGGGCATTCTCGCCGCCGATCCTAAAAATATTCAGGCGCTACTTGGCGCCGGCGTCGCAGCTCTGGCCCAGGGAAAGACAAGGCCAGCCCAGGACCAATTCACGGCGGCATGGAAGGATCCATCGAAGCCCACGGTCGGCGCGGTCGGGCTGATCCTGTGCGCGGTGCGCGACGGTGAGCTGGGCCGCGCGACGAAGGCTGCCAGCGAGCTTTCGGCCAGCCAGCCAGGCGAGTTGAATCATGCGATTCTTCTGGCCGAGCTGGCGGTGGCCTCGAACCAGCCGGATGTGCTGGCATCGATCAGCCTTCCTGACTCGGCCGGCTTGGTCAAACAATACCTCGAAGGACTTGGGCATTTCGCAAACCATCAGTACTTTGACGCTTATCCGCTGCTCACCTCGGTCGCTAAGGAATGGACCGAGTACGCGCCGGTCCAGATTTTTGCCGGGCGTGTCGCGCAACAACTCAAGGACGGTTCCCAGGCCCTTGAGTGTTTCCGGAACGCGGAAAAAAAACTTCAGGCAAATTCCGCGCTTTCCTCCCTCATCGCGCGCGCGGCGCTGGCCCAGTCGCAGACCGAGCTCGCCATCCGGCAGTTGTCCAAGCTCGCGCCATCTGATCCCGATCTTCGGTCGATCCGCGTCGAATCCGCGTTTCGGCAGGGAGACTACGCGGTGGCGCTGGCCGAGGCGCAAGAATGGAAGGTCTCGAGCCCCGATTCTCCCTGGGCCCGGCTGACGGTGGCCGATGTCCAGTACGTGCTTGGCAACCGGGTGGAAGCAGCCTCGGCTTGGAACGAAGTTGCCGGGTCGGGGAGCGGAGCGGCGCAATCGTGGGCCGCATTTCGCGTCGCGCTTGCCGGTCAGGACTGGGAAGTTGCGCAAGAGGCGCTCGACAAACTCGCGCAGACCGCGGACCACTCAACAATCGCAATCTTAAAAGGGCAGGTGGAGTTGTCGCGTGGGTCGATCGACCAGGCACGCGGCTATTTTGATGCGGCGGTCCGCGACGGACCGCAGAATGCCTCCGCTTACAGCTGGCTTGGTGTCTGGCACGTCATCCAGCGCCAGCTGACCACGGCTCATGATCATTTCAGCAAGGCGCTCGCCTTGAATCCGGCCGATCCCGTCGCGCTCTGGGGCGAGGGGTTCATTGCCTTCCTGGACAAGTCCTACGGTGCGGCGGCCGAGGCCTTCGAAAAAAGCGTCCGGGCCGATCCCGGCTTTGACCTGTCGGAGCTTTTTCTGGCGGAAACGTTCCTGGCCCAGGGCCGGAACGCCGAGGCGCTGAAGTGGATCGAGCAGCTGGCTCCCGCGCTCCGGGAGACGGCTCCGGTGCTCGACATGCGCGGCCGCGTGTTGATCCTGTTGAAGCGCTGGAACGAGGCCCTGGAAACGTGGCTGGTTTACACAAAAAAATACCCGGCCTCGGCGGTTCCCTATTTCTACATTGCGCAGATCCATTTTATCCAGGGGAACAACGACGCTGCCCGCAAGGCCGTTGAGGCCGGCCTTCGGCTTTCACCGGAGGATCTCCGCCTGCAGGTGGCCCAGGCCGATTTGCTCTGGCAGGCGGGCAAGCGCGACGAAGCCCTTTTACTTTCAACGCGGACGGCAAAAAACAAAAAGAGCCTGGATGCATTTGTGATGCAGGGGACGATGCATCTCAAGCAGGGGCATTTCAGCAAGGCCTCCGCGGTTTTCAAGGAATTGCTCGCGGCCAACCCGGATGATCCACGTCTTTACGCCCTCCTTTACGACGCTCAAATGGGCCTGGGCAAGGAGGACGAGGCCATGCTCACCCTGCGCACCGGCTGGCTCCGTCTTCCCCAGGCGATCGTGCTGGGACTGCGTCTGGCCGCCATCCAGGAAAAGAACAAGAACTGGGCGGAGGCGGTTTCGACGTACCGTGAGATCCTGAAGATCCAGCCGGATCATATGCGTTCCCTCAACCAGCTGGCGTGGCTGCTCGCCGAGCAAAAAACCGACCTGGACGACGCGTTGCAGGCTGCGGACCGCGCCTGCAAGCTCGATCTGGGCAACATCGCCGCCCTGGACACACGCGCATGGGTTCTTTTTCAGAAGGAAAATTTTCCGAAGGCGCGCAAAGAGCTCGAGCAGATTGTGAAGGCGGCGCCGGACCAGCCGTATGTCCAATATCACTGGGGCCTGGCACTCTGGAAGACGGGGGATGCCTCCGGCGCGAAGGCCGCTCTTCAGAAGGCGCTTGAGCTCGAGCCGAAGTTCAGCGAAGCGGATAAGATCCATGAATTGTTGAAACAGATTTAGATCGCTTATGGAAACCGACCTTCATCCCGAAAGACCGCGGCCGGTCGAGCCCGAAGCGCCTCAAGTGCGTCCGCCGTGGCTGGACCCGCTTGTTTGCATTGTGTTGCCGGCCCTCGGTGCGAATGTTTCTTTCTCCGTGCTGACCGGGCTACGCATCATCGACACAATCTGGTTTGGTATTTTCGCGGCGGGACTCGCAGCCTGGAGCCTTGTGCTCACACAGAGGACTCCGGGTGTTGAGCCCCAGGATTCTGAGAACCGGCTCCCGATCCTCGTCGCGCTCATCGTCTCGCTGGCCTGTTTTGCGCTGGCTTGGAAGATGGCGATCCTTTTCGTCTCGGTCGGCATCGCGGCATTCGCCTTTGCGATCAGTTCGCTCCTTGGGGGAGTCAACGCTTCGCGCAGCCGCGTCGGGTCGTTCGCGATCCTGCTCTTCGCGTTTCCCTGGACCGATCCGTCATCCGGCATGCTTGGGTTTCCATGGAGAGAATTTTTGTCAGCTTCCGCCGCCGCGCTTGCCCGGCCGCTCGTCGGGGTGGTAACCGTGCAGGGGACGACCCTTGGGGCTGAATCGATGAAGCTGGCGCTTCCCTCGGATGTCGGCGGTTTCTGGCAGGCGCAATTTTTCTTGTTGTGCGCGCTTGGCCTGGCGGTGGGCTCAGGATGGAAGTCCTCCCGCATCGCGGCGTGGCTCGGCGTCGCGGCACTATCCGCCGCTGCCGCGTACATCGGATTCGTCACCTCCCTTTTTATGCTGAGCGTTCTGGCGGCGGGAAACCTGGCTCCCGTTTGGGTTACGGCGCTCGAGATCGGCTGGTGGCTGGCGGTTTTCGGCATGCTGGCATGGCTTGCGTCGAAAATGCGCGCCGGAGAGGATCCCCGGCAATCCATGAAGAAGACGGTCGAGAGAGAGGAATCGATGTTTCCCGACGATGTGAGTTCTAGGAACTTAGCGGACGGCGAAAGAGCCGCCACTGCCAGAGGATGAGGCTCCCACCGAGCAGGAGCGCGAGCCATCCTATCGAAAGACCCGGCACGCCCGCCAGTTTCGAGGTGGAAGCCGGCGGAGCCGCAGGTCCGGCTTTTGCGGCGTGCCACCGCGCCTGGCCCGCAAGGCCGGCCTGGCCCCGCGCCATCGCGCCCGCATCAATGATATCGACCTTCTGGCTGGCGCTCAAAGCCTGAAGCCAGAGCTGACGGCAGGCACGGTCGTCGGACGCGGGTCCGAAACTGGGAATCGCCAGCGCGAAAATCTTCGATCCAATTCGCGAGTCGTCGGTCCGTTCCGGGTTGTAGGAAGCGCCGAGCAGGGCGGGAAGCGGTAGTGGCAGGAACTCGTCGAGCTTCCCGTCGAGATTCAAATCATACTGGAACCCGAGCGAGGTGGAGTGAACTTCCGCCAGGGCCGGAGGTCCTCCGGAGCGATCCGGCTGCGCCCGGGGAACGGCGGGCATGAGGGGGGTTTGCGAGATGGCTCGAAGCTGGTTGAAGAAAAAGGAGCTGCTCGCCAGCCATTCACGGTCCACGGCCGCCGCATTCGGGTCGTCCAGCACGGGCGTGGATGAGTCCGGGATCGGGTAAGCCATCGCACCGGCCGCGACGGTCAACATTCCGAGGATCCACCACGCACATTTCATCGTCCTTCAAATGGTCAGAATTCTCTCGTTTTGTCCAGCCTCTGCCCGACCGGGCCATGGCTGCCGCAAGGCTCGACGGACTTTAGACGTTGATTCCAGGGAGTGAATGGAGGAAATTAGCGACAGAATCATCCGGATATGTCCGACCTTTCTCCGACGCCTGAATCCGCGCTGAGCCGTGCCCAGCACCGCATTCTGCTTCACCGAATGCTGGAGATTTTTTTTAGATTCGCTCTGGGATTCTGGACGCTGACGGTGCTGGCTTGCGCCGCCATCCGGTTTGCGTCGGGCCACCTTCCCGCGCCCATGTATGGGTGGGCCGCGCTGGCGTTATTCCTGCTGGGCTGGATGGGATGGACGGCCGCCGTTTTCCCAGGGCGGATCGAGGTGGCCCGCAAGCTCGATCGGGTGGCTGCGTTCCAGGACCGTTTTGTGACCTATCTGGAATTCAAATCGATCCGCGCGCGCACGCCGTGGCACGATCTCGCGCTCCGGCAGAACGCCTCGGAGATCATCCGCATGGATGTTTCCCGCTGCTGTCCCATCCGCATTCCGCGCCGGACCGCGTGGCTGGTCCTGCCACTCATCTGCTTTCTGAATCTTTGGATTTACGACGCCCTTTCCCGGCCGGTCCTCGTCCGCGACCCGGAGCTTGAAAAAGTTTTAGCCGCCAAATCGGAGGAGCTGAGAAAACTCTCCGATCAGATTTATCGGGAAGCCGAGACGAAAAAAATCGATGAATTGCGGAAGCTGGCTGATGAGATGAAAAAAACGGCCGAGCTGATCAAGCCGCAGGAAGGCAAAAGCGCCGAGGAGATGAAAAAGAATGCGCTGCTCGAGTGGTCCCGGCTTGAGTCGAAGCTCACGGAACTGTCAAAGGCGGCTCCTGGCGCAAGCGCAGCCGAACTCAAGCGGCTCGCGGAGACGCTGGAGCAGGACCCGGCCACGGCCGAGCTCGCCAAGATGCTCAAGCAGGAGAACCTGGCTGGAGCGATGCAGGCGCTGCAATCGATGATGGACCAGGCTCAGAACAATCCGGGCGCCGCCCAGGAGCTGCGTGAGATGGCGCAGAGAATGGGCCAGGCGCAGATGTCCTCCGAGCAAATGGCCGAGATGATGAAGCAGATGCGCCAGGCGGCCTCGAGTGGTCAGTCTCCCCAACTTCAGCAGGCAGCGCAGAGTTTTTCGAAGATGCTTTCCGGCATGGAAAAGTCCAGGCAGCAGAGCCAGCTGGCGGCCAGCAGCCTGGGCGCGATGCAGATGATGAAATCGGGGCTCGGAATGCAGAAAGGCAGCATGGGTGTGGGGGAGAAGGGCGAACAAAAGGCCATGGGCTCGGGCCGGGGACAGTCCAATCCCGATCAAAAAGATGGATTGGGAATTGGCTCGGAAGCCGCTGAGAACATTTTTGGCGACCGGACCAAGATGGATGCCCAGCACTCTCCGGCGAAGGTTGAGGGGCAGATCGGAGAAGGGCAGTCGTTCGAAAATATCCTGCGGGGAACCGCCGAGGCATCGACCTCGACGGTCGAGTACCGCGAGCTTTTCAATAACTATACGCCCGAGGCCGAGGAGGCGATCATCAAGGAGAACATTCCGATCGGCTCGAAGTATTACATCAAACGGTATTTCGAGAGCATTCGTCCTCAAAATTAAGGTTCAAAGTTTAAAGTTGAAAGTTTAAAACGGCTCACAGGATTCTTTTTGAATATTGAACCAGTAAAAAAGAAATTGGATTGGAGAAAAACCATGGCAAACGAGAACATTCAGGGGGTGGAGCAGGAAGCCGCAACGTTCCAGTCGCGGTTCAAACTGTTGAAGGATGAGATGCAAAAGGTGATCGTTGGCCAGTCCGAGATCATCGAGGGAGTCCTGATGGCGCTTTTTTCCCAGGGACACGTTCTTCTCGAGGGCGTTCCGGGGCTGGGCAAGACGATGCTCGTCCGCACGCTTTCGCAGGCGGTTCATCTGGATTTTTCGCGAATCCAGTTCACTCCGGACATGATGCCGGCCGACATCATTGGCACCAACCTGATCGCCGAGAACGAAGGAAAGAAACACTTCGAGTTTCAGCCCGGGCCGCTCTTCGCGCATATCCTGCTGGCCGACGAGATCAACCGTGCCACCCCAAAAACCCAATCCGCTCTGCTGGAGGCGATGCAGGAAAAGCACGTCACGGTTGGCGGCCACTCCTACGCGCTCGACGAGCCGTTCCTGGTGCTGGCGACGCAGAACCCGCTCGAAATGGAGGGGACCTATCCGCTGCCCGAAGCTCAACTCGACCGGTTCTTTTTCAAGCTGTTGGTCAAATATCCCGCGCGAGACGAAATGAACACCATCCTCGACCGGACCACGGAAAAGACCATCCCGACCGTCGAGCGTGTTCTGGACCGGGGCCAGATCATCGCCATGCGCGAGACGGTGCGCGGCATTCCGATCGCGCGCGAAGTCCAGGACTACGCGATCCACATCGCGATGGCGACTCACCCGGAAAGCGAGGACGCCGCGCCGATGACGAAGAACTACGTCCGCTACGGCGCGAGTCCGAGGGGTGCGCAGGCGCTCATCCTTGCCGGGAAGATCTACGCCCTGCTCGACGGGCGGTTCCATGTCAGCAAGCAGGACGTTGAGAGGGCGGCCCTCGCCGCTCTCCGCCACCGGATCATCCTCAATTTCGAGGGCGAAGCCGAGGGGATCACGACAGATCAGATTATCTCGGAGATTCTGAAGCTGGGGGAGAAGGCCACCGTCTGACGGCGTCCAGCCACCGATGATCACGTTCGACAGTGCGTTCCTGAAGAAGCTCGAATACCTTTACCTGGTTTCGAAGAAAATCTTTCGCGGTCAGGTCCGTTCCGAGCGCAAGACGCGGAGCATCGGGGCCAGCGTCGAGTTTGCCGATTATCGCAACTACATTCACGGTGACGACCTGCGATACATCGACTGGAACGCTTACGGCAGGATGAACCGGCTCTTCATCAAGCTCTTCGAGGAGGAGGAAGACCTTCACATCTATTTTCTCATCGATGTCAGCCGGTCGATGCAGTGGGATGGCTCCATCAAGCTCGACTATGCCAAGCGCACGGCGGCCGCGCTGGCCTACATCGGGTTGGCGAACCTGGACCGCGTCGACCTCTTTTATTTTTCGGGACAGCTTCACGAACAAATGGGCACGACCCGCGGCAAGGCCCAGATCCGGAAGGTGTTCAAATTTCTTGAAAAGGAGGGCGCGCCGCCGGCGGAAACCAACTTCCGCGTCTCGCTGAAGAACTTTGTCCATCAAAACAAGCGCCGGGGTCTGGCGGTGGTCCTTTCCGATTTTTTTGATCCCCAGGGCTGCCAGGAGGGGGTTCGCTACCTCCAATACCACAAATTCGAGGTCTATCTGCTGCAGGTGCTCAACCGCTCCGAGGCGGAGCCGGATTTCCTTGGCGATTTCCGGCTGATGGACGTCGAGAGCGGACGCGGGCGGGAGGTGACGGTCAATGAGCAGCTGCTGGCCCGCTACCGGACGACTTTCCAGGCGTTCTGCGACCAGCTCGACGAGTTTGCCACCGATCGGCAGATCGGCTACCTGCGGACCTTTACCGAGGTCCCGTTCGACGAGCTGGTGCTGAAAATTTTGCGTCAGGGAAAATTTGTGGCCTGACATTATGGCAGAACTCAGAACTCAGAACTCAGAACTCAGAATTTTAAAGGCTGATATCTCGGAACAGCTTGGGTTCTGGGTTCTGGGTTCTGGATTCCCACCATTCTTCGTTCAACTGGAAAGCTTATGAGTTTCCTGTCCTTATGGGCATTTTGGTTTCTGGTGCTGGTGCCTCTGGCAGTGGGGCTTTACCTGCTCCGGCTCAAGCGCAAGCGTCACGACGTTTCCTCCCTGATCTTCTGGCAGGAGGTCTTGCGCGATGAGCAGAGCACCAAGCTCTTCCAGAAGCTTCGGCGCATCCTCTCACTGCTCCTGCAGATCCTGTTCATCGTCCTGATCGTCCTGGCGCTGGCACGGCCCGTTTTGAAGCATCTCATGGGTGATCCCACGTCGCGAATCCTGGTGATCGACACGACAGCCAGCATGCAGGTGAAGGAGGGCGACAAAACCCGCTTCGAAATGGCGCGTTCCGCCGCGCGGCGGTGGATCGCCCAGTCCTCCTTCAAAGAGGAGACGATGATCCTGGCAGCGGGACGCGAGCCGAAGGTGGTCTGCCCCTTTTCGAGCGACGAAAAAGTCCTGCTGGAAGTCCTTGCAGCCCTCAATCCGACGGACGCCGCCGGAAGTCTGCTCAGCGCGCTTGAAGACGCGAAAAAAATCCTTCAGGGCAAGACCGGCGTCCGCGAGATCGTCGTGTTGAGCGACCAGCCCGTCCCGGGCCATTTTAAAGAGGATCTGGACAAGGGGATGCAGCTGAGCGAGGAGACGTTCGGTACGACGCGGGACAATGTGGGTATTCTGCGTTTTGCGAGCCGCCCTCTGCTTACAAGTCCGGATACTTATGAAATTCTATTCCAGATCAAAAACTTCGGAAGTCAGCCCGTCCAGACCGAGGCGGAGTTTTATCTCAATGACTCCCTGGTTGACGTCAAGCCGGTCAAGCTCGCCGCCGGCGAAATGAAAACAGAGCTCTACCCGGCGCTTCCCGCGAAGGGGGGGCGGCTTCGGATCGTTTTGAAGCGTTCGGACGCGCTCATGGTTGACAACGAGGCCTTCACCATCCTGCCGGAGTTGAAGAGGCAGAAGGTTCTTCTCGTCACCAAGAGCAATCTTTTTCTTCAGCGAGTGCTTCAGGCCAATGCCCTTGTCGATTTAACGGTGCGGCTGCCCTCGGAATTTTCCGCCGGCATGGCCAAGGAGTTCACGGTGGTCGTCGTGGATGCTTCGGCTGCCGATCTGAAGGCCCCCGTGGGCGAAATGGCCAATTCAATCTGGTTGGGTACCGTGCCCGGCGTGGCACCGGCGGGGGATCTGGACCGGCCGGTTGTCAGCGATGTTGAGGACCAAAACCCCCTCGTCCGGCTGGCCGCCATGCGCAACATCACCCTGGCCAGGGCAAGAAAGTATCTTCCGTCCGATCTCTCCAAAGCCTATCCGGGATGGACGTTCGATGATCCGGTTCGTTCGTTCGAGTTTCCCTTGATTGTGTCGGCGCGCAAGGGCGACAAGCGATGGGTGGCTTGGGCGTTCGACATCCTGGACACCGACTTGCCCCTGCGGGTCGCGTTTCCCTTGATGATCTCCAATACGCTGCAGTGGCTGATTCCCGAGCTCGATGAGATTGCCCGGAACGTGGATGCCGGCGATATCGTCCCTCTCGCGGAGGGCGAGCAGGCGGCCGGCGGCCGGACACGTTTCTTCGTTCCGGAGAAGACCGGCTTTCATGAGATCAGCACCCCAAAAGGCAGCCGCTGGGTGGCGGTGAATCTCTTTGATGCCGGCGAATCGGAAGCCAAAGGAGTTTCGAAGGAAGGCCGGGAGCCATCGGGCCGGTTTTTTGGCGGCCTCGTCCGCCCGATCTGGTTTTACCTGGTCCTCATGGGCGCGACATTGCTCTTGCTCGAATGGTGGTTGTGGAATCGGCGCATTGTAGCTTAAGAAATGTTTAAAAAAGTCCTCATCCTCTCAGCATCGGCGGGCGCCGGCCATCTGCGCGCTGCGCAGGCCGTCGAGAAGGCCTTCATTGAGTTGAAGGCCGCGAAAGAAGTCCGGAACATCGACACGCTCGAGTACACCAACAAAATCTTTCGCGATCTCTACTCGAAGGCGTACATCGACATGGTGAACAAAGCGCCTGAGATGCTCGGCTGGCTTTACGATGCGTTCGACCGGCCGTGGAAAATGGAAAGGCGGCGGCTCGCCTTCAACAAGCTCAACACGATCCCCTTCGTGAAGATGCTCCAGGAGTGCCAGCCGGACATCATCGTTTGCACGCACTTTCTGCCGTCGGAAATCATTTCATCGTTGAAAGGCAAGGAGCGTCTCGCCAGCCGGCAGGCGATCGTCGTCACTGACTTCGACGTGCATGCGATGTGGCTCTGCCGCCACTACGAGCATTATTTCGTAGCTCTGGACGAGACGCGCGAGCATCTGGCGAAGCTCGGGATTCCCGCCGAAAAGATCACGGTCTCGGGAATTCCGATCGATCCGGTGTTCAGCCAGGCCAGGGACAAGCAGGCCATGCGCCGCAAACATGGGCTCCGCGAGGATCTCCCCACCATCCTGATTTCTGCCGGCGGATTCGGCGTCGGCCCGATCGAAAACTTGATGACATCGCTCCTGCAGTTAAAGCACTCCGCGCAGGTGATCGCGATTTGCGGCCGGAGCGAGGAATTGAGGAAGCGCATGGAAAAAGTCGCCGCCGGCGTCCGTTCCGGCCATCCGGTCGTGGTCAAGGTCGTGGGATTCACGAAAGAGATGGACGAGTTCATGGCCGCCTCGGACATCGTGCTCGGCAAGCCGGGCGGGCTGACCACGTCCGAAGCGCTGGCAAAGGGCCTCGCCTTCGTCATCGTCAACCCGATTCCGGGTCAGGAAGAGCGCAACTCCGATCACCTTTTGGAAGAGGGCGCGGCGATCCGTTGCAACAACCTGCCGGTGCTTGCATGGAAGATCGACCGCCTGCTCGACGATCCGGCGCGGTTTGCGGCGATGCAGGCAAGCTCACGCCGGCTCGGCCGCCCGCGCGCCGCGTTCGACATCGTCGGGAAGTTGGTGGAGCTCGCGTCAAGCGGGCTCAAATCCCCGCTTCTTTTTTGATCTTCTCGATGTCGAGGCCCTGGATGTAGCCAATCAGGTTTTGCCAGAGCGGGTGGAAACCAAAGTCGCCCTTCGTCATCTCCTCGATCGCTTCATCCTTGGTCCAGCCCTCCACGGCAACGCGGTAAATGGCGCACATCATGCCGGTCCGGTCCGAGCCGTGGCGACAATGGACGAAGAACGGCCCTTTTTTTTCGTCGGTCACGATCCTTAGAAACCGGACCACATCTTCATCCTCGGGATGCCATGTCTTGAAATGGATGTGTTCGTAGGTGATCCCGGCGCCATCGAGCTTTTCGCCGTCCGAATGCATATCCCGCAGGTTAATGTCCGTCTTTATGCCCAGCGCCTTCAGCTCCTGAAAACCCTCGGGAGACGGTTGAGCACCCCGGTAGAGATCATCGCTGACGCGGGCGAAGTTTTTCAATCCGGGCTTCTCCAGATGCTGTGCCCAGGAGTGCTGGACTGGATTTCTCTTGGAGGTATAACTTCCACGGTTCGGCCCCGGTTTTTCGGCGATGGAGAGAATCCCCAGAAAGAGCGCGGCGGCGGCCAGTGCGGCGGCGATGGATCGTGAAAGAGTCATGCGTCTGGTTGGATGAAAAGGGGCTGTCAGAATTAAATCCGACCCACGTCATTTCGCCAATGCTAAAAA
>JAHFSZ010000103.1 GCA_023265515.1 Verrucomicrobiota bacterium
ACGCGGATCAGTTTTTCCAGGCCATCCGCTTGCGGCTGAAGGTTCGGATGGATGAGAGGCGGATGCGGCAGTTGTGGGACGACATTTTCAGCGAAAATACTCCGGTGGCCGACTTGATCCGAGGCTGGCATGGAAAACTGCGGATGTTTCTGATTTCCAACACCTGCCAGTCGCACGTCGAGCAGTTTGAGCGGCAATTCGACCTTTTCCGACTTTTTGACGGGAGGCTCTATTCCTGCCACGTCGGCCTTTTGAAGCCGGAAATCGAAATCTACGAGCTCGCGCTCAAAAAGTTCCGTGTGGAAGCCTCGAAAACCCTTTTTATCGACGACAGGCCGGAAAACATCGAAGGCGCGCGGGCAGCGGGACTGCACGCCATCCACTTCACGGGCCATGTGTCCTTGCTAGCCGAGTTGAAAAAATTCGGGTTGGGATAGCCTCTGGACAAAAGCAGCTAAACGCTACCCGCTATACGCTTCACGCTATTCAATGATCATGTCTTTGACGGTTTTTCCCCCCGGAATCATCGGCAGCACATGCTCCGTGTAGGGGACGATCACGTCGAGGACATAGGCCGTCTTTGCGGCCAGCATTCTTTTGAGTGCCGGCCGTAGATCAGACTTCCTGGTGATCCGTTCTCCCGGCACGTTAAATCCTTCCGCGATCTTCACGAAATCCGGATAACTCTGGTCCGGCTTCTTCGGGTCGTGCAAATCGGGGTCGCCGAGGAACGTGTGCGCGCGGTTGCTGCCGTAGAACCGGTCCTCCCACTGCATGACCATGCCGAGATGCTGGTTGTTGAGAATCAACGCCTTCGCGGCGATCCCCTCGATGTTGGCCGTTGCAAGCTCCTGGATGTTCATCACGAAACTGCCGTCGCCGTCGACGTCGATCACTTCCTGGTCGGGCCGCGCCACTTTGGCACCGATGGCCGCAGGATAACCGAAGCCCATCGAGCCGAGGCCTGCCGAGGTGATGAACGAGCGCGGCGTGTCAAAATCATAGAGTTGGCCCGCCCACATTTGGTGCTGGCCCACGCCAGTGGTGAGGATTGCCTTGCCTTGGGTCAGCTCGCAAAGCGTCCTGATCACGAGCTGGGGCGAGATCGCCGGCGCGTAATCCGGGCACTTGAACGGATATTGTTTCTTCCAACGGTTGATCTTGGCGTTCCACTTCGCGAAGTGCTTGCGGTGCTGGTCGCGGCTGGTGCGCGCGGCCACATCGTTGAGCTGGCGAAGGGCATGCTTCACGTCGGCCACGACCGGCAACTGGACGAGCTTGTTCTTGTTGAGCTCCGCCGGATCGATATCGATGTGGACGATGGTGGCGTGTTTGGCGAATTCCTCGACCTTGCCCGTGACGCGGTCGTCAAAACGCACGCCGATGGCGAGCAACAGGTCGCTCTGGTCCGCGGCCCAGTTGGCGTACACGGTGCCGTGCATACCGAACCATTTCATCGAAAGCGGGTGGTTTTCGGGAAAGCAGCCGATGCCCATGAGCGTCGTCGTCACGGGAATGCAGGTGTGCTCCGCGAATTTCAAAAGCTCCTGGTGAGCGCCGGCCGCGATGATGCCGCCGCCGCAATACAATACAGGCCGCTCGGATTTCGCGATCAGTCCCATGATCTCGTTGATTGCGACCGGATCGGCTTCCTTCCTGACTTCGTAACCGGGCAGATCCACGCTCTTCGGGAAAATTGGCTGCGCATACTGCTGCTGGATGTCCTTGGGGATGTCAATCAGCACGGGACCGGGGCGGCCGGTCGACGCGATGACGAACGCCTCCTTGATGACCCGCGGCAGGTCATTGATGTCCATCACCAGGTAGCTGTGTTTCACGACCGGCATGGTCATGCCGAGCACGTCGGTTTCCTGAAACGCCATCTTGCCGATGAAGTGCCGCTGCACCTGGCCCGTGATTGCGACGAGCGGAGTCGAATCCATGTACGCGTCGGCAATGCCGGTCATCAGGTTGGTGGCGCCGGGGCCCGACGTGGCCATGCAAACACCCACGCGGCCCGTGGCCCGGGCATAGCCCTCGGCCATGAACACGCCGCCCTGCTCATGACGGGGAAGGATGGTACGGATGATCTTGGAGCGGGTCAGCGCCTGGTGAAGCTCCATGCTCGCGCCGCCCGGGTAGGCGAAGACGACGTCCACGCCCTGGCGCTCGAGCGCCTGGATCACGATGTCACAGCCGCGCGTCTTTGGGCCCAATTCGCCGTCCGCGAGGGCGGATCGTCCCTTGTGGGACTCGCCCCGCGTTCGCGGGGCGGTACGCGCGGTTTTTTGTTTCCGGGTGTTGGTCGTCTTGCTCATAAAAAAGGGAGCAAAACCTACCGGGGAAACCATTGAAAATCAAGGGAATCCAAAGCAGCCCGTTGGATGCCGATTCAGGGGGTTTGAATGATCCTTTTCAGTTCTCGATATCCTGCGACCAAGGGATAGCCCGGCTGCAAGATGTAGCGGGCCGGGATTTCGTGAATCCTGCCATCGCGGACAGCACGGATCCGGTTCCAGCCAGGCCGGCGCGCGATACTTCCAAGATCGGCCGGCTTGCCGCACCAGGAGGCGATGATGATTTCGGGGTCGCGGCGGAGCACCTCCGCGGGAT
>JAHFSZ010000049.1 GCA_023265515.1 Verrucomicrobiota bacterium
CGGATTCCTTGAGCTTCGCCATGATCCCGCAAAAGACCTCGTTCTCCTTCGGGCCGGACAGACGGCCGCCGGGGAAGTGGAAAAGATAAAGGTCGACGTAGTCTCGGCCAAGATTGGCCAGGGTCCGTTCAAGCCGCGCCTGGAAGGCCTTGAGCGTCAGATCGGCGTCGGGCCAGATCTTGGAGATGATCGCCACGTCGTTTTTTTGCGCGCCGAGGGCCCGCCCGAGCCGTCGCTCCGATTCTCCTTCGCCATAACCCTCTGCGGTATCGAATGTCGTGATGCCGGCGTCGAGCGCTTGCTTGACCGCTCGTTCAGCCTGCTCCGGCAGTGGACCTTTTCCCCAGCCGTCGCTGGGCGCGATCTGCCAGCAACCCATTGCAATGCGCGACCATCTGACGCGACTGCCGGGCGGCGAGAAATATTCCATCGCCCATCAGCGCTTGAAGGTTCCCATCAACTGGCCTTGCGCCAGGATGTGTCCCTTCATCGCCTCCTCGAGCTTTGCCCTGTCGATGTCGCCCAGCAGAAGAAGCGTGTTGTCGAGAGCGTAGACCTTGAAATAATAGCGGTGAGTGCCCGTCGGGGGACACGGTCCGCGGTAACCGATCTTTTTGAAGTCGTTATATCCCTGAAGCGTGCCATTCTGCAGCTGGAGATTGGTTGGCACCTTTTCTGGAAGAGATGCGGCGGTCTTCGGGATGTTGTAGACCACCCAGTGCGTGAAAGTCTTATAGCCCGCGTCGGGATCGTCGCAAATCAACGCGAACGTTTCGGTTCTCGCAGGCGCGCCTGTCCAGGCGAGCGGAGGCGAGAGGTTGAGGCCACTGCAGGTGTAGGGAATCGGGATCCGGCCGCCGTCCTGAAACGCAGTGCTTGTCACCTTCAACGCGGCGGCCTGCGGGGCGGCAGCCATGGAATTGGTCTGGGCTTGGACGGGCGCGGAACCGGCGACCAAGGCTGAAACAATCACGGCGAACCAAGTTTTCGGAAGCATATTTTCCTCGTTTGAGATGGTTGGGGAGAAACGAGGCCCACGTTAAACAAACCCAGGCCCGGCGACAACCTCGAAAAATCCGGCTCTTCTTGCGCGGTCCAGCGTCCCTTTCCTGACAGGATGACGTTATGAGCGTGCCAGAGCCTCGCAGCTCTTCAAGTCGAGCTTCCCCGACGCGAGTGCGGGAATTTTGTCCACGCGTCGGATGACTTTGGGAATCCATAGATTGGGCAGGCCCGCCGCCGCGAGCTTTTCCCGTAGTGCTTCGGTGGAAATCTCGCCTGTCGTGATCAACACGAGGGCCTCTCCCTTCGCTTCATCCGGGACGCCGACGACCACCACGGGCTGAGAGTCGGAGCCCTCCAGGCCAAACGCCCGGACGATCGCCTGTTCCACCGTGCCGTGAGGCACCATTTCCCCGCCGATTTTGGAGAAGCGCGACAACCGCCCCTCGATGAATAAAAATCCGTCTTCGTCGAAACGCGCCAGGTCGCCGGTGATGAACCATCCGTCGCGCAAGACCTGCCGCGTCTTTTCTTCATCGGATAGGTAGCCGCAGAAAACGTTGGGCCCGCGCAGGTGGAGGATGCCGGTTTCAAAGAGTGATCGTGATCGATGCGTTTCTGGATCGACGATACGTGCGGTCATGCCGGGGATCAATCGCCCCACCGAGCCGGCCCGCGTTCCGGTATTCAGGTCAGGTCCTGGGTCCGGAATGTTGACGCTCACGACCGGCGAAGTTTCGGTCAGACCGTAACCCTCCATCACGGGGACCTGGAATTTTTCCTGAAACGCACGCATCAGATCACCCGGTAATTTTTCCGCACCGGTCACCATCATGCGCAGGCTCCGGAACCGCCCGGCCTCGATCTTGCGCACGTAGGCCCGGAGAAACGTCGGCGTGCTCAGCAAGACCGTCGCGCGTTCGTCACGGACCGTCTCGCCGATCGCGCGGCTCTCCAGCGGCGAGGGAAGTGCGGCAAGCCGGACGCCCCGCAGGACCGGGTACCAGAACGTTACGGTGAATCCAAAGCTGTGAAACAGCGGCAGGCTTCCGAGGAGCGTGTCGTTGCGGCTGATCAGGTTTGTCGTTGCGAACTGGGAGACGTTGCCGAGGATGTTCCGGTGGCTCAACACGACGCCTTTCGGTTCGCCTGAACTGCCGCTGGTAAACAAAAGTGCGGCTTCCTCGCGATCGCCTTTCTTTGGAACGCCGGCCAGCGAGGCGATTGCAGGGGCTGGAAGCAGCCACACAGCGGCGACCCAGCCGAGCAGGAAGAACCGGTCGCACGTTTCGATCTCATGCTCGACATCGAGCGTTTGTGCCGGCCAGGGAAAGTCCGCGATCTTTGTGCGCATGGCCCCGGCGCAGATCACCGTCTCGATCTTCGCCCGGCGCAAGCACGATTCGAGAGCTGCCCGGCCCGCGGTGAAGTTCAGGTTGACCGGGATCTTTCCGGCGAGGACGAGCGCCAGGTTGGCCACCGTCCCGCCGATGCCCGGAGGCAGGACGACGCCGACACGCCTGCCCGGAATCGACGCGCGCCATCGGTGCGCCAGCGTGAGCGACAGGGCCAGGACCAGGCCCCGGGACATCTCGCGGCGCTTCGGAAAGCGATCGATCAAGAGGGTTTTCCACGGCGCTGACGCCAGCGATTGGACCGCCGCATAACCGAGATGCTCCTGAAGTTCGGGGCGCAGCTGGAAAGATTGTTCACCCAGATCCAGGAGCGCCTGCCATGCCTCCATCGCGCGCGCCTCCTCCGGCGCGAACGGCTTGCCGAAGTTCACCAGCGCGCCATACGGCCAGCGGTTCGGCAGTTTCCAAAAGAATCGCCGGTCCGAATAGGAAAAGATCGAGCCCCAGAGCGAATCCAGATAGACAGGCAATACCGGCGCTCCGCCTTCCCGGGCCATCAGTTCAAAGCCCTTTCGCAGTCCTTGCAGCGTGCCTGTCCGCGTCAGCTGTCCTTCAGGAAAAATGCAGACAACCTCGCCCCTCTTTAAAAACCCCGCGACCGAGCGGACCGCATCCTTCGCTCGTCGCGAGGAGATCGGGATCACGCCCAGAATTCTCAATGCCCAACCGAGCCACCATGTCTTGTGAAAGCCTTCATAAGCCACGAACCGGATGGTCCGGGGACATGCCAGTTGGAGGACGACGGCGTCGACATAGGTCACGTGGTTGGAAATCAACAGGACGCCTCCTGTTTTCGGCAGATTTTCCACGCCAATCGTCCGAACTTTGTAGATACCCCGCGCGATGATCGCGGCGGAAAGCCGCAGCAAGCTTTCGGGAAGCAGCCAGATGACGTAGCAGGCGACGGCGAAACTCGGAATGATCATCACCAGGAACTGCGCCGGCGCCGAGAAATGGATGATTTCCGCGAGAAAATATTGAAATGCGATCGCCGCCAGCGCGCCGCCGTCCACCATCAACTCCATCGCTGCGATCATCCGGCCGCGTCGCTCATCCTTCGCTTTTGCCTGCAGGTAAGCGTTGAGCGGAACGGTGAAGATTCCCGCGAAAACGCCCAGGATGAACAGGCCCCATTTGAAGATGTTTGAATCCACGTGCGAAAGACCCGCGACGAACATTGAGATCATCAGGCCCAGCGCGCCAATGGGGACCAGCCCGAGCTCGATCCGTTTGCGGCTGAACGCGGCCGCCGTCAGGCTTCCCGCGGCGACGCCGACGCCGATGATAAACAGCAGGATGGCCGAGGTGGTGACCGAGCCGACCTGCCCGGCATGCAGTTCCCGGCCTATCTGGAAGACCGTCAGGTTCAGAACGCTGCCGAAAGCGAAGAAGTAGGCGATCCCGAGGGCCGCGAGACGCAGGGGCTTCTCGCGCCAAAGCTCGGAAACGTATTTCCAATGGCTTACAAGAATGCCGGGATGAAAATTCTCGGAGGACTGCGGCTGGGTGCGCTGGACGCCGAGGAAAACCAGCCAGGAGGCCACCGCGCCTCCGGTCAGGACCAGGCCGGTCTTAAGCGCGCCCTGCCATGGATTTCCCAGCTCTCCAGTCCAGTGGTCGAACGCCCATCCGCCGCCGACCATTCCGCCCAGGATCGAGAGCACGCTCAGCGTGTTCATCCATCCGGCAGCGACGCCGAGATGCTCGGCGCCGACGAGTTCCTTTAGAATGCCCTGCTTGGCCGGCGAGAAGACACAGGCCTGCACGGAGAGCAGGAAGAACCCAGCGATGGCGGGCGCAAGTTGACGCAAAGCGATCGCGCCGACAATCCAGAGCATCACGGCGATCTGAAAGAGGAGCGCAGCATGCATCACCGACCGCTTTGAAAAGCGGTCCGAGACCCAGCCCACGACCGGGGCGAAGAGGATGAACGGAACGACCAGCAGGCCGCCGAGCACGCACACCGTCAACGCCGCGTCTTTGGCCGGCAAAACCGCCTGCGCCAGCCCCACCAGCATCAGTTTCGCCGCATTGTCATTAAACGCCACCTGTGCCTGAGCCAGAAGGAGGCAGGGGAGGGAAATGCGCGACTTTGGTTCCATGGATTGGGTAGGAACGGGTGAATCGTGAGCGACACTGCCTGCTTACAACCAGCTTTTGATCTTCTCCTGAAACCTGTTGTAGACAAATCCGAGCAGAAGGAGCACGAGCCCCAGGACGGTGAAGCTCACGATCCGGCTGAGCTGTTCGAGCTTCCAGACATCGATGATGACGACTTTGCCGAGCGAGCAGGTCAGAATCGCCAGACCGAGAAGGCGGTAGGCGCGCTCTTTCAGCAAAAAGCCTGCGGCAAAGATGGCCAACGCATAGATGGCCCAGGTCGCGGTGAGTGAGAAACCCCTGAAATCGAGCATGACCCAGCGGGAGACAAAGACCCAAAGGCCGATGACGCCGCCAGCGATGAGCCACGGGAACGCGGCCTTGGCCGGTGTGTTTTCGCCCTCCAGGAGGCTTTTGCCGATCCGCTGCTGAGCGAGGATCAGCAGGCAGGCCAGAAAGTTCGGCCAGTAGACGGCGTTTCCGCCATGGGTCACGATCAGGAAGATGAAAAGGCCCACGGCGGACAGGATGCCGCTGATGGCAAGACGTGTGCCGTTCTTTTGAGAAGCGCCCCAGAGATAGAGGAGGAAACCGGCCAGCGAAAATGACCAGAACTGCTCGCGTGTCGGGACATACTCGAACACCCAGAGGATGAACATGACCATCGAGGTCCACCGGTAAATTCGGGTGAGCCAGAGCACCGGCGGGTCCCATGCCGTGGCCGTCCGCGACGGGTCGCGCACGAGCGCTCGGACGATCAGCCCGGTGCCCAGCACCGTCGCGATGGGAACCAGCGTTACATAAAAGGGAGGACTGTGACTGCCGGCGATCTGCGAGATGAACTGAACTCCGCTGATCAGGAGAAAGAATTGGCCGAGCAGGGCCAGAAACCAGGCCCGCGTGACGATGCCATAGAATAACATTCCGACCGAAAGAAAGCTTGTCAGCACCAGCCACTCCTGCTGACTGAACCGGCCTTGCAACCAGAAATAAAGCACCCCGACGACCGCCATCGCATAAATCAACTGAAATGCGGAATCCGCGTTCTTCGCCGAGGCGAGGATTTTTTGATGCTGCCACCAGTGGCCGGCCGCCAGGGTGGCGACGATCACCGCCGCCGGACTCCACCAGGCGACCGACTTCTCGTCCATCTGAGTGATCGAGATCAACTGGCCGAGGACCAGGAAGAACTGGCCGAGAACGGCGACTTCGGGCATTCGGAGAATGTAGATTGAGAACGTAAGTATAAGAGCTTCTATCACGAGCGCGACAGCCCGGTATTCGGGGACGACGTTCTGAATCGTGGCCACCATCCAAAGAACCAGTCCAAGGAGGGCGAAAAAGGTGGGTTTTCCGCGAAGGACCAGCTCCGTCTCGCCGCGCATTCTCCGGACCCACCAGCCGTTGAAAACCATCGCGGCGCCCACTCCGGCAGCCAGCCAGAGTCCTTCGCGGTCGTATTTGCCAAGCGAGTCGAGCGCGAAGGCGGCGGCGAGCGGCGCCGTCAGGTAGGCGGCCGCCTTCAGGATCCGGTTGTTTTGCAGGGTGCCGCAAACCAGCAGAATGACGCTCTCCATCGCGAGAGCCAGCGCCAGGGTGTGGCCGCTGAAGTAGGCGATAATCCCGGCCGTCGTCAGTGCCAGGCCTTGAACCAGATACGAGCCTTCGGCGGCGGCGTCCTCCGGGTGGCGGACGCGGCAGATCCATGCCAAAAGGAGCAGGACGGCGCCATAGAGCAGCGAGAATTTCCAAAACGATCCCGGATAGACGAGCGGCAGCGTGATCACGACGTGTGCGAAAAAAGCGCCGTTGTTAAGCGTGAGGAACGTCGCGCGGCGTCCGCCGATGAAATTGTCATGCTTTGACCAGAGCACCGCTACCGTGAAGAGCGTCCAGTATCCAAGCAGGAAAAGATTGCCATTCCAGAAGTCCCCGGCAGTCATCTGCCCATCGAAAATCCATTGGCCATGGTGGTAAAAGCGCCAGAATGCGTAGCTCAGATAAGTTGCGATGAGGCTGGCGTAAGTCATGCCCGCCCAGCGGTTTCGGATCAGGAACAAAACGCCGACCGCCGTCAGGACCAGATTGGAGAAAAGCGTGAAGTTGGTAATCGGATTGATGATCGAGGTGTAGTAGGCGAGCAGGACCGCGAAGAGCGCCATTGTCTGGGACTTTTTCCGGTCCGCGATCCCGACCATCAACGCGGACCATCCCAGGAGCAGTGTTCCGGCCAGGAGGGGATCTTCGATGATCTGAAGGCCTTTTACGTAATGGGCCGCGTAGGTCGTGTAGTAGACGGCGGCCATGCCTCCGGCCGTCAGCACATTTCCAAAATTCCGCATGGATTCGCGGCTGCGTGCCAGCCAGAACCCGGTGCCGAGCAGACCCCCGCTTAACAGATAGAGCAGCGTGATTTTCCCAGGCGCGCCGAAATTAAGAATGTAATGGTCGTAGGCGTACTTGCTGAAAAAAACGAGACCGGTGAGCAGCATCACGACGCCGATCCGCACGAACCAATGCGTGCCGACCCGCATCTCGAAAGACCTGGCCTCCGGATTGGGTGAAACCGGCGTCGATATGGGCTTGGCCGGCGTGGGTGGCCGGGGCGCGGGCATCGTGGGTGCCGTCCGTGGCGCCGCGGTCTCGCGAGCCGGCAGAGGCGGCGGAACGGTTTTCTTTTCGGGGACCGGCAGCAAGTCGGGGAGCGGGGGTGGCGGGGCCGGCTTGGCCGATGGCGCACCCTGGGCCAGCTTTTGGTTCAGCTCCTCAATCCGGCGTTCCAGGGCCGCAAGTTCCTCGCGCAGATGCTTCTGGTGGTGGGTGATCTGCTCGAGCTCCCGGCGGTCTTGTTCATTCATGGCGGCAAAATACCACGGCTTGCTTTATTGGAACAAATCGATAATAATAAGGAAAATATCGATTCGGTCGATATCCAAATGATCCTAACGCCGGACCGCGCAAATGGAAAGGATGGATTGGAACCCATGAACGTCCATCACCTTGAGCTTTTTTACCATGTCGCCCGGAACGAGGGCATCAGCCAGGCGGTCCGGAACATGCCGTACGGAATCCAGCAGCCGGCGGTGAGCGGTCAGCTTCTCCAGCTGGAAGAATTCCTGGGCGTGAAGCTTTTTAACCGGCGACCCTTCGCTTTGACACCCGCCGGCGGGGAGCTTTATCAGTTCATTACGCCATTTTTCGCGAACATGGCTCGGATGACCGACAAAATGCGCGGAGAGCTTGGCCAGCACCTTCGCCTTGCCGCCTCCGCGACCGTCCTGCGCGACCATCTGCCGGAATTGTTTGTGATCCTGCGCAAACAATTCCCGCGCCTGAAACTGGCGCTTCGAGAGGCGACGCCCATCCAGGCCGAAAACCTGCTCCTCAACCAGGAAATCGATGTCGCGATCACCGTGGCCGAGGGAAAACTGCCCCCTGGCGTCCAGTTTGCGGAACTGCTCCGTCTGCCTCTGGTCCTGCTGGTCGAGCAGAAATCCGCCGTCAACAGCGCTTCAGACATCTTGAAGAAGGACTCGGTTCCGACCGAAGACCTGATCGCGCTTCCGGAGAACGAGCCGATGACCCGGCTCTTTCGCGAAGAGATGGAGCGGCGGCAGATCCAGTGGCCAACCAGCATCGAAGTCAATTCGCTGGAACTGATCCAGACCTATGTGTCCAAGGGGTTCGGCGCCGGGCTGATGGTCGAAATCCCGCGTTTCCCGTTTCCTAAGAACATTCGTGTCCTGTCCCTGCGCGGGTTTCCGCCATTGGTTGTCGGGGCCTTCTGGCAAGGCAAGCTCTCGCCGGTCGGTGCCCGGTTTCTGGAGGAGGCTCGCAAGCGGGCACGATGGCTGGCTTCCGGACCGAAAGCTGCACACTGAGCACTCCTTACGGTTTGGGGTGCTTCTTGAAGAATTCCCAAATCGTTTCCGTCGCGTTAAAATCGCGGCAAACCCGGCCGATCATGCCCGCCGGCAGGTACTGGGAGCCGCCGGGCCAGGTGTGGCCACCGCCCTCGATCGTGTAGACAATGACCTCGGAATTATTTTTTCCGCCCGAATACGTGGCAACGGCGGCACGAGTGCCGTCGTCGGGGTCGGTGTCCGGAACGTCCCGCAGAACGGGTTTCGGATTGCAGCCGTCGCGTGTGACCCATTTCTGGACCGTCGCGGCTGTCGGGATGATCTCGCCGCGGTCTTTCCCGAGGAACGAGACATGACCGCCTTCAAAAGGGACGAGCGGATCTTCGGTGCCGTTGATCATCAGGACCGAGACCGGCTCGGCGGGATGAAAGTTTTCGGCGACCGATGGCGCCATGCCGCCGATCACCGGGGCGATGGCCGCGAATCGATCGGACATTTTAGCCCCGACGAGGTTTGAGAAAATACCGCCGTTGGACGGGCCAGTGGCGTAGATTCGTTTTGGGTCGATGCTGTATTCTTTCGAGACTGCAGCCAGCAGGGTGGTGACGAATCCAATGTCATCGACGTTTTCGCGCTGGGATTGGATTTGGTCCGTGAGGCGCCCATCGTTCCAGCCTTTGTTGAGCCCATCAGGATAGACGGCGATGAATCCCTCGCGGTCAGAAAGCTTGCTGAAATGGGTGAAGCGCTCGCTGTTCCTGCCGGTTCCGCCGCCGCCGTGAAAAACGAAGACGAGCGGCGCCGGCTTGTCGCTGGAAAGCGATGGCGGAACATGAATCAGGTAACTTCGCTCCGCACCGTGAACATCGATCGTCTTTTCGACGGTATGCTCGCCGGCCTGAAGAGAGAGGTTGGGCGCGAGAACGGCCGGCAGAAGAAAGAGCCAAAAAATGCGGTGGTCCATCATTCTCCAGACGGAGAAACGTAGGCCGATGTTACACGCGATCAGACGGCCCGGGTTTGCCCGTAGTACCATTCGAGCTGTTCCGGGTTGCTCTCCTCGTCGACGTTTTCCTGGCCGATCATGCCTTTACCCTTTGCGGGCGGGAGGACTTCCTTCAGCTTCCACTGGTTGTCGAGGCGGCCAAACGTCCAATACTCCTCGAACGGCGACACGTACTCGTCCTGGCTGAGGACCTCACCGTTCTTTTTGGCGATCTTTTGCGCGTGCGCGCTGATCCGGACGGTGAAATCGTCCTTCGTGTTGTCGGTGAAATTGCGGATCAGGATCAATTCGACTTTGCGCACGCAGAAATTCCGGTATTCGACCGTGATGCCATCGGCGCGCTGGCCGTCGATGCCCTGCTTGAGGTTTTCGAGCGCGTCGGGGAAGAGCTCGCCGGGTGGGACCGCCGCCGCGTTTCCGGATTCCCACGCCATTTTGATGTGGGTGAAGACCTGCCGCGCCAGCGCGAGCATTGCCTGGCGATCCCAGAGCTTGTCGGTCTGGAAGAGGAAGTTGAGCAGACGCTCCGCGCGGGTGGCCTTGGTTTCGGTTTCGCTTTCCATCCACGGTCCGGTGGGCCCTTCCTTGCCGGCGGTGTCGCCATAAACCTGGTCGCGTCCGGTATCGGTGAACTGCTCGAAGAAATTTTCATCCTTGAGCGCGTCGGATTCGCGGCTCTGCTCGATCTCGCGGAGAAGCCATTTTTTGTCCTGACGGTGGAAGGTCCAAAACTCCTGGAAGCGCGCCGGTGCCTCGTCGCCGCGGAGCCGTTCCTGGGTCCGGTCGTCGACGTAGTAATCCTGGGCGCTCGCGGTGAACAGCGCGGTGAACTCCCGGTCATCCTCCTTCTGCATGTAGCGCACGTTGACGATGTCGATGGCCTCCACGTTGAGATGGTCGATCTTGTTCATCTCATGGTTGCGGATCATCCCCGCGATCTGCGACAAGTGGTCGGCGAAAAGGTCCGGCATCATATGGTCTTTCATCGGGGCGTAAGCACGAGCCTGCCAGCACTTCTGGAGCAGGAGGAAGGTGGATCGCGCCTCTTCCACCAGCGCCTGGGGTATGAAGGAGGCGTCGACCTTGGCGATAAACTCGAGGAGCTTGAGGGTTTTCGCGGCTTTCCTGTCGACCGCGGAACGGCTGTAGACGAAGTCGAGGTCTTCATCTGTCTTGTCTTCGTCTGATCCGGACGAATCCTGGGTGGAATGGGCGAAGACAATGACCAGAACAAAAGCCGCGACGATGATCCAGACGATCACCGTGTTGCCGGCGCCGGACGAGCCTCCACCGTAATGACCTCCTCCGCTGTAATGTCCGCCGCCGCCGAATCCGCCGCCGCCTTTGTTGTGGACCGCGATGCCGCTGGCAAAAAACGTGTTGGGGAAGTCGGTTTGCAAGTTGTACACCACCGTTTGTGCGTGAACGCGCTCCATGCTGACGATCGGCTGAGGGCTGAGCTTGTCGCCCTCGTGCACGAAAATCAGATCGCCGACCTTCAAGGATTCAAGCGTCTTGAAGGTGCCGCAACCGGCGTAGAAGGGATGCTCCAAAGTCACGCGCAGGGCGGTCCGGTCGGTAGTGACGATGGCATAGTCGTCAACAAGGCGTGTCAGGATGTGCTGAACCGTCGCGTGGACGATCCGCTCGTCCGTGGCGAATGCGAGCAATTGATCTCCCGGCCGGACATCGCGGATGGGAATTTCAGTCCCATCGGCTCGCAGAACGGGTGTCTCCGGCAGAAAACAACCCTTGTTGTGGACGACGGCGCCGTTGGCGATGAAAATGCCGCCCGGGCTTACCAAAAGATTGTAGGCGGGATGCGAGGTTTCTCTGCGTAAGATGGTTTCGACGGTGGCCGGCTGGGGTTCGCGGCCTTCACACAACAGAACGGTGTCGCCGGCGTGGAGGCGCGACGCGATGCGGAAAATGCCGCGTCCGATTTCGAAGGGATGCTCGGAGGTCGCCGCGAGCTTGCGCCCCGCGACCGTGAGCTCAAAAATTTCCTCCGGTTCAACCCTGCTCAAGGCTTGAACGCGCGCGGTGCGGAGTTGCCCGTCGACAAGGGTGAGGACGGCGTCGCCTGGCCGGAGAGTTTGGATCGGGACGTCGCCGGAGGGCGTTCGAATCGGCGTGCCTTCCTCGAAGCAGCCGCCTCCGCCGCGTCCGAGGGCGGCGGCCGTGACCGCAAGGCTCACGCAAAGCGCGATCCAGAGTGACGAATGGTTTTTCATTCGCGCAATGGAATAAGGGGCAAGACGATCAATGAAGGGCGGCGAGAATGCCTCCCACGACGGCGGCGGCGATCACGATGCTGACGCCGAGGATGGTTGCGCCGACGACACGGCCGAAATACTGGGCGACCGCGACGTTGCCCCGCGCGATCTCCCGGCCTTCATTCAGGTTTGGCGTCATCCTCTCAATGATGCGTGGTAGGAAGAGCGTGGAGACCAGCACGAGCATGATACCTACCACGCCGCCGACGATTGCAAACACCACGGCCCAGCCGATATTGGAAAAGACTTCGCATAGCATAAAGGTTCTCCTTGGTTGGTTGGCCGGAGCTTAACAGCCGACCGTGCGAAAACAAGCTCAGGGAAGAACATGCACGGCGTAGAGAATCGCTGGACATAACGCAGTCTGGAAGCTTACTTTCAAGCGGGATGCGTCGTCTTGCCACCATCATGTTCACCGATATCGTCGGCTACAGCGCGATGATGAACCAGGATGAGCGCGGGACGCTGGAATTACTGGCCCAGCACAACGCCATCGTCCAGGGGCAGATCGAGCGGTTCGGCGGGACGACGATCAAGACGATCGGGGACGCCTTCCTCATCGACTTCAATTCCGTTGTCGAGTGCGTCGAATGCGCATTCGCGATCCAGGAGGCGTGCGCGCAGTTCAACACAACCCGGGCCGAAAACCAGCCGAAGCTCCAGCTTCGAATCGGCATCCATGTCGGCGACGTGGTCTTCCAGGAAAACGACGTCTTTGGTGACGGCGTCAACGTCGCCCAGCGGATCCAGTCGCAGGCGGAGCCGGGGAGCATCTGCATCAGCGAGGAGGTTTTCAAGCTGATCGAAAAAAAAGTTCCGATCCACTTCCGGCTGATCGGCGAGAAAAAACTCAAGAATATCGAACGGCCAATGCGTGTCTATGTCAGCGGCCACCCCGGGGTTCCGGTCGCACAGCCGTCTTTCGCCTCCCCGAAGAAATTCTCTGGATGGGCGGCGCTTTTGGCCGGGTGCGTCATCGGCTTGGTCCTGATTGGGGGCATCTTCTGTTATGATTACCTGATCGCGAAGGGCGGCCGGGTCGTTGACCGCGCGAAACCGTCCAACGCGAAATCCGCGGCCAAGCCCGCTGTGCCTTCACCCCCGCCGCCAAAGGAAGTTCCCCAGCCGCCCCAGCCGAAGATCGCCGAGCATATCCAGAAAAACATTTTCACGGACTTGGCGAGGGATTTGATTCCGCGGGAGGCCCTCGTCATTGGCGACATCCGCAGCGATCGGGTCGAAGCCAACCCGGATGGCAAAGGCAGGGTCAGGATCGGAGCGGATGTGACCATCGAGCAGACAGAGGATCTGTTCGTGCCGCAAGATTTTGAGGCGGCGGTCAAGGAAATGGGCTATAACCCGGAGACCTATCGCAACGCCCTGAGCGAGGCCGGCCGGATCTCCTCCGACCTGACGGCGACGGTGCCGAAGGAGGAGACGCCGACGCTCGTCAAGCGGACCACGGGCAAGGGATATCAGGCGAGCGTTCCGGTGGAATTCACGGCAGCGCCCGACGGGGATGACTGGAGTTTCGGGCCGATCAAAAAACGCGCCGGCGGAAAGCCTTTCGAGGGATTCAAAGGACAGCCTCTTGCCGCATTTCCACCCGGCTCGCTGGTGGTCGGATCGGAGCCGGCGATGCAGGCGATCGGCGCCTACATTCAGGCGCGGGAAAATTTCACGGCGCGTGTGTTGGTAAAGAAAACACAGCTTCAGGTTAAGAAGGAGGAGGAGGAGAAATCGCAGAAGGAAAAACAGCAGACCGAGTTGGTGTCTCGTTTCGCTGTCGGCGAGCTCTACGATGGTGTGATGGTGGAGAACGACAAGAACAACTACCAGGTGATTTTTATGGTTGTGGAAAACAAAAACGAAGGAGAACTGGCGACGGCCACGGTTGCGTTGGGCGGCGAGCCTGGCATTCTGCGCAGCCTCACCGGGCGGATCGAGGTGGTAGATAAGGATGGCAGGGCGTTCGCGCAGGCCGTCCTGACGACGGTCTCCAATTCGGGCGTGGCGCCGAGGGCCGGCGTGCCCGAATTCTTTGATCGGGGCAAAACCTTCCAACTGGTGTTCCGGATGAATGGCGAGCGAATCGACGGCTCTGGCGGTTCCTACACTTTCAAGCTGAACAAGTCCAAGGACTGATCCGCAAAGAGCTTTTAGGTTCTACTTCGTGAGAATAACGATGTTCGCATCCGGATATTCCACGGTGAAGCGCTTCCAGCTTGCGATCCACTGGAACGTTTCCCTCCGGTAGAAACAGACGTGCGTCGGATCGCGGTGGTACCACCAATCACGGAAGTCGTTCTCATTTTCCACCAGTTGGGTCATGATTCCGAGCACGCTTCCCTGGGTCTTGAGCAGGTTGTTGAGCGTGATGAATTCCTTCTGCGGCGAGTAAAAATGCTCGACGACCTCGGTGCATGCCACAAAGTCGTAGCGTTGCCGCAGGACCTCTTCGTTGTTGAAATAGAACGGATCGTAGAGGTCCATCGAGTGCCCGAGTTCCTCGAACATCAGTTTCAAGACGGACTGGGGTCCGCAGCCGAAATCCAGACCGTGTGAAGCGGGTCTCAACTTCGAGCTGAGAGGAACGACCAGTTTTTTGAGGGACTTGACGTACCCGACGTTGTCCGGGTTGTTCTGGTGCTGGTCGTAGCGCTGTTTTTCATCCTCGGGGCTCAAATGGGCCTCCGGAAGGAGGAAGATCAGCAGGCAATCGTGGCATTTGAAATATTTCCGGATCCCGTGAATCGGGTCGACCTTCTCGAAAAAAGCGGTGGTGGAGTGGGATTCGCAGAGCGGGCAGTTCATGGTGTGAGCCTACTCCCATTCGTCACTTGCGTCCCGATAATTTTCAGTGGAAAGTGGACGGATGTTCCGTATCGGGCCACTCAAGCTGCAATCCAACCTCTTTCTCTCGCCGCTGGCGGGTTACACCAACCTGCCGTTCCGGCTCACCCTGCGCGAGCTCGGCGGGCTCGACCTCGCCACGACCGACCTGGTGAATGCCCGCTCCCTGCTGGAAAAAAATTCCAAGGCGCTTCAATTGATCGCGAGCTGTCCCGAAGACCGGCCCCTGGCGGTGCAGTTGTTCGGTTCGGTCCCCGAGGAAATGCGCGACGCGGCTCTTTACCTGGAATCGGCCGGCGTGTCGGCCGTGGACATCAATATGGGCTGTCCGGTCCGGAAAGTGTGCAAGGTCGGCGGCGGCTCCGCGATGATGACCGAGCACGCAAACACGGCAAAGCTGGTCAAGGGGATGGTCGAAGCGCTCAAGATCCCCGTGACCGTCAAGATGCGCCTCGGCTGGAATGATGAGAACTGGACGGCGCCTGACCTGGCACGGGCGCTGGAGGACGCGGGCGTTGCGGCCATCGCGGTTCACGGCCGGACTCGGGAGCAGGGATTTTCCGGAACAGTGAAGCTGGCCGGGATCCGCGCGGTCGTCCAGGCCGTCAGGAGCGTTCCGGTCATCGGCAATGGCGACGTCACAACGCCCCAGGCGGTCCGGCACATGATGGAGGAAACCGGATGCGCCGGAGTCAGCATCGGCCGTGGTGCGTTCTATAACCCCTGGATCTTTACTCAGAGCCTTCATTATCTCCGGACGGGCGAGCTTCTGCCCGAACCCTCTTTTTCCGAGCGAATCCGGGTAATGACCCGGCATTTGGACCGGATGGTGCAGGTATTCGGCGAGGTCCACGGCTGCCGGATGTTCCGGAAAGTGGCGCCGTGGTACGCGAAGCGGTTCGGCCCGGCAAGTGTGTTCAACCGCCGGATTGTCCGGCTCGAGACGCGCGCGGAGTACGACGGAATATTAGGCGACTACATTGCGTGGCGCCGGCAGTTTCTGGACGAATCGGGGAATCTCCAGCCGAATTACCGTTCCCCGCCGATGGTGCCTTCGTTCATGCAGGAGCCGGATGCCGCCCGGCGCGAATCGATCCCGGTGCCCAAGGGTCCCGTGGAGATTTGGTGATCGGTGCGCGGTTGTCCGCGGCTTGAATCTTGACTTTTTGATGTGAAGTTCGGATACGGGGCGAGTGGACTTCGGGCGTCAGAAGCGGACCGCGGTTTTCGCGCTGATTGGCGCCCTTGTCTGTTCGACGGCGATTGGAGCGCTGCAGATGGCGGTGGCCTATGTTGAAAGGCTTCCGCGGTTTTTTTACCAGGAGTCCCCCGGAAAAAAGTACCTCCCACTCCAGTTTTTTCTCCCGGCGCGACACGACATTTCCTTCCTTTCCCAAAAGACCGGTGTGCCGTACTACCGCGATTTGCAGCAGGCCCAGTACGTGCTCGCGCCCGCCCTGATTGAAGAGGGAAACGCGGCGGATTGGGTGATCGCCTCCGATTTCACGCCCGCTGAGATCAGTGCCATTCAGAAAAAAGCCGGGCTGCGCGTCGCGCAAAAATTCCCGGACGCCGTCTGGCTGCTGAGGAAAGATGTTCGTTAGTTTCTATGCTCTTCTGCTCGGGGCGGGGGGGTATCTCTCCACGTGTGTTCTGGAGCCGAGAAGGGCGGTGCTTTCCACCATCATTCTTTTCGGTTTTGGGATCGGCGGACTGCTCTTCTTTTGGCACCTCCTTTTGTGGGGGACGGTGAATCTTGGCGGTCTCATCCTTCTTCACCTTGTTTCGATCCTCGCCCAAATCCTGGTTTTAAAACGCATGGGAAAAAGTTTCCGCCTGCCGCTGAGGCTTTGTGCCGGGGATTTTCTCGGCCTGGCGATCCTGTGTGCATGGGTCCTTGAGCAGTGGTATGGTGACTGGGATTCCTGGGCCGTCTGGAACGTGAAGGCCAGGCATATGGCTTTTGGCGGCAGGGCGTGGATGACGATCTTCTCCTGCCAGGGATGGACGCCCGCCGCCTATCCGTTCGATTACCCGCTTTTGCTCCCCTCGTTGATTGCCTCCTTCTGGAGTTTTTCCTTCTGCGGCTGTTTTTTGGTTCCCCTGGCCGTCGGTCTTCTTTTTTCGTGGGCCGTTTTTTTGCTCCTGAACGAGAACCTGTCGGAGCTTCTCGGCCCCCGGCTTGGCCTCGCGGCGTCGCTGATCGTGTTGCTGACGCCCGCGTTCCTCAGCTGGAGCGTGCGCCAATACGCGGACCTTCCCCTGGCCGCCTATCTTTTGCTGGCGGTCACGGTCCTGATCCGCGCCCAGACGCCGCTGCAGTTCGCGGCGGGCGGCTTTGCTCTCGGTCTCGCGATGTTTCTCAAGAACGAAGCAACGCTCTATCTGGTCATTCTGGCGGCCTCCGCCGCATGGGCTGGGTGGAGGCATGGCCTGCGGTTTCGCCGAGCCAATCTTCTGTGCCTGCTGGCAGGAATTATGCCGGGGTTTCTTTCCTGGGCGGCGATCAAGGCTGTCGCTCCCGCCCATTTTTTTGTCAGTGATAGCCCCGCGCAGTTTTTTTCGAGGATCACGCTCTCCCGGTTGATGCAGGTGGCAGCGGAATGCGCGGGCGTGATGCTGGACTGGAACGAGTGGGTGCTCTTCTGGCCGGTGTGCATCGCCCTCTTCTTTGTTTTGAAACCAGCCGCTGGCCGAAGATCCTTCTGGGACTCCTGCCTCTCGAGCTTCCTGTTGGCGAGCTTCTGCTCTTATTTTCTCGTCTACATGGCGACACCATTCGACATCGCCTGGCACATCCGGTTCTCTTTCGGCCGCTTACTGCTCCAGATCGTGCCCATCTTCATCCTCGTCCTGGCGATGCGGCTGAAACCCATGTTGAAGGGTTGTCCCGGGCCGGAAAGTTGAAGGATAATGTCACTTGAGCGAAGAAGGATGGAGCCGATGGCCAGGATTGAACTGGCGACCCACGGTTTACGAAACCGTTGCTCTACCACTGAGCTACATCGGCATTGAAGCTGGAAGAAACTGCCACTTTTGCCGGTGTTTTCAAACTAAAATTGTG